>NHEI02000032.1 GCA_002171575.2 Flavobacteriaceae bacterium TMED81
GGAACATCATAGGCAGCCCACATTGAGCCGTATTTGTTTGCGTCCCAAGATTTATAATTCGGCAGAGCAACAAATAGTTTGCCATTGTCGGCTAAAGAGTTGAGCGCCTGCTCAAAAAACGCCCTGGGGTCATGAAGGTGTTCCACAACATGCCATGCTGTGATCACATGATAGGATTTTGGGCTAGCCCATGTGGGTTGGTAGTTTGCTTTGTATCCATGGGCTTTGGTGTTGGGCTCAAATCCCTCCGATTGCCACCCCTTGGTGTTCGCAAATTCAACAAAAGACCCTGTCCCTGCACCAAAATCTAACAGTTTTCCTTTAGATTGGTAGTGTTTGTTGATAATCTTGATTTTGTAGTTGTGATTCCATTGTCTGAATCGCGAATAAACAGCGAAGAAGATGGATGTTCCTTGTGTTTTATGAGAAATATAGTTTGGGTGGTCATAGTATTTCTCAAGCTGTTTCGGTTGGGGTGTTGTTTGTAAAATATCGTAGTGGTTATGGGGTTCTAAAACAAAGGAATCTCCTGTAACTAAATGGTCAATACAAACTGTTTTGTTCATTGTAGAAATGGCATTGTTCCACGTGGAACCTAGCGCCCCATGTGGACTAATAAAACACTGATGTCGCTTGGCGAAACACCGCTGATTCGAGACGCCTGCGACAGCGTTTGTGGTTGGATTTCTGTTAGTTTTTGTCTCGCCTCTGTCGATATCGATAGGATCGCGTGATAGTCAAAGCCCTGGGGTATTTTAATGGATTCTAACCGGTCTAATTTTTGAGCTTGCGCTTCTTCTTTCTCTATGTACCCCGCATATTTAATCTGTATCTCTGCTTGTTCTAGAGTCGTTTGCGTGGTCGTGTTTTTTTGAAAATAATGGTCGATTGAGTCGAGTTGAAGCAAATCTTCCATTTTGAGTTGTGGGCGCGCTAATATCTTAGCGAGTTTCGTGGGTTGTTTGATCTCAGCGGTTTCTTTGTATTGTAAAATTTGATTAATGTCTTTTGGTTGTATGCTCGTTTTCTTCATAAATCGGATGAGACTGTCGGCTTGATATTGGGATTTTTCCATCACTTCGAGTCTTTCGTCTGATGCTAATCCAATTTTGTGTGATAATGGGGTTAAACGGGTATCCGCATTGTCTTGGCGCAACAGCGTTCGGTATTCTGCACGGGAGGTGAACATTCGATAGGGTTCCTCAGTTCCTTTTGTAATGAGATCATCGATCAAAACACCAATATATGCCTGATCTCTACGTAGAGAAAACGGTTCTTGTTCTGTATGATATAAGTGAGCGTTAATCCCTGCCATTAGCCCCTGTGCGGCTGCCTCCTCATATCCTGTAGTACCGTTGATTTGTCCCGCAAAAAACAAACCTGCTATGGGCTTGGTTTCTAAACTGTGTTTGAGTTGTGTTGGTGGAAAATAATCATACTCTATGGCATAGCCAGGCCGAAAAAACTTTACGTTTTCAAAACCTGAAACAGCTGTTAAAGCACGATACTGAACATCTTCTGGTAAAGACGTTGAGAATCCATTTACATATACTTCTACTGTGTTCCACCCTTCTGGTTCAACAAAAATTTGGTGTCTGTCTTTGTCTGCAAAACGATTGATTTTATCTTCAACAGACGGGCAATAGCGTGGTCCAATACTTTGAATTCATCCATTAAACATCGGTGAACGATCAAATCCTTCGCGCAATAAGTCATGTACTTCTGGATTGGTATAGGTCATATGGCAGGATCGCTGCGTTTTTAAGGGTTGGGTTGATGGCAAGTAAGAAAACGTACTGGGTTTTTCATCGCCGGGTTGTTCGATCATTTTAGCGTAGTCCAATGACCGGCCATCAACACGCGGCGGGGTGCCTGTTTTCATTCTTCCTGATATAAATCCTCTTTCTACAAGTCTTTCGGTTATTCCAAAAGATGCACTTTCGCCTGCGCGTCCTCCACCAAATTGTTTTTCGCCTATATGAATCAGCCCATTGAGAAAGGTTCCGCTTGTCAGCACCACAGACTTGGCAAAAACCTCTAAGCCCAATGAAGTTTTGACCCCACAAACACGGTCTTTGCAAAGAGCAAGTCGGTTACCATTTCCTGATAAAAATCTACATTCTGAGTTTCTTCCAAACGCAGACGCCATGCCTCTGCAAAACGCATACGGTCGGACTGTGCTCTGGGACTCCACATCGCTGGCCCTTTTGACTTGTTCAGCATCTTAAATTGTATGGCTGTGTTGTCAGTAACAATCCCGCTATATCCGCCAAGTGCATCAATTTCCCGAAGAATTTGACCTTTAGCAATCCCTCCCATCGCAGGGTTGCAAGACATTTGCGCAATGTTTTGCAGGTTCATGGTTAACAAAAGGNTTTTGCTNCCCATGTTTGCGGCGGCGGCGGCGGCCTCAGNCCNCGCGTGACCAGCTCCAACCACAATCACATCATATTCTTTCGCAAACATGCCCTACAAGGATTTATGTTCCACGTGGAACTGTTTTAACAATTCGTCTTCTTTCTTCCGCATGACCTGTTTGTCATTTGGGGTTTTGTCAGAGTAGCCTACACAGTGAAGTATGCCATGAATGAGGACTCTTGCGAGTTCATTTTCTACGCTCACACCTTCAAGTGTAGCGTTCTCTAAAACACGATCTGTCGATACCGCAATATCACAATTAACTTCCTTTGCGGTAGAGTAATCAAATGTAATCACATCGGTGTAATGGTCGTGATCTAAGTGTTTTTGGTTGAGGGCCAACAAGGCATCATCATCCATCAGTGCAATGTGGATATCCCCAATTTGTTTGTCCAATAGCAAAACACAATCCGACAACCAACTCAAAAGCTGTTCTTTGTTTTGAACTGAAAATTGATTTTGTGCTTGTAACGTAATCTTTTTCACAGTACAAAGGTAGGTGTTTCTGGTGTTGTAAGCCAATATAGAAAACAGTAAAAACTTATAACTATCTGTTTATAAGTGTTTTGTGGTATTATTTATTTGGTTTCGTGTTATCATGAATAGACGATATCTTTACAAAAAATTTGGCATGACCAATTCAGTACGCGTTCGCTTCGCCCCAAGCCCAACAGGACCTCTCCATGTCGGTGGGGTACGAACAGCGCTTTACAACTATTTGTACGCGAGAAAACACAATGGAAAATTTGTATTGCGTATTGAGGACACCGATCAGAAACGCTCTGTTGAACGTGCAGAAGAATATATCCAATCTTGTTTAGCATGGCTTGGTATTGAACCCGACGAGAGCCCCGACCACCCCGGAAGTTTTGGTCCATACCGTCAAAGTGAAAGGCGCGATGTATATCGAAAATATATCCTTGAACTCGTTGAAAACGGACTTGCATATTATGCATTTGATTCTTCCGAAAGTTTAGAGCAACATCGTAATAACCACGAAAAAAAAGGGGAAACATTTATCTATAATTGGCACAATCGAATGAAGCTAAACAACAGCTTGGTTTTGGGAGAGGAAAAGACAAAAGAAAAGCTGGGCGGCGGACACCCNTATGTCGTTCGTTTTTTGATGTGGGATGAAAAACAGTCTTCGATTTATCATTGTCACGATTCCATTCGAGGTAACGTAGNGATTGATTGTAAATTATTGGATGATAAAATACTGTATAAAAGCGATGGTATGCCGACCTATCATTTTGCAAATGTTTTAGACGATCACCTCATGGATATTTCTCATGTGATACGCGGAGAAGAGTGGTTGCCCTCGTTGGCTTTACATTTAAAGTTATATGATGCCTTTGGTTGGACACCTCCAGAGTTTGCGCATTTACCATTGATTCTCAAACCAAATGGTAAAGGAAAACTTTCAAAACGAGATGGGGATAGGTTAGGTTTTCCTGTATTTCCAATACAGTGGAAAGGAGAAATAATGGGCTATAAAGAAGAAGGGTATTTAGCGGTAGCGGTCTTAAATTTCCTTGCATTACTCGGATGGAACGATGGCAGTGAAAACGAAATTTTTTCTTTAGAAGAATTGGTTTCACTATTCGACTTAAAAAGAGTTCATCATGCTGGTGCACGTTTTGATCCTGAGAAAAACAAGTGGTTTAACCAACAACACATCCAACGCTTCTCCCTTTCTGATTTTAGTGGTCTGTGTAAAGCCGTTATCGAAAATCATGGGTTTGTCGTCAATGATGAAAACAAACTAACATCTATCGCATTGATGATTCAACCAAGGGTCGTCCTAACCACTGAGCTCTGGCAAGAGCTTAACNTCTTTTTTGAGAGACCGAAAANCTATGATGAAAAATCGCTCAAGAAGGTTTGGAAAGAAAAAACACCCAGTCTTCTACAAGCTGTAGCTCAAGCGCTTTCGCGCGATGGGGANACTACACTAGAAAAAGTAAAAAACATGTTAATTGGTGTCGCTGAAGGTGCTGGTCTCGGGCTTGGTGCATTGATGGGCCCACTGCGTGTTGTGATCGTGGGGTCGCTTTCTGGCCCTGACTTATTCTCGCTCATCGACACCTTAGGTGCAGAAGAGGTTGTTGACCGTATTGATTCTGCTTTAAAAGCGATAGAATAGTCGTTTATTGAGTATCTTTGGTGGAAATCTAAAATCTGCTAATTATGTCTATTATTACTTCTTCTTTGTTGGGCTTTCTTGCCTTTGTTTTACTCTTTGGTATATTCTTTATCGTCAAACAACAATCCGCTGCCATTGTTGAACGTTTTGGAAGGTTTATTGGAGTTCGTCAGTCTGGACTTCAACTCAAAATTCCAATTATTGATCGTGTCGCAGGGCGTGTAAGTTTACGCATTCAACAGCTCGATGTTGTAGTCGAGACAAAAACCAAGGACGATGTATTCGTCAAAATAAAAGTTTCTGTTCAGTACAAGGTGATTAAAGACTNGGTGTACGAAGCATTTTACAAGCTCGATTTTCCCCAAGATCAAATCACCTCTTATGTGTTTGATGTTGTTCGTGCTGAGGTCCCAAAAATGATTTTGGATGATGTCTTTGAGAAAAAGGACGATGTTGCGATTGCAGTGAAAGCAGAGCTCAATGACGCTATGGTAAATTATGGGTTTGATATCATCAAAACGCTTGTCACAGACATCGATCCTGATGCGCAAGTCAAGGACTCCATGAATCGGATTAATGCCTCTGAAAGAGAAAAGGTTGCCGCACAATTTGAAGGAGACGCACAGCGCATCTTGATTGTTGAGCGCGCTAAAGCCGAGGCAGAGTCCAAACGACTACAAGGTCAGGGGATTGCTGACCAAAGGCGTGAGATTGCACGTGGTTTGGAGGACTCNGTCAAAGTGTTGAATGGTGTTAACATCAACTCCCAAGAGGCTTCTGCACTAATTGTAGTTACCCAACATTATGACACCCTTCAGTCCGTTGGATCTGCAAGCAATAGCAACTTGATTTTGATGCCAAATTCGCCGCAAGCAGGCTCAGAAATGCTAAACAATATGGTTGCCTCGTTTACGGCGAGTAATCAAATTGGTGAGGCTATGAAAAAGCAAAGAGAGGAAGACGANCGTTCGAAAAAGAACGAATAACAGCGTCTTTTTATTTTTTTGACCAATTATCTCGTAGTCCAACAGTCCGATTAAAAATGGTGTTGGTTTCCGTACTGTCTGGGTCAACCACATAGTATCCTTGGCGTTGGAATTGGTAGTTCTTACCAGGAGCTGGCTCACCAATATTTGGTTCGACGAAGGCCTGTTGTTCGGTCAATGAGTTTTCATTTAAAAAGCTTGTGAAGTCTGCGTCTTTGTGTCTATCTGGATTGGAGTCGGAGAACAGCCGGTCATAGTTTCTTACTTGAATTTGATGGGCGTGTTGTTCCGAAACCCAATGTAGGGTTCCTTTCACTTTGCGCTGGCTTTCTTCTGTTCCACTTCCGCTTTTACTCAATGGGTCATAAGTGCAAAAAACGGTTTGGATTTTTCCTTCATTGTCCTTTTCTACCGACTCCGCTTTGATAATATATGCGTTTTTTAGGCGCACTTCCTTGCCGAGTTTTAAGCGGAAAAACTTGCGGTTTGCTTCCTCACGAAAGTCTTCTTGCTCAATCAAAATGGTTTTCGAAAATGGCAATTCGCGACTTCCTGCTCCTGAATCTTCGGGATTATTTTCTGCAGTTAACCACTCCTCCTGTCCGTGTGGATAATTTGTGATAACAACACGTATAGGGTTAAGGACGGCCATGATCCGAGGGGCAGTTTTATTTAGGTCTTCTCGGATACAGAACTCTAATAAAGAAACATCGATAAGGTTTTCTCGTTTTGCCACCCCCACGGCCTGAATAAAGTTTTTTAATGAAGCTGCTGTGTATCCTCTTCTTCGTAAACCNCTGATGGTTGGCATTCGCGGGTCGTCCCATCCTGAAACGGTTTTGTTTTGAACCAGTTGCATCAATTTGCGCTTACTCGTTACGGTATAATTGAGATTCATACGTGCAAACTCTCTTTGTTTTGGTGCGAGGCCAGTCTTGTATATTTCGGTTAGGAAGGCCTCATAGAGGTCGCGGTGGGGTTTAAATTCTAATGAGCATAGAGAGTGTGAAATCTTTTCGATGTAATCCGACTGCCCATGCGTCCAATCATACATCGGGTAGATACACCATTGATCGCCTGTTCGGTGGTGAGATTGAAATAAAATTCGATACATGACTGGGTCGCGCAATAACATATTTGGGGAACTCATGTCGCCCTTAAATCGCAAAACATGACTTCCTTCTTTGTGTTTTCCTGCTTTCATTTCGGTAAAAAGAAGCAGGTTTTCTTCTGCGTTTCTTGTGCGATACGGGCTGTGTTCACCTGCTTGGGTTGGTGTGCCTTTTTGCTTTGCGATTTCCTCTGATGTTTGCGAATCTACATAGGCTTTTCCTGACTTGATTAGGTCAAGTGCCCAATCATACAAGGTTTGAAAATAGTCGGACGCATAGCATTCTTTGTCCCAGCGAAAGCCCAACCACTGAATGTCTTTTTTTATCGCGTCAACATAGAGTTGTTCTTCGGCTGCAGGGTTGGTGTCATCAAACCGAAGGTTTACGGGCGCGTTATATGACATGCCCAAACCAAAATTGATGCAGATTGCCTTTACATGTCCAATGTGTAAAAACCCATTCGGTTCTGGTGGGAAACGAAAACGCAAAGACTCTTGAGAAAGGCCTTGCGCTAGATCTTCATCGATAATGTGTTCAATAAAGTTTTTCGATGGGTTCACGCTGTGTTTATTTGTGGCAAAGGTAATTAATTCACACAGGAAGAGCTGCTTTGTTTGTTATCTTTGCTAAAAATAGATATGGGTCAAATTTATTTAGAAAACATCCGAACGTATAGCCACCATGGTTGTATGAAAGAGGAGACCGTTATCGGGAGTGAATATCGGGTTGACTTGTGGGTGGATGCGGATTTGACGGTTGCTTCATCTTCTGATGATTTAAAAGACACCCCAGATTATGTTGTCCTACACCAAATTATTGTAGACGAGATGAAATCGCCCTCTCGTTTATTGGAACACGTTGCTCAACGGATTATCGACCGTATTAAGTCTAACGTTACTGATTTGCTTCATATTCGGGTTCGGGTATCTAAAATCAATCCACCTATTGGGGGTGATGTACAGTCCGTTTCCGTGTTGTTGGAAGGGTGAAGTCTTCTCTGGTTGATTAAAATAGCTTACTTTTGCCATTGAATTTGGCACCGTGGCCGAGTGGCTAGGCAGAGCTCTGCAAAAGCTTGTACAGCGGTTCGAATCCGCTCGGTGCCTCTTTATTTACTTCCATTGATTTATCGAAGGTAACAAAACGTCTGACTCTGGCGTATGGGCGCCTTGGTAAATAAAATAGATTCCAAAAATAACCAACAAAACACACACAGATAGTCTGATTTTGTAGATCACAGGAGGTGTAAGTGTTTTGCTTAACTGTTTGGCAAGAACGATTTTAACAAACCCTAAAATCAGATAGCCTATCATAACAGTTGAAAAGAAAACGATGATGCGATTGATCTCTAGTTCCAATGTCGGGGCGATTGAAACAAGCAAGCCTAGCCAAAACAAAAAAGTTCCAACATTGATGATGTTTAAGAAAAACCCTTTGATGAAATATGAAAATAGATGAAATCCTTTTGGTTCTATTGGCTCATTTTCGAATATTTCCTCTTTTTTTCGGATGGTTGTAATTGCGCTAATCGTGGCATAAACCATCAGCAATACGCCGCCAAGTATATATAGGTTTGGGTTGTCTTTGATGTCTGCTAGGAGGGATTTTGTGCCTAAGAAGGCAACAAGAACAAAGACTGCATCTGCGAAAACCGCACCCAAGTCAATTAGAAATGCTGGTTTGATCCCTTTGCTAATACTTGTTTCTAGTATTAAGAAAAANAGGGGGCCTGTAGCAAAAATCAACAGGACCGAAAAGGGTAGTGCTGAAAGAACATCATTCATTACTCATCGGAAAGTTTTGAAAAGAGAATAGACCCCCCTAATGTTTTATTGTGAACTGTTTTTAGCGGGTCTCCGTGAACCATACCTATACCGCCAAATCGTGTTGTGAGATCAAATAAAGATGTTGCTTGAACCTCGCATGATCCACCAAATGTGATTTGTGCAGTACTTTCTTTTGACAAGGTGCGCTGTGCGTCTACCGTTCCCCCTAACGATATGCTAATTTGCTGTTGTTCTACCTCTCCCCTTACAATAATTTTACCTCCTGTATTTGCGGTGTAGTTTACTTTTTTTGCGAATAAACTTAATTCGATTTCTGCTCCTTTCCTGCTACAAATATCTAGTTCTTCTGTTTGAAGTGTGTCTAGAACAAAAAGATAGGCCCCACGATTTACGTCTATTTTGTTGATGTCGCCAGAAAAAAACAACTCAATGTTCGCGTCAATTCCTTTTAAGGTTTGAAAGGGTTTCATGCTGATTTTGAGCCTGCCGTCTTTATTCGTTACCGTTACGCCTTTTTCGTTTTCACTTGTTATTGAAATTCCGTTTTTGTCTCCTGATATCAGCGTAACGTGTAATCCGTCTTTGATGATGAGTTCTGTGAACTCTCCTATTGTTTTTTGTTGACTAAAAACACTTGCAGAAAAAAGAAAGAAAACAAGCCAATGGTTCTTCATGGGTAAGCTTTATTCAAAATTACAATAAAACTAATCGTCTGCAATCGATAAATCGATTTGTCGCTTAATTAAATCTGTTGCTACGATCGTGACTTGAACAGGATCTCCGAGCTGATACTCCTTTTTGGTTTGTTGACCAATCATCTTTAATTGAGCTGCATCGTAATAATAGTAATCATCCGGCAGGTCTTGTATGCGAACAAATCCTTCGCATTTGCTCTCCACCAATTCAATAAAAACACCTCTCTCTGTGACTCCTGATATGGATCCTTTTTGAGTAGAACCGATATACTTTGAGATATACTTGACTTGCATGAATTTAATGGAATCACGCTCTGCTTTGGTAGCGAGAATTTCCTGATCTGTACAGTGTTTTAATTGTTGTTCTAGGTCGTCAGTTTTTGAAAGGGGTTTTTGAGTGAGGTCGTGCTGTAATAAGCGATGAACAATTACATCTGGATAACGCCTTATGGGAGATGTAAAATGAGTGTAATGTGTAAAATGAAGACCGTAGTGCCCGATGTTTTGTGTTGAATAAATCGCTTTACTCATGCTCCTGATTGCGAGNGTATCAAGCAGATTTTTTTCGGGCTTTTGATCGATCTGTTGGAGTAGTGAATTGATTGATTTTGCAATTGAATNCGGAGTGTTTAAGTTGAGTTTATATCCTAACCCAAAAGCGATTCGTGCAAATTGAGCCAGCTTTTCTTCATCTGGTTCGTCATGAACACGATAAACAAAAGGAGGCGCTTGTTTACGTTTTCCAACATAGGTTGCTACAGATTCATTCGCGAGAAGCATAAACTCTTCGATCAGGTGATTTGCTGCTTTACTTTCTTTTACCAAGACCGCTTTTGGTTTGTTTTGATCATCTAAAGCAAAGCGAACTTCTTGTTTGTTAAAATTGATCGCTCCGTTTTTGAGTCGATTTTTTCTTCTTGTAGACGCGATATTTTGTAGATGTTGAATTGCTTCAAAAACAACCTCCTTGACGGTATATTCTGCTGATGTAAGAGAAATCTTTGATGGGATGGTCTTGGATTGTGACGAAATCATATGTTGCGCTTCTTCATAAGCAAAGCGCGCATCTGATAAAATCACTGTTTTACCATACCACTCTGACTTCACTTCTCCTGCAGCGGTGATTTCAAAAACAGCTGAAAACGTTAACTTTTCTTCATTTGGTCGAAGGGAACAGATTTGATTCGATAATCTCTCTGGCAACATCGGAACTACCCGATCCACCAAATATATCGATGTGGCTCTTTGGTATGCTTCTTTGTCTAGTACACTTCCTGGCTGNACATAATGAGAAACATCCGCAATATGTATACCAACCTCAAATAAATCTTTTGAAAGGGTTTTGAAAGAGATCGCATCATCAAAATCTTTCGCGTCCTTTGGATCAATGGTAAACGTTAAGACATTTCGAAAGTCTCTACGTTCTGCGATTTCATCTTTGCCAATCTCTGTTTTGAGTTGCATTGCATACTCGTCGATTTCTTTATCAAAATTCCATGGCAATCCATGTGTCGCCATTATGGTATGAATTTCTGTTTCATGGTTTCCGGGTGTACCTAAAATTTCTTTGACAACGGCTTGTGGATAGTTGGATTTCCGTTTCCATTCTTGTATGGAAACCAACACAACATCTCCCAACTTTGCTTTTCCTATATTTTCTTTTGATAATAAAAATGGTAGATTGATATTTTTTGGTTGTACAGAAAAACCATCGTCAAACTTTTCGACAACTCCCACATATTGTGTTTTTTGCCTTTTGATAATGTGGACGACCGATCCTTGTTTTCTTCGCTTTCCTNTTAATGGTATGATTTTGAAAGAAACGGTGTCGCCNTGAAATGCCTTATTAAAATGTCGCTTATCAATAAACACGTCATCCGCAAACTCATCAGATATTAGGTATCCATTCCCTTGACTGTTTACATCTAAAGTTCCTTCATGAAGATATGAAGGAGGTTTAACAAAGTACTTTCCTTTTCCGTGTTCTTCAATAACGCCGTTTCTTTTTAGTTTTTTTAAAGACTTGGCGATATGATTCCTTCCGCTAGGGTCATGAATTGACAAACGACTACAGATTTGTTTGTAGTTGAGTGGACTTCCATTTTGTTGGAGCAAAATGTTGAGGATTGCATCTTTTGTTGTGTGTTTTTTACCCATGTTTTAGAAGGTGCAATTTAGAACAATAAATCTTGAACTGATTAAAAGCTTTTGTGATTTATCAACTTTATTCTATTTATCATTACTATCTTTCTTTTTAAAATAATATTTAAGTGATTATAATAGCTTGTTAATATCTACGATAACTCTAATTTTCCTTCTTATATTAGTTGTTTATAACACAAGAATAATTGTTTAAAACATGTCAATTAAAAACAACAAAACGTTTAAAAAACACACAGAAGGAAAAGCTTGTTGATAACCATGAGTTTATAAACATTTCTATCAACAAAAAAGTTAGCTAATTTTGTAATAAACACAACCCATGAATATTTCTATCGGCAACGATCATGCAGGAACAAATTATAAGTTAGAATTACTATCTTATTTAACCACACAAGGGCACACTGTTATCAACCACGGAACCGACGATGAAGATAGTATGGATTACCCCGATACAATCCACCCTGTTGCCGATGATGTTTCTAGTCATAAATCTGATATTGGCATCATAATTTGTGGTAGTGGAAATGGCGCAAATATGACGGCAAATAAACACAAAAGTATCCGTTCTGCTCTTTGTTGGAATTCTCATATTGCTGCTCTTGCCCGTCAACATAATGATGCTAATATTTTAAGTTTACCAGCTCGCTTTATTTCTTTAGAAGAAGCAAAAGAAATCGTTGATCATTTTTTATCAACCGAGTTTGAAGGAGGAAGACACCAACGAAGAATCGACAAAATTGATACATGAAACTCGATTGGAAAATATATAACTGGAGTGAACTCACAACAGATATTTTATATTCAATTCTTGCTTTGCGATCAGAGGTTTTTGTTGTAGAACAAGATTGTGTTTACCAAGATATTGATGGTAAGGACCAGAGAGCAAAGCATCTGTTGGGTTATGACAAGGATCTCTTAGTTGCCCACAGCCGTCTTCTCAAGCCAGGCGATTATTTTGATCTACATTCTTTTGGTCGAGCTGTGGTTAAAAAATCACATCGAGGGTTAGGATTAGGTGATGAACTCATAAAGCGCTCTATCAAAGAATTAGGAGATCAAACAGAGATAAAAATATCAGCCCAATATCATCTCGAAAAACTATATCAAAACAATGGTTTTGTTTCTGTTGGAGATACTTATCTTGAAGATGGCATTCCTCACATTGCTATGTTTCGGAATCCTTCCACTTCGTCAGTAGTGTTGTAAACGCTTGATAAATTTCGCTACTGCTTTTTACGACCTTTTTGTTGTAAATAAAATAGCCGATACCATAGAAAGAATCGCCGAGTACATGTTTTTGCAGTCGAAAGGATTCTCGCATTCTTCGTTTGAGTAAGTTTCTCGTAACAGCGGTTGTATGATGGCGTTTAGGTGCAGAAAAACCAACTTTAAATTCGGTCTGACTATGGATGTATTTTAACGTAATTCCACCAGAAGAAATGCTTTTTCCTGAATCGAATAACGTTTGAAGTTGCGATTCATTTGTAATGCGTATTTGCTTAGGAAAAGAAGCCATTATTCTATTGAGTAAATATCATTATTTGGATTCACATCCGCTTTAAGCCCTGTTGGATTCAACTGAATAACCTTAATATCAGCCAAAGGATTTTCGATTTCAAATTGATAGGTTGGATTCGCCCAAGACCAATCACTTAATCTAGTGACTTCTTGATCGAAAAACGACTTTTCTCCTCGCATCATCCGTAATGGGATATAGTAATAAAAAGTAGATCCTTCAAACGTTTCCACATATACTTCAACAGGCATCGGTAGATTCCCAAAGCGCCCTAAAGTAATCTTTGTTTTTTGGCCTTTCTCTTCAACTTGTTGAACACCATAATCAATGGTATTCGTTGTGCGAACCCAGTCGTTTAGATACCACTCCAGTTGCATGCCAGAAACCTTTTCCGCAATCCGCTTAAAATCATTTGGTGTGGGATGACTAAATTTAAACACCTCATAATATTTTTTTATTGTTTTCCTGAGGTTGTCTGTACCAATAATATATCCAAGCTGAGCGAGGAAAACAGCACCTTTTGAATAACTAGCAACCCCATAAGCAAAGTTATATTGAAACCGATCAGCGTGAGTTGTTAAGGGTTCCTCAACACCAGAATTTACAAGCTGGTAATAGCGACTATAAAAACTGGAATACGGATTATCTGTTCCTAAGATTGCGGACTCACAAAGCATATCATAAAAAGAAGTAAATCCTTCATCCATCCAAGCGTATTTTGCTTCATTGGTACCCAACAAATGATGAAACCAACTGTGCGCCAATTCATGAGCGGTTACGCCAAATAAGCTTTTATACTCCCGTTCCCCAGTGATGAGTGTGCACATGGGATATTCCATTCCCCCATCTCCTCCTTGAATAACAGAGTATTGTTTATAAGGGTACTCTCCGATGTTTTCATTAAAAAAAGCCAGCATTTTAGCAGTATCCCCTTGGAGTTGTTTCCAGTTTTCAAGAATATCGGGNTTGTTGAGGTAGAAGAAGTGTAGTTCGACATCATTTGGGCCTAAAATCATATCGTGAATAAAATCAGGGTCCGCTGCCCAAGCAAAATCATGAACCATTGGCGCAACAAAACGCCATGTCAAGGTTTCGGATTTTGATTTTTTTGTTTTTTCCGCATACCCATGACCGACTTCTTCAGGGTTTTGTAGGTAACCAGTCCCACCGATTACGTANTTGCGATCAATGGTGATGGACACATCAAAATCACCCCAAACCCCATGAAACTCACGCCCAACATACGGATTGGGGTGCCAACCGTCTTTGTCGTATTCAACCAATTTTGGATACCATTGTGTCATTGACAAATCAACCCCTTCTTTATTGTTCCGCCCGCTTCGGCGAACTTGTACAGGTACCTGACCTTCAAAAACCATATCCAAAACAGTAGAATTCCCAGGAAGTAAAGGCGTAGCCAATTCAACAACCAAAATGGTTTCTTCCTCCTCATAAGCAACNGCCAATCCATCTTGCTCAAGATCACTCACATGTAAAAAACCAATTTCATCATCGTTGAGTTTACTGATTCTGTCCCCAACCCGCGGATCGGGGTCTTTGATGGTTCTGGANCGTATNTCCATATCACTCCCTGGCTGAAAAGCGTTAAAATACAAGTGGTAAAAAACTTGGGACAGGGTGTCGGGTGAGTGGTTGGTATAGGTGAGCTGTTGTGTTCCACTATATCGAAANGTTTCCACATCCATACGGATATCCATCACATAATCGACTTCCTGTTGCCAATANCCTGNATAGGGAGATTGCGCAAAGGAAAACGCACATAAAAGTAAAATAAGATGTTTCATAATAAGATTGAANTTAAATAAATTCGTTCCACTGGTGGCTCGACNNTAAGCGGACCCCTTTTTCTGTTTGATGAACCCGCACCAAANGGGTGTTTGGGTCATGTTCCAAAAAAAGCAAATAGTTGTTTTCAGCTGCAAGATCTAAAAAAGCAGACTTTTCAACAAGCGTTTGTAGCGGACGCACATCATATCCCATGANATAGGGTANGGGAATATGGCCAACAGTAGGGATAAGGTCTCCCATAAAGACAAGTTTTTCCCCTTTCCAATCCACCATCGGCAGCATTTGTTTTTCCGTATGCCCATCTACAAAAAGAAGGTCTAGACCCAAAGGATTGTCTTTACCTTTNTCAATAAATCGCAAACGACCAGACTCTTGTATCGGGTTTAGGTTATCTTTCAAAAAGGAAGCTTTTTCACGAGNGTTNGGCTGGGTGGCCCATTGCCAATGAGACTCATTTGACCAGTAATCCGCATTTGGAAANACAGGAACAAAAGAAGTGCGGTCAGCATTCCAAGTAAAACACCCCCCACAATGATCGAAATGTAAATGGGTTAGCAAGACATCNGTAACATCATTTGGATGAAAACCAGCACCTATGACAGAATCGACAAGATTATCATTTCCCCAAGGTTTGTAGTAATTAAAAAAACGTTCGCTTTGTTTGTCNCCCATTCCCGTATCGACTAGAATCAATCGATCACCTGACTCAATCAACAAACACCTNGCACATAAATCAATCAGGTTGTCTTCGTCTGCAGGATTGGTGCGCTGCCAGATCGACTTTGGCACAACACCAAACATTGCACCACCGTCAAGTTTGAAACGACCCGCAACGATTGGGAATAGGTTCATGCTAATCTCTTATGGTTAACCGCAAAACTGAACAAACAGAGTTTTTGACAAATCGATCCGATTTTAGACCGAGCAAAACATTGTACCAAGCACTTTTTTCNTGCGATCCGATAATGAGTAAATCATAACTGGCAGAGACCTCAGAAATTACACCAACTACATCGTTGCTTCTTATGACCACACTATTTTCTTCACGGGANANGCCTTTTAATAAGCNGTTGTTATCGTCGTGTAGCTTTGATTCTACACTTTTTTTGGCATCTTTACCAATGACGTTTAACAACGTTAAACTCGCACCGTAATACTTACAAATATGATCTGCAACACGGATAAATTTATTTCCCTCTCTTCCTGGACGAACGGCCAGCACAACCTTTGAAATATTTCTTACCCCATTNTCTTTAAATAACGCGAGGTTGGCATTGATGTTTTTGATGACCCACCCAACAGGGTTTCGAACCAAAATACCAGTGTTTTCACGACCGCCCCAACCCATCACTAACCACTCACATTTTTGTACCGAAGTGATGTTTTTGATGGTGTTAACCACATCATGCGTGGGNAGACTCTCAAAAGTAACNTTGGTGTTTTTGGACTCGCGAAGAGACAAAATACGTCTTTTGACAGATTCATCTTTGGGGCTGATCAGATTCACATCTTCCAAAAAGGTTTGGTCGGGCGCTTCTATGATGTTGATCGCATTCACACTGTCTTTAGTGTTGATCGAAGAAGCCACTTCAACGATCATTTCGGGTGAGGTTTCGTCACCGAGTAAGGGAACGACGATTTGAGAATCANAGCTGTAAATNCCCTCAACAACCTCTTCCTGATCGAGCTCTGTTTCTGATGTCCCAGCGCGTCTTCCTCNAAAAAGGAAAGAGAATATCCCATAGTTTGATAACAAACCACTGCGGTTGGTTTTTCGACCATAGGCCAAGAACACCAAAAAGCCAATGACAAAAACNGCCAACACAGACAACAACGCTTGAAGCCCGAGAAAAGCCAGCAAAAACAAGCCGCTTAAAANNCCAAAGATTTGCACAAAAGGATAAAGAGGCGATTTGTATTTGGGACGATACCATTGGGCGTTCGTTTCTCTAAACACAATCACCGCAAGGTTGACGGCTACAAACATCAGCACTTTAAAGGCACTGGCGAGCTTGGCGATTTTCACAACATCCAAAAAGATAATGGCCAAAGCAATNGCAACGGCAGTNATGATGATTGAAAAAACAGGGGTCAAATATTGTTTGCTGATCGAACTAAAAACCGTAGGCAAAGCCCCGTCGCGTGCCATNGCAAAAGGAAANCGTGAAGANGCAAGTAAACCNGAATTTGCCATGGANAGCAGAGTCATTACCCCCACAACTCCAGCGATGTATCCCGCAATNGGNCCACCGATTTCGGCTGCGGCGGTATAGATTGGTCGGATGTCGGTAGATAGANCAGCCCCATCGACAAAACGNACAAGCACCNTCGACACACAAACATATACAGCCATTATAAGCAGCAATGAAATAATCATGGTACGTGGAAGGTTTTTTTCTGGCTGAGAAATCTCACCAGCAATAGCAGCGATTTTGGTTACTCCCGCATAGGAGATATATAAAAAGGCAACCCCACCAAAAAAGCCAAGGGTACCATCCGATAAAAATTCTGTTGGCGGAACGACACTTATACTGTTAAACCCAACCGTAATCAACACCACCAAAGAGCTGACACTAACCCCAACAATAGCGAGTTGGGCGTTTCCTACTTTTTTAACCCCAAAGAGATTGAGCACCAAAACCAAAAGCAGAGAGACAATCGCCACGATGGTGGTATAGAACGAATCCAATTCGACCAACACATACAAATAAGCACTTAACCCCACTAAAGAAAAAGCACTTTTGAGCAATAACGACAACCATAACCCAATTCCCGAAACGACCCCAAAAAGAGGGCCAAAAGCACGATCGATATACACGTAGGTTCCCCCTGATTTGGGCATAGCGGTTGCCAATTCTGCTTTGGACAACACAGCAGGGATAATGCAAATTCCAGCGACCAAAAACGCCAAAGAGACAGAGGGTCCTGTGATGCCAAAAGCCACACCTGGCAACACAAAAATACCACTGAGCATACCGCCAATACTAATTGCGATGGCGGAAGGCAGACTCAATGTGCGAACAAGGTTTGTCTTACTTTTCATTTCAATTGAAAAGTACTAAATAAATTTACGAAACAAAAGAGGTTGGGAAAATAAAGGTTAGTCGTTCAACTGCAAAACCGCCATAAAGGCCTGTTGTGGGATTTCGACATTACCGACTTGGCGCATCTTCTTTTTCCCTTTTTTCTGCTTTTCAAGGAGTTTTCGCTTTCGGGTAATATCACCACCATAACACTTGGCGGTTACGTCTTTCCGAACCGCTTTGATGGTTTCACGAGAAATGATTTTGGCACCGATCGCCGCTTGAATCGGAATATCAAATTGCTGTCTTGGAATCAACTCTTTGAGCTTTTCACACATTTTCTTTCCGAGTGTATAAGCGTTGTCGGTATGCACTAAAGCTGATAGGGCATCGACAGGGCTGGCGTTGAGCAAAATATCTACCTTCACCAACTTGGAAGCGCGCAACTCGATTGGGCTATAATCAAAAGAGGCATAACCACGAGAAACCGACTTGAGCCGATCGTAAAAATCAAACACGATTTCTGCCAAGGGCATATCAAAGGACAACTCTACACGTTCAGGGGTGAGATAGGTTTGATTCGTGATTTGCCCACGTTTTTCAATACACAGACTCATCACATTCCCGACATAATCGGCCTTGGTGATGATTGACGCCTTGATAAAGGGCTCTTCCACATGATCGAGAATTGAAGGGTCGGGGAGATCTGTTGGATTGTTGACCAACACAATTTCATCAGGGTTCTTTTTGGTATAAGCGTGATAGGACACGTTGGGAACGGTTGTAATCACCGACATATCAAACTCGCGCTCGAGGCGTTCTTGAATGATTTCCAAGTGCAACATGCCCAAAAACCCACAGCGAAACCCAAAGCCAAGTGCAGCTGAACTTTCGGGCTGAAAGACCAAAGATGCATCGTTGAGCTGCAGCTTCTCCATGGAGTTTCTGAGCTCTTCATAATCTTCTGTGTCAACAGGGTAAATCCCCGCAAATACCATGGGCTTGACCTCTTCAAAACCATCAATCGGTAAGTCTGTGGGACTTGCGGCCAAGGTAATCGTATCTCCAACTTGGACCTCTTTGGCCTCTTTAATCCCTGTGATCAAGTAACCCACATCACCCGTCTCTACACGCTTTCGTGGTTCTTGTTTGAGCTTGAGCGAACCGACCTCATCGGCGTTGTACTCTTTTCCAGTAGCGATAAATTTGATCCGGTCCCCTTTGGTAATTTGGCCATTCATGACACGGAAATAGGTTTCCACCCCACGAAATGGATTGTAAACAGAATCAAAAATAAGAGCTTGCAAAGGGGCATGATTATCCCCTTTGGGAGAAGGAATACGTGCTACGATAGCTTCCAAAATAGATTCGATACCAAGACCTGTTTTTGCAGAGCAGTGAATCACCTCTTCTGCCTGACAACCCAACAAATCAACAATATCGTCGGTGACCTCCTCAGGGTTTGCAGAAGGCAAATCGACCTTGTTGAGAACAGGAATGATTTCCAAGTCGTTTTCTAAAGCCAAATACAAATTGGAAATGGTTTGTGCCTGAATACTCTGCGCAGCATCGACCACCAATAGCGCACCCTCACAGGCAGCAATCGAGCGGGAAACTTCATAAGAAAAGTCCACGTGACCAGGCGTATCGATGAGATTAAATACATAGTCTTGACTGTCGAGCGTATAGTTCATCTGAATCGCATGGGACTTGATTGTGATTCCACGCTCACGCTCCAAATCCATGTTATCGAGAAGTTGATCTTGCTTTTCTCGTTCAGTAACCGCACCAGTTGCATCGAGCAAACGGTCAGCCAAGGTGCTTTTACCATGATCGATATGGGCAATGATGCAAAAATTCCGAATGTGTTTCATCAACGAGTCAAAAGGACAACAAAGATACTTAATTGCACCCTGTAAATGCGAATAAAGATTATTTTTGAAAAAAATTGAACCGATGAAACGCATACAAAACGCTTTTCGCATTCTCCTTGGGCTTGTGTTTATCTTTTCCGCTTACACCAAGTTTGTCGGCCCTGGCTTTTTCGAAATCACGCTGATCGATCAGGGCTTGTTGTCAAGCAGGGGTCAAGCACAACACGCCGCACGCTTCCTTATCGGGTTTGAGTTTGCTCTCGGACTTCTTATGCTTCTTCCCTATTACACCAAGCAGCTGATGGCGATTGCCAGCTTGATGTTGGTTGGGTTTACCCTTCATCTTGGGTATTTATGGGCTATCGGGGATACAGAAAATTGTGGGTGTTTTGGAGAAATGATTTCCATGTCGCCCGCCGAATCGATTGCTAAAAACGTATTGATGCTAGCGGTTTCGGTTTGGTTGTGGATCAAAGGCGACTCAAAACCGACAAATAAAACCACTCTTTTAGGGGGTGTCGCAGTTCTTATCTCCTCTATGTGGGGCTTTTTACCTATTCCGAACCAAGGGGAGTTTCCAATAAACGATTACACCTTTTTTACCTATTCAGGCAGAACTGATTTGTCATCGGGGGAGAAAATGATTTCCATTCTCAATTTGGATTGTGAACACTGTCAAGAATTGAGCGAGGAGCTTGGAAAACTTCAAAAAGAGAATCTACTTCCCGACACCTATGCACTCTATTTTAAAGAAGGGGAAACAACCGTTGAGCAATTTGAGCAAATGACAAATAGTGCTTTTCCGTATGCTGAAATCGATGTGAATGCCTTTTTTGATTTAATCGGTGAAAGCCCACCACGGGTATACATTTTAAACGACGGAGAAGTAGATGCAGTTTTTGACGAAGACATCGTATCAAAAATCGAAAACCGTTATCAACCAAACGCGGACTAATGGCCAAAATCGGAAACATCGAGTTAAGGCCTTTTCCGCTGTTGCTTGCTCCGATGGAGGACGTGAGTGACCCACCTTTTCGCGCGCTTTGTAAAGAGCAGGGTGCGGATGTGATGTACACGGAGTTTATCTCGAGTGAAGGTCTGATTCGAGACGCCGCTAAAAGTGTGATGAAGCTCGACATTTATGAAAAAGAGCGACCCGTAGGGATTCAAATTTTTGGNGCAAACCTAGATTCGATGTTACAAGCGGTTGACATCGTCGAAAAGACAAAGCCAGATATTATTGANATTAACTATGGCTGTCCAGTCAAAAAAGTAGTCTGCAAAGGGGCAGGAGCGGGCATCTTAAAAGACATTCCAAAAATGGTGTCTTTAACCAAAGCCATTGTCGAGAGAACCGCATTGCCGGTTACCGTCAAAACGCGCTTGGGATGGGACCATGACAGTATTCACATTGTAGAGGTTGCAGAACGGTTACAAGATGTGGGAGCGCAAGCGATTTCCATTCATGGGCGTACTCGGGCACAGATGTATAAAGGGGAAGCGAACTGGCATCCGATCGCGGAGGTAAAAAACAACCCCCGGATGCATATCCCAGTTTTTGGAAACGGCGATGTTGATTGTCCAGAAAAAGCGGTGCTTATGCGCGACGAGTTTGGACTAGACGGCGCGATGATTGGCCGGGCAAGCATTGGAAACCCTTGGTTTTTTGCACAAGTCAAGCACTATTTTGAAACGGGTCAGCACCTGTCACCACCAAACATAAAAGACCGTGTTGAGATGGCGAGACGCCACTTGCAAATGTCCATTGAATGGAAGGGAGAGAAATTGGGCGTATTTGAAACACGTCGCCACTACACCAATTATTTCAAAGGAATCCCTCACTTTAAGGAATACCGACAACAAATGGTCACCTCTGACGATTCTGCCGATGTTTTTGCAGTTTTTGACGAGGTTGAATCTGTTTTTGGAGAGGCGGAATTATCGTTCTAGCGCAAAAGCCGTGGGCGCACAACCGCAGAAGCAATCCACGCGGCCAAAACACTAAGCCCCGCCCAAATTACCACCAAAGCCATAAGGTTTTCAAACGAAAAACGAACAGGGTATGGCAATTGTGTTCCCGGAACAAAAATAAACTCACCAACGGACTGTGCAACNACAACANCAATTCCAATAAGCAACCCAACANNNCCTCCAACNCCACTGAGAAGCATGCCCTGATAAAAGAAAATATNTCGNATTTCNCGNACGGAAGAACCNATTCCATGNAGAGTTTGAAGNTGTTCGCGCTTGTCTAAAACCATCATCACNACAGCCCCCACAACATTGAANAATGCNATGATCANCACCAGTGNAAGGATCAGATAAATAGCGATTCGTTCAGTTTGAAGCATNCGGTANAGCGCNGGATTCAACGCTTCTTTTTCAATCACCTCAAACGAAGCCCCAAGTGTAGCCTGAACCCCATCAATCACATCATTTACTTTTGCCCCCTCAACGAGATTGATGTTAATTTCGGTATAGGTGTCAGCAGAAGCGTTTGTCAAGTTTCTGACAAAACGAATCGGAGCAAAGGCATAACCATAATCAACCTCTTCGCTGATTTGAAACAAGCCAACATTGGTTGCCCATTGCGACACAAAGGGATTGGGATCAAGCGGATTGATAAGCCCTTGTTTTGGGAGTAAACACTCGACAAAACCATCATAGTCATATAGACCAGCGCCAAGTTCAATGGCAGTGCCATAACCCAATAGAATTTCCTCACCAGCGTCGGAGACCATTCGCCCAACAGGAATTTGATCACTAACAGCAAATAACTGATCAAAGCGATCGTCAACACCCAGAAGGGAAATCAACTTGTTTTGTTGCTCGAATCTCAATACGACTTCTTGGGAAAATACAGGAGCACTCCCTCCGACNCCCTCTATTTTTTCGAGTTGTGTAACTACAGAGTCTGCCAACACAAATGAAGCAGAATCAACAGCGCGTATTTTCAGATCAGGATCAAGGGAGCTAGAATAGGAAAGCCCAAAATCATGAAGCCCAGAAAAAACAGATTGAATCACAAAAAAAGCACAAACAGCAACTCCGATTACAAAAGATGCAAAGCGGCTGATGAGTCGGACGGTGTTGAATTTGGTTGATGATAACCGATATCTACGGGCGACAAAAAGAGAAAACGACATAGCAAGCTTAGGACTTCAAGGGGTTTTCAGGGTTCTGAAGCGAACGGTCGATTTTTTCGATTTGTTGAAGAGAATCGTCAATAAAAAACAAAAGATTGGGAACAATGCGCAACTGGTTTCGAATCCGCTCCGCAAGACGGTTTTTAATTGCGCCACCTTGCTCTTCCATCAGACTCAAAATTCGACTGGCATCAGAAAACGGGAACACAGACAAATAAACTTTTGCGACTTGAAGGTCGGGAGTTACACGAACAGCGGTTACCGAGACGATAAGATTATGTATGTTTTCTTTGCGCAAAAAAAGATGCAGAATTTCTGCAAGGTCTTGCTGAAGGAGTGCGTTGATTTTCTTTTGTCGATTTGTCACAATGGCTCAAAAATAGGAATATATTTCTGGCTATTGTGTTACAACGCAATCTATAATTACATTTGACAATGGATCAATCCCGAAAAATCATACATGTCGATATGGATGCGTTTTATGCATCTGTTGAACAGCGTGACAATCCAGAACTCCAAAACAAGGCCCTTGCGGTTGGTGGCGGATCTGAGCGTGGGGTTGTCGCGGCGGCTAGCTATGAAGCGCGAAAATTTGGGATAAGAAGCGCGATGTCAGGTGAGGTTGCGAGGCGACTGTGTCCCCACTTGATTTTTGTTAAACCTAGATTTTCGAGATATAAAGAGGTTTCCAAGGTCGTACATTCCATTTTTTATCAATACACAGATTTGGTAGAAGCACTATCGCTTGATGAGGCTTATTTGGATGTTACCAACAACAAAAAAGGGATTCCTTCTGCAACATTGATTGCGGAGGAAATCCGAACCAAAATCTATGAGCTCACAGGGCTTACTGCCTCTGCCGGAATCTCAATCAACAAGTTCTTGGCAAAAGTTGCTAGCGATTACAATAAACCAAATGGTCAAAAAACCATACCNCCTGAAGAGGTTATCAACTTTTTATCAGACTTAGACGTACGAAAGTTTCACGGTGTTGGAAAGGTAACGGCAGAGAAAATGTATCGAAAAGGATGGTATACAGGGGCAGATTTGCGAAACCAAAGTCTGTCGAACCTAGAAAAACACTTTGGTAAATCAGGCCAGTTTTATTACGATGTCGTACGCGGGATTCATCTGAGCCCCGTTCGCGCACAACGCAAACCAAAATCAGTAGGCGCAGAGCGCACTTTTGACAAAAACATTTCCAGTGAGATATTTATGGTTTCCCGCCTTGAAGATATTGCAAGCGCATTGGATCAACGCCTTCTCAAAACCAAAATCAGCGGAAAGACGATTACTCTCAAAATAAAATACAGTGATTTTGTCACCCAGACCCGATCTAAAACCGTTCCGTATTATACCGCAGATATTGCCGTGATTTTGGAGATCGCNAAAGAATTNTTNTTNCAAGAAAAACTCAAAAANTCGGTGCGATTGCTNGGGATNTCCCTGAGTAATTTCAAAAAACCNTCAACAAAGAAAAAAGTNGAAGCNCANCTCAAGTTGGCNTTTTAATCAATCTTTAATTACCGACACCCGCAANGTGTTNACCATTCCCTTGTTGGCAACAGGCATTGCCAACAGATTTACTAGAGAATCTCCAGCTTTGACATAACCCTTTTCCTTGGCAATTTGATTGACATCCAGAACCGTTTCGTCCGTAGAAACAAAACGATCATAATAGTGGCACTTAACCCCCCACAACAAATTGAGTTGTGATAAGATGCGTTTGTTTGAAGTAAAGACAAGAATCGAAGAATCCGGACGCCAAGCAGAGATTTGGTAAGCGGTGTACCCACTATTTGTGAGTGTACAAATGGCTTTTGCTTCAATTTCGTTTGCCATGGTTGCAGCATGGTAACACACCGACTTTGTAACGAAACGATCATTTCTAGTCTTGGGTGCTTTTAGCGGCACTTGTATGAGCGGAGAGTTTTCTACAGCCACAACAATTTTACGCATGGTTTGAATTACTTCAACGGGATATTTTCCAACAGAGGTTTCACCTGAAAGCATTACAGCATCTGCCCCGTCCATAACCGAGTTGGCAACATCGTTAACTTCGGCTCGTGTGGGTGTA
>NHEI02000033.1 GCA_002171575.2 Flavobacteriaceae bacterium TMED81
AATAGAAAATGATTCTAGACTTTCATCTCCCTCTTCAATGTATGTATAGCTTTCAGTGGAAAAATCACAACTATGAATAATGGTTCTAACAAGGGTATAGCCTATACCTTTATCTTTAGAAAAATAAGAATCTAAGAAGATTTCCTGCTGATCTTTGTTAAGCTTGTAAAATGTTTCCGCAGCGGCATCAGTAAGGGCTGCCCCGATGCCAACAAATGTTTGAAAAGTGACTTTAGGGTTTACGAAAATCCCAGAATGAACTTCTTTTGGCTGTTGTATAGATGTAAATACCGGGGCTGCATTGGATTCTACCAACTTGATATTTGATTGGCTTTCGGTTGTATAGACATGGATATTAGATGCTGCTTGTATCGAATCATTAGGGATCGTAAAAAGAGACGAAATAATAAAAAATAAAAACATCCGTAAACTATAAATTGTCTCTTCCGAAGATTGAAATCTCTGATCCGTGTGTAAACGAATCACTACCAAAATTGGATCGTATACTGAACTTTAAGTAGCGGAAATTTGGTGAGATTTCATCTAGATTGAAATCATGGCCAGATGCAGCTTCTTCTATTTTTTCGGCTGAAATCTCTCCCTCACTGTTTTTCGGATCTCCAATATCAAAAGAGCCTAACAACTCCCATTCGATTTTATCGTTGCTGACAAACAAATCAAATTCCCTAAGGTTTTCTTCTTGATAATAATAAGGTGTTGTTGCATCAGGACCATTGTACCAATATGCACGCTGCCAGACTTTAAAACGATTTATTTTTACGGTTTTGTTTAAATCAATTACAATGTCAAGCGGCCAGCGCAATACACCTCCGTTATCACTACGGTTAATGATAAAATAGCTATTGTCAGAATTCGTTGCAGCAGTATCAACAATATCGTCCCAAAAGTTTACAGTTTTTCCCTCGTAAGCATTTCCATTGATGGAAAGGTTGCCAACTAGCGACCAGGTACTTTTGTCAATCTTCTCTTCAAATAGTGGTGTGTATTCTCCCAGTTCCGCTATTGGTGTGGTGTTACCATCAAAATCTTCAACTTTTATTGAAATATTTGTTGGCACTGCAGACAACCCTCGAATAAATTGAGAGTTTGTTTTTAAGCTTGAAGACAATATGCGGACTTCATCTTCTCCATCAACCTCAATGTAGAAATAGATAAAAACAGTTTTTTCAGCTAGATTCTCCCAATACACTCGAACACCACCAAGATCTTCTGTCAATGAAACATTCTCAAGAATTTCATATATAAAGGAACGTTCTGGAGTAAGTGAAACGGTAACTCTATTTGATTCATTTTCGTTTTCATCAACAACGCGTAATGATACCTCAACTGGTTCGGCTTCAATCATGCCTGAAATTTCAATGTGATTATTGCTTTTACTTGATACCCGAAAAACATCCTCACCTTGGGCATTTGTATAATCGGCTCGTACAAACAGAATATCATCATCTTGTGGCAACTCGTATGTAATAATTCCACCGCCATTGGTGGGTGTGGTTGAAACGACTGTTAGTTCTCCTGGAGGGGTTGTATCTCCGCTATTGGATTCCTCACACCCTAAGAGAATGAGACCAACGATTGGTAAAATGGCTCTTAAATTATTAAAAATTAGCTGGGTTTTTGAGAATGTTTTCATTACCAATATGGGTTTTGAATTAAATTTGGATTAGTAGTTAACTCGCTCGTTTTAATCGGGTGTAGGTAGTCCCTTGGACTTAAAAATGATCGAAGGCCAACTTGTATCGGTTGGTAAAACTCAGCTTCCGTACTTTCATCTACAGACCATCCAAAAACAGCTGTGTTAAAGTATTCTTCAGCTAGTTTCCACCTGCGAATATCATTGTAGCGATGCCCCTCAAAGGCAAGTTCAACCATTCTCTCTTTTTGAATGATTTCTCGCAATCCTTCTTTAGTCGTGTGCTTGTTTGGTGTCTTTACAATTGCTGCATCACTCCAAATGGTTTCTATATGTGGAATGCCTGCTCGCTCTCGTACAACATTTAATGCGTCATAAACTTCTTGGCTTGGTCCATAGGCTTCATTCATGGCTTCTGCATAGTTAAGATAGAGTTCAGCTAAACGACTATTCGGCCAAGGGTAGCGCACAACCTTGTCATAGGTATCGCCTTCTGAATCTGGATGAACTAATTTCTTTAAAGCATAGCCCGTTATAAGATAGTCACTCGTTTGTGCTATCCTTCCATGGGTTTGCCCTTTACGCATGCGTAAATTCCAGAGCTCTCCCCAAGCACGATACTGTCCTGTATCAAATCCTAACGAAGAATAAAAACGAGGTTCTCGATTTAAATGTAAACGAACCGTTCTATTAAATGGTCTGGCGTATTGGCTTTGATCTCTTTCAACACGTACAACTTCATATCGATTTTCATAGTCAAAATCCAAATCCTCATCTATCGGAAGTCCATTTTTTGTGTAAAACAACTCAGCTATACGCAGCGTTGGTGATAGCCATTGCCAAGCAGCTTCAACTGATGATGCAGTTGGATTTTTCATTAATGCACCAGATTGTATTCTCCACCAACTATTCACAGGGCTTGAATCTCCCCATATCAGTTCCGAATTCCACTTATCAGTAATAGAATATTTAAGATCATAGAGCGTTTGATAGAAATCATCCTCAAAATTATTAACATCATATGGATTCGGCGTCTCAGTGAAATTATAAATCGATGCGCCTTGAGACAGTGCGGCTTTAATTGCCTCATCAGCGACAGACGCTGCAACTTCCCATTTTGAGGCATCTACATTTTGATTGAAAAATGGATTTCCTTGATGATCTAGAAAATCGCTGTAAAGCTCTGAGTTTCCATTGAAAAGAGGACTTGCCGCATATAGAGCCACCTTTGATTTGATGGCATGTGCAATGACTTGATCCATTCGACCCAAATCATTAGTTGTTATAATACGTTCTGGTAAATCAATGACAGCATTATCGATTGTTTGAAGGATATAGGCAAAAACATCATCAACAGACTCACGAAAAACACGAAGTTTTTCATCTGAGGAATCTATAGGTAAATTAGAGTCCACAATTGGAATTGGACCATAATGAATAGCCAATAGAAAATGGTAATATGCTTTGAGAAGCTTGGCTTCGGCAGCCCAACTGTTTTTCTCTTCTTGATCCATATCAACAACACTATCAATATTATCGATTAACGAGTTGCAACTGCGAATGGCGTCCCATAATGATCCTTGATATTTACCGCCTCCGTATCCACTCCAATAACTCATGATGGGATCATCTGCATTTTGTTCTCCTTTCATGAGTTTGATCGAGTTTGGTTCTTTTGCAAAGGGCATCGTGATTTCATCACTAGCCAGTGCGAAAGTCCCATATAAATCATCGTTTTGTGGAAGGTAACTATAGCAAGTTGCAAGCGCTGTGTAAGCCGCATCCTTACGTTCAAACATCAGGGACACTTCTTGCGTTCGATCTGGTACGATATCCAAATAATCGTTACAACCTAAAAAGCTGAAAAGAATCATTAATCCGAGAAGATGTTTATATAAATTCTTCATAATTAAAAGTTTAGCTGTAATCCAACATTTATTACACGTTGAGGCGGATACCCTAGTCCGTTTCCTCCCATCTCACTATCCCATAAATCAAAGGAACTTATATTTAGTAAGTTCAAACCACTCAAATACAACCTTGTATCAACAGAGTTGGTTTTGAATAAAGAATCGGGAAGGGTGAATCCTAATTCGACATTTTTTAATCGGATAAATGAACCACTAGCAAGCCACCAAGTGGAGTCATGATTATTATTATCGACGATTTCAGTAGATAATCGAGGCCAAAAGGCATAAGGATCAGGATTGTTCTCGGTCCAGTTATTTTCGGTAACCACACTCAACGCATTGCGTTCGTTGATAAATGGGGCTATGTTATCGGGGTTGATAAAGAAAGAAGACTTGGAAGCTCCCTGAAAAAAGAAGGAAAAATCAACTCCCTTATAACCCATTGAAGCACCAAATCCATAAATGATTTCTGGCACAAATGGATCACCTATGGGCACGCGATCTAATTCATTGATTTTACCGTCTTCATTAACATCTTTGTATTTGATATCTCCAGGAAGATAAGTATTCTGATTTCCAGACAAACCATTAAATTGTTCAGGTGAACTATCAATGTCTGCTTGATCAACAAATAATCGTTCCGCAATATAACCCCTCGGTTGATTGGTATGATAACCAACAGCACTTAAATAATCGTACTGGTATTGGGGCTCATTTCGGACAACAACCTCGTTTGTTGCATAAGTAAATGTTCCTCTTGCCGTAATAAAAAATCCATTTGAAAAGGATTTGTTATAGTCTACAGCAACATCGACACCACTGGATTTGACTTTACCAGTATTGCTGCTAACNACTGTAGTGAGCCCAGCTGTTTCTGGAAAAACGGGCCGGATTTCATAAATTTTTTCTCGATTTTCAGTAAAATAATCAACTTGAATCATCAGCGTATTCAGCAACTCCAATTCGAGTCCATAATTGGTTTTTTTAGCAACTTCCCAAGTAACATTGGNGTTAGAGTAGCGATTGATATTGTAACCATTATAATAGTTCCCATAGTCCTCACCCCAAGCATATCCTCGTCCNCCGTCGTTGAGGTTCACATCAGATAGATAAAAAAATCGNTCGTTGGCTGCGGCAATGTTGTCATTTCCAACGAGCCCATAAGTATATTTTAGTTTAAGTAATGAAATTGACGGAAAGGTTGATGTGAAAAAAGATTCGTTAGAAATAATCCAACCTAGGCCAGCAGAAGGGAAAAAACCATATCTATTGTTCTCAGCAAACTTTTCAGATCCATTGTACCCAAAGTTCGCCTCTACAAAATANCNATCGTCATAACCATAAGTTGCTCGCCCAGACAAACCCATNTTTCTTGANGGAAGATTTGCAAGAGNAGACCCNCCTGAAATGGTNTTTAAGGACTCACTAAAATTAAAAACAATTAATCCNCCAACTTGNTGTTTGTCANCAAACAAACGATCATATTGAGAAACAAACTCATAGTAGTAATTGCTGTTTACATAGTTATCTGTCTGATTCTCGTTTAAATATTCCGTTCCTTCTTGAACTTGATATAGCTTATTTTCAATTCCTGACTCGGTTTGAACTTCCGAAACACCGTAGAAAAAAGGAGTAAAGCTCCTTCTGTTTTCAGTTGACGAATAGCTTTTAATGGCAGCCAATGCACGTAAGGAAAGTCCTTCTGTAATAAAGCTTAAATCTTGTTCGATTTGGACTTGTGATAAGATTGTAGAAGTAAATCGATTTTTGTAGCCTCGAACCATTTCCGCATAGGGGTTGACAAAACCGCCGTTCCCCTTATTGCCAAATAAAGTATGGTTAAACTTTTGATTTGATTCTTCATCAAAGGTGTAGAATTTTGGAAAGTTGACTGGACTTGCNTGNGCAACCATCCCAAAAATACCACCNGCATCAGAGATCGGACCATTGTANCGTTCAAATAATGAATTGAACTTAACAGCAATCTCGGTTGTTTTGGTCAAATTGATATTGATATTGGCCCGAAGATTCGATAGATTAATGTCGATGTTATTGTTAAAGTTGTTTAGTGGGTCAACTTTGAGGAGCCCAGTGTCATTGTTATGAGATGCGGACAGGTAATATTGAGCAACGTCACCACCACCATTTACGTTTAAATTTAATTTTCTATTTGTCGTAGAATCTTTAAATAATTCATCATACCAATTGATGTTTGGATAGATTTCTGGATCAAGTCCGTTACGTGTAGATTCAATTTTATTCTTACTAAAAGCCAAAGGCGCTGAGGGGTCTCGCAATCGCAATGCGCGGTTATACAATTCCATATAATACACCCCGTCTAAAAACTCAGGAGTTTGTGAGGGAGCGGATTGTGCAACTTCATAACGAAAAGAAACCTTTGCCTTCCCTTTAACACCTTCTTTGGTAGTTACAAGTATCACGCCATTTGCACCCCTTGCACCATACAATGAAGTAGCAGTGGCATCTTTCATGATCGAAAAACTCGCAATGTTGTCTGGCTCAACACGAGCAAGATCATATGAACTTACTTCGAGTCCGTCAATAAGAATGAGAGGGCTATTTGACGTTCCAAATGAAGTAATTCCGCGTATAAAAAATTCTGCATTATCTGCACCTGGCTCACCCGATCGTTGGTATGAAATGACTCCTGCGAGACGACCTGCAAACGAAGCTGTTAAATTTGAACTCGGTTGTTTGAGCTCTGCGGGTTTAATGGTATTAATCGATCCAATAACACTGTTTTTCTTTTGCTTTTGAAAGGCAACGACTTGAACTTCCTCAAGACTTTCAACATTTTCATTTAAAATAATATCAAGATAGCGACGACCATTAATCGCAATTGTTTGTGTATCAAATCCTAAATAAGAGAAAACAAGAGAACTTTCTGAGGAACTTGTGGTTAAAACATAGTTTCCGTCAAGATCAGAAACAGCTCCGTTGGTTGTGTTTTCCTCCACGACAGTAACGCCTGGAAGTGATGTGCCACTCTCATCTACAATTGTTCCTGAAATCAGATGTCCCTGAGCAAATATTGAGTTGTAGTTTGTTAAAAACAATACAAGGATAGCGAGGTAAAGTTTATTTTTCATTTATAACTTTCTAATTCAACANCCTATTATGAAATAGGATGTAAATATAAATTTTATCATTTAAATAAATTATTTTTTTATTACTATTAAAAATTCAAGTTAATTTATCAAATATCAATAAAAAAATGAAAACATAATAACCCCCTAATTATGCAATACATTTTTGTACGCAACAACTGTAGGAAGCTAAATAACTTAAAAATTGACTTAAATCTTTTTTATTTTTCAATACGAGGTTTTTCCTAACTAAACAATTACTTTTTTAAATGCTATACACTTGTAATTTGTAATTTCAAAAGTTTACACTGATTATTTCCCAATCAATTTGATTAAAGTAAAGTATTTTATGAAATTAACTTGTTTAGTACATCTCAAAAGGGTTAACGATTAGCGGCTAAGCTTTCAAGCGTTTATACAATAAAATAACTAGTAAAAAAAACGATAAAAATACATGCCACACGTACTGGGATAAAGTTAATTCACTTTTTAGCCACATTTTGATAGAAATATTTAAATTTGCACATATAAAAACACAATCAAAATGAAGAATAAATTATGGGTATTGGTTCTTATTGCGCTAGCAATAGCCATATACTTTTTTACAAAAGACAGCTCTGAAGCGACTGTAGCAGAAGAAGCAACAACTGAAGAAGTTGTAGTTGAAGAAGCTACTGAAGAAGAAGCTACTGAAGAAGAAGCTACTGAAGAAGAAGCCACTGAAGAATAAAATTCTTACATCAATATGTTAGGGGAGTATTTACTCCCCTTTTTTTTTGGAAATATTTGTTTATTACATCTGCTTAACGACAATAAAAGTTGCCGTTGCGCCAGTGGATAAATTCCATTGATTCGAGGATAGTAGCTTTTGATCCTCGTCAAACACCCTCAATTCTGCCGTATTCGGGCCAGATGACCCCTGATTTAATGCTCTAAAATCAAACTTATTAAATCCAGGTTTTAAATCGATTTGCATGATGAAATATTGATTTTTAAGGTATAAGTTTTGTATTAGCACTTCGTCATTGAGTAAGATTTGAACACGGTCTCCATCCTCATACTCAAAATCACGGCATACAATAATGGCTTTGTTGGAAGTTGTGTTTACATCCCCCAAATAGGTATCTCCCAAATAGCCCATATTGGCGTTATCCTCCTCCCTTTTGCGTAACCTTTTGAGAAAAGGAGCAGAAGCATCTAAATATTCTTCTTTAGCAAAAAGTGATTTATTGGGCTCCTCTTTTTTGTTTAAAAATGAAAAATCCTCAATTGAATTTTCATTGGTCATTATGCCTAAAATCGGTTTGTTAGGTATTGAAAAAAGAGGATTCTCTCCCTGATTCTCCTGCCCAGAAGCACTAAAATAAACGGCGAAAAACGTACAAATCAGGAACGATTTACGTAGCGAAGACCAACTGCTGTGCCAAAAAAACATAAGCCCGAATTTACAAGAATAAGTCCAAATGTGCCAAACAAAAACCATGCCTCGCCATTTGACTTGGCAATAATTGCTTCTCCAACCACGCTCAAACCCAGACCATTAAGCACTAGTCCAATGATTGCATACCAAAACCATTTTTTATGTAGATTTTTTTCCAAAGTATTTGTTATATCGTAAGAAAGAAACCAATCCGACTACTGAAACGATAGCGATCGAATAATACACAAAGCTTGGCGTAATCACCTTATCGCCACTTGCATAGGAATGCAAACCAACCAGATAGAAATTTACACCAAAGTAGGTCATGATAATACTTGCAAAAGCGATAACTGACATCAGGTTAAACAACCATTTGCTTCGCAAACCAGGTATCAGTCGCATGTGTAGAACAAAAGCATAAACGAGAATACTGATTAGTGCCCATGTTTCTTTCGGGTCCCAACCCCAATATCTTCCCCAACTTTCGTTGGCCCATTGGCCACCGAGAAAGTTTCCAATCGTCAACATCACGACTCCAACGGTGAGTGCAAGTTCGTTGACGACTGACAGTTCATCGATTGTTAATCGGATTCGATTTTTTGTTTTCTTGGTCGTTAAAATCATCAAAATCATTGCTATAAAGCCAACTATCATGCCCAGAGCAAATGGGCCATAACTTCCAACGATTACGGCGACATGAATCATCAACCAATAGCTATCTAGAACTGGGACTAGATTCGCAATCTCAGGGTCCATCCAGTTCCAATGTGCAATCATCAATACCATGGAAGCTACAAAAGCAGTCGCTGCGATTGTCAATTTGGATTTACTCCCAAAAGCCAATCCCATACCCACGGTTGCCCATGCAACATAGAGCATCGATTCGTAGGCGTCACTCCATGGTGCATGACCAGATATGTACCATCGTGCACCCATTCCGACCGTTTGGGCAACAAAAAGAAGGATGATAAGACCGATACATAGCTTTACAACAAATCCAAAAATGCTGACATCATATATAATTTGGAAAATGAGCACCAAAAACATCAGTGTTCCAACATACATGTACCACGCAAAAAGCTTTTTGAAGATGTCATATTGGTTGTACATGATTTCTGCATCAATCTTTTCTTGCGAAGGCATGATATCATTGCCATATTTTCTTTGAAATCCCGATATACTTTCTAGTAATTCATCTGCTTGGTCGTAGGCACCTTGTCGCAACGCCCCGATGTAAAGCGGCATCACATTGGCAACATAAAGGGAATCAACTCCTTCAAATGGAAAATCAGGTGCCTCAGCAAAAGAAACCCACTTGTTGTTTTTATCATCTGGGACTGGAAAAATTCGAAGAACTTTACCTTCAATCGCACTATATATAAGATTAATCCTACGATCGGTTTCGATAAAATCTTTTTGAAACTGGTTAGGTGTGGCAGCTTTATAAGCACCCTCTAAGGGTTTAGCGAGTTTGTAAGTTCCGTCCTTGTCAAAGAAATCAACAAATGATGCGTATTTTGCTTTTTCATCGACCCCAGCGAGTCTTCGCAAACTGTCATTTCCTCTTTTTAAATAAATAAAAGGGACTTGATACCATAACAACGGGTTTTGTTGAATCGACAACAGAACTTGATCTGCATTCAAAGACTGATATGTATCTGACTTGCTCACTTTTCGTATCAATTCAGAGGCAAAGGTGTTCGCTGGTTTCATTCGCCCTCCAAAATCTTGAATGACAAGTTTTCCAAATTTAGCAGCTTGTTCAACTGGTACTGCTTGACGCATCAAAGTAGAATCGAGGTCTTGTATTGCTGTCGATTCATGTTGGTGAGTTTGAGAGAATACAGAGAAACCAAACAAAAGGACAATTGCCGTTAATGAGGCTTTTTTTACTCTTATTTTTTCAAGCGTTTTTGAGAGAGATTTAAACCTCGTTTTTCCAAAAAACATGATCCCAAGTAAGCCAATATAAAGAATGAAATAGCCAACATAGGTAATCCACGTTCCCCAAAAATCATGATTTACAGACAGAACAGTTCCTTTCTCATCTGGGTCGAATGAAGCTTGAAAAAAACGATACCCTTTGTGATTTAAAATGTGATTCATATAAATATCGTGATCGAAAGGAGGGTAATCTGCTACGCTAACTCTACTCATAAAACTACTGTAGCTTTTTTCGGTTCCAGGATATTTTTCAGCAATAAAATCATTGAGTTTTAAAGCAAACGGCAACTCATGCTGTAAAGAACCGTATTGAACCCAAAAATCCAAACCGCCTAGGGAAATCTGTTTGGGGTCGTTGGTAAACCCTTTTGCACCCAGAACTTGTATGGTTTCCGACTCGCCCTCTGTGGTGATTTTAAGGGTTAGTGCATCCTGAAAAGATTCTTCATCTTTCACGATTTGATAGGACCCCTGAATCACTGGATCGGGAAACACAAACTGCATGCCAGCAAGAGAATAAAGTGACCGAAAGTGGAGAGGTAGTTCTGTGTCTACTGGCACCTCATCAAGAGTCTGGGTTGCCATCTGCATGCTTGTCCCACCAAATGGAGTGTTTATGCTATAACGATCATTGGTTTGATCCCATTCAATGTTGATTGCCCCATCTGTTGGGTTATTTAGCGTAAATAAAACATTGTGAATATTAACAATTTCTCCAAATCCGATATAGTGGTCATGGCGGGTCCCGTCACCAGCTTCAACAATTTTGACAAAAAACTCCCCATCAGGGTCCTCGACCAAATCCTCCGCAGCATTTGACATAAAGTCAACATATTCTACCGAAAAGTCTTGGGAGTCGAAGGTGCTTTTCCAACGAAAAGAATTGTTGGTTGCTTCGGTAAACAAAAAATCATCTTGAAGCTTTTTTCGTTTGAGATTTCCATCCATTTCACCGTCAATCAAAACGGTAACATAGGTCTTTTCACTTAAAAATGTATTGGTAGTTTCTCCCTCGCGAATAGGCATAACACCTTCAAAACCAAAATAACGGGTAACAAAAGCACCAAGAATAATTAAAATCCATGCGGCATGTAAAAGAAGAACAGGCCATTTTTCCCATCGAAGAAGACGATATCTTTTAATATTACCTATAAAGTTAAGAACGAAAACGCCCATGATTGCCTCAAACCACCAAGCATTGTAGACCCAAATTCTAGCGGTAGCTGTGTTGTGAATGCTTTCAACAAAAGTGCCCACAGCCATCGCAACGCAAAACACAATAAACAATATAGCTGTAAGTCGAGTTGAAAATAAAAAACGAACCAACTTCATGGCTTGTTTCATAGCTTTTTTTTATTTACAAAAATAAGGCACAGCAGACAATTATCCTACTGTTAGTCAAGGTTTTGATGGGAAGCTGAATACAACAGAACTTTAAAAAATACAATTGCAAAAACGAATAATTTTGAATCTAGTTCGAGGGTGCTTATTCGTTACTGAACCCACTTATTGGAGAAATCACAATCTCTGTATGAGCGATTCACATTGACAAACGTATCATCAATTTTCTCACGCATCCACTTCTGTATAGCGTCCAACTGCTTTTCTTTTAAAGCCAAGTCCTTAATCTTAACATAGTCTGTTGCAAAATCTGCTTGATGCTGGTCGTAACGATTGGTCACTTTTAAAATCTTATATTTTTTGTTTCCTGAACGATCTTCGTCTAAAACTGCTGGAGAAATTTGATTGTCCTGTAGATTTAAAATTTGGTTATAAATCGCTGGATCGAGTTTGGTTAGCTCAAATTTGGTGTCTCCAGATGCGGGATTGATCAAAACACCCCCATTAGCAGCAGTGTCTTTATCGTCTGAAAACTCAAGGGCAGCATCAGCAAAGTTAATCTCTCCATCTTGAATCCTTTTGCGAATTAACTCGAGTTTGTCTTTTGCATCTTTGAGTTCCTTAGCAGAAATCTCTGGAACAAGGAGAACATGACGAACGTCTATGAGTTGCCCTCGGATCTTATCAACTGTTACGATATGCCATCCAAAGTCAGTTTGGAATGGTTGGGAAACTTCTCCCTCACGAAGTCGGTATGCCTGATCCCTAAACTCTTTCACCATGACTGGGCGTTTGCGATCAAGCGTATATCTTCCGCCACGAGATCGAGAGCCAGGGTCTTGAGAGTATAAAATTGCTTTGGACGCAAAACTCGAACCATTTTCCAATACATCGTTGCGCATGGTCTCCAACATGCGGATTGATCGTTCAACCTCTTCTCCCGTGGGAGTGGGTTCAACAACAATCTGAGCAATTTCAAGTTCAGCGCCAAAAACAGGACGCTGGTCTACTGGTATTTTATCAAAAAACGTTCGTACTTCTTCTGGAGTCACTTCGATTTCTTCAACGATATTGGCTTGCATCCTTTGCGAGAGTTGTTGCACGCGATTGATGTCAAACAATTCACTTCGAAAGCTTTGCTCATCCTTTTTCTTATAGAATTCGAGAACCTTTTCCATACTTCCGAGTTCTTGCACAAAATAGTCTATGGTTCTGCCCACGTAATCATTTACCTCTGCATCACTTACTTCTAGACTATCTTGTTCGGCATGATGTGCATAGAGTTTATCTTCCATCAATTTACCCAAAAGACTACACCTTTCGATATTGGATGTTGGTATTCCTTGAGATTCCAGGTCAATGTAGGCCTTATCAACATCTGAGTCAAGAATCACATAATCCCCAATGACAGCAGCAACCCCATCGATTTTAATTCTAGTGGGTTGTGAGATACTATCTGTTTGGGCGTGACTAGAAACAAAACTGCCGAAAAGAAATAATACACACAGAGTGCTAAACCGCTTATTCATATACTTCGTAGGTGTTTTGACGCAATCCCTCTTCAATAATTTCTCTATCAAATTGGCGCATTAATTCTAATTTCCGTTTGTTGATTAAAATTTGTTTAAGCGTTGGCATAACATATTCCAACGGAGCCAAATCGTTGCGTAAAACAACTTCTTCAACCACCACCAAATATACTTCTAAAGAATCTTGTAAATCAAAGAAAGTGTTATTTTTTAAGAAATTTTTATAACGTCTTTCGCTAATTGATGGCAAACGATTAAAAAATTGGGAGGCCTGAACCCATATTGAATCGTTCATAGAGTAGGTAGTAAACTGAAGAGCAATTGAGTCTAAAAAAACCTTGTCAGCATCGTTAAAACGCCGAAGACTACGACGAATCGTGCGCAGATTATAATTTTCATTTCGAACCCGAACATAACGCCCGCGCAATAAATCTTTATTGGTTCTAAAATTGGCTTTGTTTTGTTCAAAATAATCCTGAATTTCTTGGGGCTCAACGACAGAATCCAACAGCGACTGGATTGCCTTATCCTTATAAGTTTTGACATACAAGTCGTTGCGATAAGTCCTTACCAATTCGTCGAGTCGTTTTTTTTCGGTCGAGCTCAAATTGATTTCAGCTTTTTTAAGGTATAACAACTGTTCCGCCCAATCGTCAATCAAACGATTCGAAATTTGTAAACTATCTCCATTGTACCGCGGGCCAATTTGATCTTGGAAATCTGAACTAAACAAGTACTTTTCACCTACTCTNGCCACTGCATCAGATTCTTCATTTGTTGGGAGACTACACGCAGAAAAAAGCAGGAATAAATAAAAATAAATAAGCTTCATTGGGTTATCGAGAATAATTGGGTGCTTCTTTTGTAATGGCTACGTTATGTGGATGGCTTTCTTGAATTCCTGAAGAGGTGATCTGAACAAAACTTGCCTTATCTTGAAGTTGAG
>NHEI02000034.1 GCA_002171575.2 Flavobacteriaceae bacterium TMED81
AACGCCAGCGGCTTGTAGATCAAGTCCTTCGGTAAAGGGGTTGCGTCCAACAGACATCAGGCAGTAATCACCCGTAAATGTAACGTCTTGCCCCTTTTTATCTTTGGCAGTGACGGTTACTTCATCGCCCTTGCGTTCTACCCCACTGACTTGGTGTGAGAGATAGAATTTAACGCCTTGTTTTTTCATCACTTTCATCAATTCTTTGGAAAGCGAACTGTCCATGATTGGCGTGATGCGATCGGCATATTCCACAACAGATACTTCAGCACCCAATCGGCGATAGACCTGACCGAGCTCAAGTCCAATCACCCCACCGCCGATCACCACCAAATGCTTGGGGATTTCGGTTAGGGAAAGGGCTTCTGTGGACGTGATGATTCGTTCCTTGTCCAAAGTGACAAAAGGCAAAACTGCGGGTTTTGAACCCGTTGCAATGATACTGTGTTTGGCTTCGATCGTCTGTTTTTTCTTGCCTGCGATTTCGATATGTGTCGCATCGACAAATTTGCCAAGACCGTGAAAAACCGTGATTTTGTTTTTATCCATCAGATAGTCAATCCCCTTGGTGGTTTGCTCGATGACTTCTGACTTTCTTTTCATCATCTGCCCAAAGTTGATCTTGATTTCCCCTTCCACATCAATCCCATGGGTAGCAAAATTTTTAATCGACTCCTCATAATGATGCGAGGAATCCAAAAGGGATTTGGAAGGAATACAACCCACATTGAGGCAAGTACCGCCTAGGGTGTCGTATTTTTCGATAAGGGCAGTGGACAGGCCCAACTGCGCACAGCGAATCGCTGCTACATAGCCGCCAGGGCCAGATCCGATAACAGCAACGTCAAATGAGGACATAGTTTGATTGTTTTACAAGACAAAAGTAATACGAAAGTGACTACCAATCAAACACTCTACTGATATTAAATCCAAAATGGATATCCCCCTCTGACCAATCGCCTGATGCTTCGGTCAAAAAGCTATGTTCGAGCATCGATCGGGAGTTGGTAAAATGGAGTTGAAACACGTGTCCGCCCGTTTCAATATCCAATCCAATGGAGAGCATATTGTTGTAGTTGAGTTCTTCTGGTCGGTTTGTTACCAAACCATAGTCCATATTCAAGCTGATGCGTTTGCTCAGCTTATAACGACCGCCAGCAGCCATCACAAACTGCATATTGCTTTCATCGTCAACTTCCGTCAGGTTTTTGTGAATCAGGGTTGGCGAGAGTTGTAAGGATAATTTCTCGCTAAACTTTCTGGAAACGAGGGCTTGAGCGGTATAGGTCAGACGGTGGCTAAAATCCAAGTCTGGATTCAAATCTAAATCGAGTTGGTTGTTGATTGTAAGTTGACCGTAGGCACCAATGGAAACGGGTGATTTCTCGGTTTGTTGACGAAGGATACGCAACTTGGTATGGAGTGCATAGGTCTTTTGATAGGACGAGCGCGCTGCACCAAAATTGATATGGTCATTCAGGCCATAGATCAACTGGAGTTTGTTGGACGCAATATCGAGTCCAAAGAAGTCGTCAAAGCCATTTTCAATGCTGCCAAAGCGGTGAGCAACGATAAAATACATTTCCCCTTTGTCCACCATTTTGGTCGATTCGAGGTTGATGATTTTAAGCCCTTTAAAAGCAGATTCGGCATAAAGCGGTCCCATGTCGAGGTCGGCATCGAGTTCGTCCAAAAGGTCGGTTTGTGCCACAGCCAGTGTGGATAACAGTAAAAAAAGTGTTGAAAGTCGTTTCATCATCGTGTAGTCTCTTTCAAAGATAGCGAACTGGAAATTGGTGTACAACCTAGTCCATCACCGTGGATTGATCGAGCACCACCACTTCAAACAAATCATCATAGCCGATACAACGGCCTTTCAGGGTGAGTTGCTGATTGAGTTGGGCAGTGTGACCCGTTGCAAACTGTGCCACTAGGGCATCGTCTAGGGTGATGCTATGATCGTCTATAAACGTAACCATACCAGAAACTGTTACGGTTTGGTTGAGAAAGGCCTCATTGTTTTGCACAATTGAGTCTTTTAGGGCGATTGCTGTATCGGAATAAACAGCTCCTTCGGTGGCAATGTTGCGGTGGTCTTTATAGGCATAGTAGTAGAATCCGATTGCCATCAGAATCAATACTATTCCCGAAAAGATGCGTTTACTTGTCATTGGCGTGTTTTGGTAAAGATATGGGTTTTGCGATTGAAAAACTTTTTCTAAATTTACGGTAGAACCGCACCAAATCTGTTCTACAACATGAAAGACCTACGGGTATTACAAATATGTCAGACCTTTTAAAGAATATGCAAGAAAATTGTGTTCCCTCATCAATCTTTGATATGACTTTTGATAACTATCAAGATTTCATTGCTGAGCGCAAAGTTTTAATCGCCAAAAAAATAAGAGAATATTACGAAACAATCTAACAGTCGCGTACATAGTAAGAAGTAAACAAAGTAATTCTTCTACTTACCAAACACCCAATCCTTTTTGTATCTTTCATGCAGAAACAAATTTGATGCAAAAGCTACTTCTCCCCTTTCTATTATTGGCAGTTACCATTGCTTCTGGGCAGTCCAAGTATATGACCAAGTCGGGGAGCATGTCTTTTGAGGCGTCTCAACCCACCTTTGAACCCATCGAAGCAACACACTCCGCTGTGTCGGCATTGCTTAACGCGGATACTGGCGAACTCGCCGTTTTGGCGCTTGTACGGGGCTTTCGCTTTCCCCTTGCCCTAATGGAAGAACACTTTAACGAAAACTATATCGAAAGTCACCAATACCCTAAAACGAGTTTTAAAGGGAAAATCACCGACTTTGATAAAACCACCCTCAACCACCAACCGCAAACCGTTGAACTCACTGGTGAACTCTATATGCATGGGGTAACCAAACCCATCAATATGTCTGCTACTGTCACAAAGACGGATGAGCTAATCACTTTGGCGTCTTCCTTTTCGGTCAAAACTTCAGACTTTGGCATTGAAATCCCGAGTTTGGTGAGAAAGCAAATCGATGAAAACGTACAAATTGAGGTGTCTCTCCCCTTACAACCCAAATAAACCGTTATGAAGTCCTCATTATCCCTTAAAACCGCCCTGCTCCCCCTTTTGGTATTGATTGGCCTATTGGCCTTTAACGTGCTGGTCTATGGCGATGATGCCCTATCGGGCTCCAACCAGTTTATCCTCCTTCTCGGCGGTGCGGTGGCTGCTGTGGTGGGCTTTGCCAATAAAATTTCGTACAAAACCATGCTCGACAAGCTGGCGGACAACCTCAAATCGGTTACGGGAGCCATTTTGATTTTATTGTTTGTCGGGGCATTGGCAGGCACTTGGCTGATCAGCGGAGTGATTCCAGCCATGATTTACTACGGCTTACAAATCCTTCATCCTTCTATTTTCCTACCTGCTTGCGTGATCATTTGCGCGTTGATTTCTCTGGCAACAGGCAGTAGCTGGACAACTTCCGCAACCGTTGGCATTGCCCTCATTGGCATTGGAAAAGCCTTTGGCGTTCCTGTAGGCATGGTTGCTGGTGCCGTTCTATCGGGTGCCTATTTTGGGGATAAGCTATCGCCTTTAAGCGATACGACCAACCTCGCCCCTGCTATGGCGGGCGCAGACCTTTTTACCCATATCCGTTATATGACCCATACCACTGTGCCGAGTATCGTGGTGACGCTGATTGTGTTTATCATCTTAGGAATTGGGTTTAGCGCTGATGGCTTGGCGAATTCACAAGAACTGTTAACCGCAATGAATGAGGTGTTTACGATCAACTTATTCCTGTTTATCGTTCCCATTTTAGTTATTGTGATGATTGTCAGAAAAACACCGCCTTTGGTGGCTTTGTTTGTGGGTACACTTTTGGGTGCTCTTGCGGCTTTGATTTTCCAACAAGAACTGTTGTTGTCCTTGAGTGGGGAATCCAGATTAAGTGTATTTGGCACTTATCAGGTGATTATGGACGCGATTACCGTTTCAACTCAAATTGAAACCACTTCCCCTGCCCTGAGCGATCTCTTTCAGTCTGGCGGAATGCAAGGCATGCTCGGGACCATCTGGCTGATCATTTGCGCCATGGTTTTTGGTGGCGTGATGGATGCCATTGGTGCTTTGGCAACGATTAGCGCAGCACTGCTCAACATGGCCAAGTCCACCTTCCAACTATTTGCCAGTACGGTTGCTTCGTGTTTGGCAATCAATATCACCGCTTCCGATCAATACCTGTCTATTGTTGTGCCGGGTAAAATGTTTGAAAAGGCCTATCAAGATCGTGATCTCGCACCCGAAAACCTGAGTCGTACGCTCGAGGATTCTGGTACGGTAACCTCGGTGTTGATCCCTTGGAATACCTGTGGGGCCTATCAGTCTGGGGTCTTGGGCGTGGATGTGAGTCAGTATTTTTTCTATGCGATTTTCAACTGGTTAAGCCCCTTTATGACCTTGTTCTTTGCCGCTTTCCACATCAAAATCAAACGACTCTCTTCATGACCCAGGAGGTTTTGTCTTTGAGAATGCGTAATTTTGTCTCAACATGACAGATTCAACGTCAACATTGCGTTCCCGTCAGCGACAAATCCTTTTCGGTCTATCGATTATTTTGATTGCCGTTGTTCTTCTTGCGTCCATGGTGTCTTATTATTTCACTTGGGAGCCCGACCAAAGTAGCTTGGGTGATTTTGCCGATCGCAGCGCACAAACCGAAAATATCGCAAGTAAGTTTGGAACAACCATAGCTCATTTTTTGTTATATCAATTTTTGGGTTTGGGTTCTTTTGTATTGGTGTTGATGGTGTTAATCACTGGATTTCGACTCTTTATCGGTAGTCCTTGGAACAATCTCTTGGGGACTTGTTCATGGACAATCGCAAGTTCGATATGGGTTTCGCTATTGTTGAGCTTTATCATACCGCAATACCCGATTTTAGGTGGTATGGTCGGCTATGAGATATCGCGATTCACGAGCGATTATATCGGGGATATTGGCTTGGCCAGTATTTTGATTTTTGGATGNATTGCCTTTNTGGTTTTGATTTTAAAAGTTACNCCTGAAAGGATCCTAACANCNTTTTNATCTCTGNAAACTGAAAAAGACGATACGGAANCCGTTGNAGAGGAAAAGACCGCAGAACNCATCGATNTCCCTGTTAAAGAAGCTNTAAAGCCAAGTCCCAAACCGACAAAACCAACGNCTACAAAAGCCGAAGACCCAGACGAAGTCAAGTTGACAATCGACAAGCCCATTGCAGATGAGCCAGAAGTGGAATTGGCCAAAAAACTCGTCAAAGAGCAAGGGGAAGTCGATCCGACCTTGGAATTGAGCAAGTTTCGNGGGCCTACNCTCGAACTGTTAAAGGCATANAACGAAGAAGGNATCACNATCAATGANGCNGAACTCGAGGAAAATAAAGAAAAGATTGTNGAAACGCTGAGCAATTATAAAATTGGCATTGCNGATATCAAAGCCACNATTGGCCCCACGGTNACGCTNTATGAAATCATTCCNGCTGNGGGAATNCGGATTTCAAAAATCAAAAACCTCGAAGACGATATCGCTCTGTCCTTGTCTGCCTTAGGCATTCGAATCATNGCGCCTATCCCTGGGAAAGGAACAATNGGNATTGAAGTGCCCAANAAAAACCCNACNATCGTTTCNTTCCGNTCGGTAGTGNGCTCAAAAAGCTTTCAGGAAGCNGAAATGGAATTGCCCCTNGCNCTNGGNAAAACNATTAGCAATGAGACATTTGTTGTCGATCTGGCCAAAATGCCGCATATGCTTATGGCTGGTGCAACTGGACAAGGNAAATCGGTTGGACTCAATACCATATTGAGTTCGCTGCTCTACAAAAAACANCCTGCCGAAATCAAGTTTGTCTTGGTTGACCCCAAAAAAGTGGAACTCACACTGTACAACAAAATTGAACGNCATTACCTCGCCAAACTNCCCGACGTAGAGGATGCGATTATNACCNACAACCGTCAGGTGATCAATACNCTAAACTCCTTGTGTATCGAAATGGACAATCGATACAATATGCTCAAAAATGCNATGTGNCGCAACATCAAGGAGTACAACAAACGCTTTAAAAAACGNGANCTCAACCCCAATGACGGTCATGCCTTTCTCCCCTATTTGGTGTTGATTGTGGATGAGTTTGCCGACCTGATTATGACNGCTGGCAAGGAAGTGGAAGCGCCCATTGCGCGTTTGGCACAACTCGCACGTGCGGTNGGGATTCATTTGATTATCGCCACCCANCGNCCATCGGTCAATGTGATTACGGGAGTGATTAAAGCCAACTTCCCNGCNCGNGTTGCCTTTCGGGTAACGTCAAGAATCGATTCTCGAACGATTTTNGACAGTGGTGGTGCCGAGCAACTCATCGGNCNTGGNGANATGCTATTTACGCAAGGAAATGAGCTNATCCGCTTGCAGTGTGCTTTTGTTGACACTCCAGAGGTTGAAAAGCTCACGGACTTTATTGGCTCACAGCGTGCCTACCCCAGCGCACATCAATTGCCNGAGTATAAAGGAGAGGAACAAAAAAGCGGGTTNGACAACAATATCGACGATCGAGACCNGATGTTTCGAGAAGCAGCCGAAGTTGTGGTCAATGCCCAACAAGGTTCNGCATCTTTGTTGCAACGCAAGNTGAAATTAGGGTATAACCGTGCTGGGCGAATCGTTGACCAGTTGGAAGCCGCAGGCATCGTTGGGCCTTTTGAGGGNAGTAAAGCCCGTGAAGTNATGTTTAGAGACATNATCGCCTTACATGAATTTTTAGAGAATGAACAATAAGAATATCAAATCCGCCTTTGTCNTGTTTTTTATCNCCTTTGTGGGGTTTTCCCAAAGCNACCAACGTGCNAGANANCTTTTGNACCANGTCAGTGANGTATATGCTGGTTTTGAAACCATGTCGATGACCTTTGCTTATCAGTTGGACAATGCNNCTGAGGGAATTTCACAGAAAGAAGAAGGGACAATTCTTGTTGNCAATGACAAGTATAAGCTCACGATAATGGGAATCCAACAACTCTTTGATGGGACTTCCATTTANACGATNGATGACTTGAACGAAGAAGTAATCNTACAAGACGAATCNTCTNTAGACAACCCCCTCAACCCACTTGATATTTTTGAATTTCACAAAGAGGGNTATTTGTTGCAATGGGATATTGCNCAACGNGTATCGGGTCGTGATATTCGNTATNTCAANCTCATTCCAACCCAANCTGAAAGCCAATCCAAATACCTNTTACTNGGNATTGATACCGCTAGCAAACAGTTGTATAAAATCATTGATTTGGGGNTNAATGGAACAGATACCACNTTTACGGTAGAAGAATTTGCTGCCAATACCCCGATTGCGCCCAAAACCTTTGTGTTTGACGAGGNCAAATATGCNAACTACTATATCGATAGGTTTTAGATATGCCAGTACTTGATCGNTANATCCTTTTCTCTTTTNTGCGTACGTTTTTTAGCTTCTTCTTCATTTTGATGCTGATTTTCGTGGTNCANACGGTATGGGTATTTATCGATGAGTTTGCTGGTAAAGGGCTNGACATTACCGTTTTATTGCGGTTTTTACTNTATTATTNTCCCAAATTAATTCCNCTCGTATTNCCATTAACGGTGTTGCTGGCATCCATTATGACCTATGGGAGTTTGGCAGAGCACTATGAGTTTGCTGCCTTGAAATCTGCTGGGATATCGCTNNCACGTGCCATGCGCAGTGTGTTTGTCGTATCTGTGCTATTNAGTGGNATTGCCTTTTATGTCGCCAATACCTTAGTGCCTTATGCGGAATTTAAATCCTATAACCTGCGAAAGAATCTGGCGAAAATCAAGCCCGCCTTGGCGATTTCAGAAGGGGTTTTTAACGATCTGGGAGAAAGCAATATCAAAGTTCANGANAAATANGGCTCNAANGACCGCTTTTTAACCGATGTGATTATCCACCAAAAACAAGCTGACTTAAAAAACACTGTNGTTGTGAAGTCTGAAGAAGGAGAACTCAAGAATGCTNATTTTTCAGATGGGATTCAGTTGGTNTTAAAAAATGGCAATCGCTACGAAGAATTNAGNCCCAAACGAGCTGATCGNCNTAAAAAACGCTATCCCCANAGTCGAGTGTCATTTGGAACCTACACGATGAATATCGATTTACGGGATTTTAACAANGTTGACTTGAGTGAAACCAAGTACACCAACACCTATANAATGCAAGACATCNACAAACTGAGTTTTAGCATCGACTCCTTNCAAGGTATCTACAGCAATGACAAAGTGAGCTATGCCAAAACAACCTATATACGAACAGGAGTTAAAGCAATTCACTCANCCGCNNAAGATGAAAAGGTCGTTTACNAAGGGCTNNNAGATCATNTTGCAAANTATCCTGTTTATGCAAAAAAGTCAATNAGCAGACAGGTCNAAAGCAAGCTNAATACGCTGGACTCCAACCTAGAAGCNCAAAAGAAAACCTTTTTCTTTAAAAAGAAGGTGATCAACCTTCACAAAATCTNGTACTACGACAAATTTANCATCGCTTTCTCNGTGTTGCTGATGTTTTTGATCGGCGCNCCNCTCGGTGCCTTGATNCGAAAAGGNGGATTNGGCNTACCCNTNGTTTTGGCTTTATTGATNTTTTTGAGTTATCATTTTGCNGGGACATTCTTTAAAAACAGTGCTGAAGATGGNAGTATTACGCCNTTTATGGGNACNACCTTTCCCACAATCGTATTGTTTGGGTTGTCNCTCATNNTNATTCGNCGNGCACGTGCAGANAAAGGAATGTTTGGGTTTAGCAACTTCANNGCAAAGTTTATGGAGNTTTGGCAGGTCTTTTTGCGCCAAGCNTCATCTGTTCGACGTATATTTGCCAAAAATTAGCCCATGCCCNATTCTGTACNATTTGATNCTGTAGAAGANGCNATTNCCGATATNAAAAATGGCAANATCATTGTCGTNGTCGATGATGAAAACAGAGAAAATGAAGGAGACTTTATTGCAGCAGCTGAGTGTGTCACNCCTGAAATGATNAATTTTATGGCGCAACANGGACGAGGNCTAATCTGTACGCCAATCACAGAATCCTATTGTCGAAAACTCGACCTCTACCCCATGGTGAATAACAATACAGACCCGATGGGNACGGCTTTTACNGTTTCTGTGGATTTAAAAGGAAATGGCGTCACNTCNGGNATTTCAGCCGCAGATCGATCAAAAACGGTCAAACATTTGATTGANGAGCAAGCCAAACCAGAGGATTTTATACGCCCTGGGCATGTGTTTCCNCTAACNGCCAAGGAAGGTGGTGTTTTACGNCGTACNGGACACACAGAAGCTGCNATNGACTTTGCACGATTAGCTGGGTTTAANCCCGCAGGTGTNATCGTCGAAATCATGAATTCGGATGGAACAATGGCAAGATTNCCCGAACTGCGTGTGATCGCTGATGAACTCCAACTCAAATTGNTTTCCATTGAGTCTTTGGTCGCNTANCGAATGAAGTTTGATAGTTTGGTGGAAAAAGTGGAAGACTATCCCCTAGAAACCAAGTACGGAACCTTTCAACTGCAAGCGTTTAAGCAAAATACAAACCAGCAAATCCATATCGCATTGACGNGAGGGAACTGGAGTGAAAACGATAAGGTACTCACCCGAATTCAGTCGCTGAATATGACCCAAAATATTCTCCAATCTNTACANGGAAANGACGAAAATGANATGGATAATATATTTAAANANNTANTTGANANNGANTATTCTTGTATGCTGTTTATCAATAAGATAGATTCNANTAAATCTGTTGAGATTTTGCATGAAATCAAGCCANACAGCNCGGAGAATTCAACACCNACGATNGANGANAAAGACTTTGGAATCGGTGCGCAAATTCTACATCANTTAAAGATTCAAAAGCTCTCTCTNTTGTCCAATAGCGATCAAATCAAGCGGGTTGGTTTGGCGGGTTATGGTTTAGAAATCGTGGAGTACGTCGGTTATTGAGAAAACCACAGTTTTAGCGCCATAAACACCACCATCAAAATCATAACGANTTTGATAAACCCTTCCCCTCTATCGACAGAAAATCGAGAAGCNGTCCAAGCGCCAANTGAAGTGCCNATNGCCAAAATCANACCATANAGCCANTTTACNTTTCCACTNANGGCAAAAGTCGCCAAGGCACCAATGGTATAGATAAANGCNACGCCAACTTTNGCNGCATTGACTCGTACGAGGTTCATNCGATTAAAGATATTTAGGAANAGCATGATNATAAAGCCGATACCNGCATTGATAAAGCCGCCGTATATNCCGATAAAAAAGAANGCNANTAAGCTGATCACNAGATGTTTTCCAGTGGTTCTCTCTTGGGATAAGTGGTCAGCCATTTTCGGTTTAAAAACCATAATCAGCACCACCATAATCATGATAATGGCAAGGATTCGATTGAAAACCGCTCCATCGATTTCAATGGCAATCCTTGCACCGAGTATAGCCCCAAACAGCGCAGAGACTCCTAAATAGATGCTAAAGGGATAGGTAACCACCTTCTTTGATGCGTAGCCGATATTGGCCGAAAGAGTCGCAACAACAATGGCAATTCGNTTTGTTCCGTTTGCCACGGCNGGAGGAAGCCCCATAAAAATCAAAAGGGGGAGCGTTAGCAGCGANCCNCCACCCGCAATNGTATTGACAAAGCCAGCAAAAACACCGGCACCGATAAGAAGAAGAATGTCGTAGGCGTTTTGCATATATGATTTGTAGTAAAGTTAGTNATAANTCAGCAAGCACAAAAAAAACCCAAGTGCAATTGCACCTGGTTTTTAGGAGCGGAGAAAAACAAAACCCGGAACTATAGTTCCGGGTTTATTTTGCGGAGAAAGAGGGATTCGAACCCCCGGAGGTGTGACCCTCAACGGTTTTCAAGACCGCCGCATTCGACCACTCTGCCATTTCTCCAATGGCTG
>NHEI02000035.1 GCA_002171575.2 Flavobacteriaceae bacterium TMED81
ATAAAATTGATGTTAATATTTCCAATGGTTGGAGTACAAAAACGAACGGAAGAGACTGGATGAGTGCCAATGAATACATTGAACTGTTCAGGGAGGCATCCGAAAACGCAGGTTATCTTGGATATGAAGAAGTATACATGGAATCAATATCGCCTAGTTGGGAAACTACTGATACCAATTGGGAAGATATTGCTTTGGTAAATGGGCATACTAGAGATTTTTCTGTTGCAAGCTCTGGTGGAAATGATAAAAGCACATATTATACGTCAGTTGCTCACAATGATACGAAGGGAATTGTTTTTGGCAACGAAATGAAAAAAATAAGTGTTAGATCAAACCTCGAAACAAAAACCAAAGATTTCCTCACTTTAGGCTTAAATATCAATTTGAGCCGTACTGATATTGACCGAGTAGCAAACGATAACGCTTTTGTGACGCCCTTGCAAGCAATTGCTTTATCACCAGTTTCACCAGCCTACATTGATGGCGAGCCTTACGCCGATACGCAATATCCCAACTTTTTACTTCAAGACAAATATGGAACCTACAACACAATTGTTAGAAGAATAACTGGCAGGTTTTATGGCATTGCTGAAATCAATTCAGATTTTAAATTTAATACAAGCTTTTCTTATGATTTGTATGCACAATCGGAAGACTCATTTAATGGAATGTTAACTCCATTCCAATCAACAAATGGTGATGCATTTGCTTCAAATTATACAACAGAAAATTTCATATACTCAAATTATCTTCAATACGATAAAGAAATTAGAAACGATCATCGTATTTCTGTCGTTGTTGGTGCTGAATTGAATAAAAGTAAAAGAAGATCTGCCGCAGTAATTGGAGAGCAATTTCCTACTGATGATTTTCAAACAATCAGCAGTGCAAGTGAAATTGTTTCTGGTACTGGTGGGTTTACCCGATATTCATTTGTTTCCTATTTTACGCGTGCTACCTATAACTTTGCAGATAAATACCTTTTGAAATTGGGTCTTCGTCGAGATGGGTCTTCAAGATTTGGAAACGATGTACGGTTTGGCACTTTCCCATCTGTTTCTGCTGGGTGGATAATTTCCGAAGAGGACTTTTTGAGTAATCAATCCATATTCTCTTTTCTGAAACTAAGAGCGAGTTGGGGCGAAGCAGGAAATGCTGAAATTGGCAACTTTGCGTCATTTGGTTTGTTTGGTGTTGTCTCTTACAATCAATCACCTGGACTTGCTTTTATACAAGCCGACAATACAAATTTGACCTGGGAAACGACAACACAAACAGATGCATCTGTTCAGTTTGGTTTGTTTGATGATAAGATAAGTGGTGAAATCGGATATTTTGTTAAAGAGACAAATGATTTATTGTTTGCTGAGCCAATTCCAGGATCATCTGGTGCGAGTTCACTTACTAAAAATATCGGTTCTGTTGAAAATGCTGGGGTTGAATTTCAATTATCAATCAAAAATATTAACAACAATAACTTCAAATGGACAACAGATTTGAATGTATCTACTTTAGATAATAAAATTACTGAGTTACCAGACGATGATGTGATCGGTAATTTAAATATTCTACGTGAAGGTGAGCCCATCAATGCTTTTTATCTGGTTGAATACGCAGGTGTTGATCCTGATAATGGAGATGCGTTGTTCTACACCAACAAAGGGACTGAAGGTGAAACTTCAAATGACTGGAATGACGCAGAAAGAGTCATTGCAGGGAATCCTTTTCCAGATCTGATGGCTGGGCTAACGAACTCACTGTCTTACAAGCAATTTGATCTTAGTTTTTCTTTTCAAGGTGAATGGGGCGCAAGCGTATTCAATAGCGCTGGCAAATTTCAAGAAGCCAACGGAGACTGGTTCGATAATCAGGACAGAAGTCAGTTAAGAAGGTGGCAAAAACCTGGTGACATCACTGATGTTCCAAGAGCGGAGCTTGTCGCAGGAAATGGAACCGAAGATTCCACTCGTTATCTTAAGAGCACTGATTATATTCGTCTTAAAAATTTGACTCTAGGATATAATGTACCAAAAAAATACACTGATGTCGCTCGGATTTCAAGTGCAAGAGTTTATCTAAGTGGATTTAATTTGTTGACATTCACTGATTATGATGGGTATGATCCTGAGTCGCGTTCAGATGCAGGTGGTGTTGGTCAAGTGTTTTATTCCGCTCCGGCAGCGAAAACAATCGCAATTGGTGTTAATTTAAGTTTTTAATTAAAACTGTGAACAAAATGAAAAATTTTAATTACGTTGTTTTAAGTATATCATTACTCTTTTTTTTAAGTTGTGAAGATGAATTAAATATAGACCCTGCTCAAAGTATTACTACAGAAACTGCACTCTCATCAGAGGGGACTATACTAGGAATATTGGTTGGTGCTTATGACGAGGCAGGACAATCCTCTTCTTATGGAGGAAGAAATCATTTGGCTTCAGACCTTTTAGGGAACACGGATCAAGTTACTTGGTCTGGTACGTTTGTCGATCCAAGAGAATTTTACCTTAAAGATATCAGAGTTACAAATGCATTTGTAGCTGGACTTTGGTCAAACTCTTACGAGGTAATCAATCAAGCAAATCTGGTCATTGATCATGCAGACTTAATATCTGATGAAAACACCAAATCAGTCGCTGTTGGTGAGGCAAAGTTTTTAAGAGCCTTGAGCTATTATGATCTTGTTCGTCACTTTGGTGATGTTCCATTACGAATGACTGGTATATCCAATTATGAGGGTGTTGATTTAGATATGGCAAGAACTGCAAGTGCTACAGTATATAATCAGATTGCTACAGATCTGACAGATTCATACAATACCTTACCAGAATCAAATGGAGTTTATGCAGACAAGTATGCTGCCTTAGCTTTGAGAGCACGTGTACATTTACAACTTGGTAATTTTGAGGAAGCAAGAGACGATGCTGACAAAGTGTTGACTGAAAGTGGACATTCATTAGTACCAACTTTTGCTGGAGCATTCAACAATTTTTCTGATAGTGTTGAGGATATTTTTGCGTTTCAAGTCACGAGTCAAACAGGTTCGAATTCGCTAATTACATTTTACGCATCTGAGGCAAATGGTGGAAGAGGCGGTGATATTTCTTTAAATGATGAATTTTTTGATCTTTTTAGTGATACAAATGACGAGCGTAGTACATTTTATTATGAAGATGATGACAATAAACTCACCAGCAAGTATACGTATCTATATGGTAATGTTCCGACTATTCGTATTGGTGAAATGCATCTAATTAGAGCTGAAGCCAACTTTAGATTGGATACCGAAATCGGACTTTCTCCTCTTGCTGAAGTAAATGCTTTAAGAGGAAGGTCAGGAGCTGCTGCAGTACCTGCTACGGATTTAGATCTTGATTTTTTCTTCGACGAGAGACAAAGAGAATTATCATTTGAGGGACATTTGATTCACGATGTAAAGAGATTTGGTAAAACTGCAGGAAGTGAAGCTCCTAACAGTACTAAACTTGTGTTTCCAATTCCTCAGGCAGAAATGGATGCAAACTCCCTGATGGTCCAAAATCCAGGATACGGTATCTAGCAACTTCTTTTTATCGCTATTTTAAAAGGTCTCGATTTCGGGACCTTTTTTTGTTAGAAACAATTACAATTATTTACTTGTTCGGAATGAAGAAACTTGAGAAAAAGAACCATTTTGAAAAGCATCTATGGAGTATATGCGCCAATAATAAACATTGTCTGGCTCTACAATTACATCAATGCTTGTGGAAGTAAAATTACTGTATTGTTCATCAGGTGATTGAAGACCATCAACAGTGTCAAAATATAATGTATAAAAAATTTGGTCATTATCTGGGTCATTTGAGGCCCAAATCAATTTTACGGACCCATCAATAATGTCTACCTCGGACGCAGGGGCTGGTGAAATCAAGTTAGCAGGAAAAGGAGGGTTATTCAAGGTTCCTTCTGCAGGTAGATAAAAGCTCCAAAGCTCACTCGTGGGTTTTTCAGATGGATAAGCATCTGATATCGATTTGACTTGCCACTGATAAGGATATCCACGTGTCAGGTTTCTTGTAAAGGAGTTAGATTTAATATCTGATTCTACCGCATTTTGTTGTGTTTCTAAGTTTGTAATGGTAAGTGAATACGCATCAGCCCCTTGTGCAACAGCCCAAGTAAAATCAACAGTAGATTGTGAAGAATTAACAATCTGAGAAGTACTGCAGTTATCCCCGTTTGTAGGAGAAATCAAAATTGGTGCTACAGGCTTTGCGCTGGTCGCATCTTTTAAGCAGCTTATGGCTAAAACTGAAAAAATGATACACATCAACGGGAAATACTTTTGGAGTTTATTCATCTTTGATAAATTTCAATGTTTTATGTACAGTATTCCCCTTGGTTTCCAGAAAATAAATCCCATCCGAAAGTTGTGATACATTTAAAGTTGATCGTCTTGACTCCCCCAATTCGAGGTACTTTTGAAAAACCAGTTCTCCTTTCAAGTTATAAACATATACATCCATTTTTCTGTCCTGACCACCAACAATGAGTGTCAGGCTATCTTTTGTTTTACTGGGGAATAGAATTACCTCGTGGCTATTAAAGAAGTAATCTTCATAAATACCTTGACAATCATAATCTGTATAAATTTGGACATGATTCAACCCTTTTTCCAACAAGACATGTGTTGCATTACTGTGCGCTATTTTGACCTTATCATTTAGGTTAACAAAATACCGTTCAGAACCTTGCACCTGAAAATCAACTCTTTCACCAGAAAGAGTTTGCGCTGCAAAAACTTCTAGAGGTTCTGGTGAAGAAACCAAAACTAAATAGCATTGCAGGTAATCACTTTCTCCAACAACAGAGATACAAATTTCATAAGTCCCTTGACTGAGACTATCAATAGTTAATTCAAATCCAGTAGTTTGATTGAGACTGTAAGAACTGTCATTAATCCTTATTGTATAATCGTAATCTTGCTGTTTAGCGCTGATGTAAATCGCCCCGTCGTTTGAATCGATACAGGAATTAGACTGGACAACGACTTGATAATTGTCTCGTGGAATAGAAAAAACAGCGCATCCGTAGACATCTACAAAAGAACCTTCTGCAGTATCGTTACACTGATCAAAGTCGTCAGAGACCCCGTCACTATCCGTGTCTTTTTGGGGCAAAGAACATCCAAATTCATCAACATCGTTACCAATTGTTGTATCTGGACAGTTGTCGAAAATATCTTTGACTCCATCTTCATCTGAATCGAGATCTAGATCAGTAGTGCTACATTCCGATGCAACATGTGGATCAAGTTGATTGCATACACTTTTTGAAACATTCCGTTCAAGTATGTATTCAGCCCCACTCAAGTACGGATCGATTGAAGAAGCACCAGGCCCAGTTCCAGTTGCATAATGCATAAGTGTATTCGTGTTAATATTGTGTCCAAATCCCAATGCATGGCCTATTTCATGCTTTGAAACTGAATTGAAATCATACTCATTGGGTTGAACATTTTCGTATCCCCAAGAAATACTTTCATTAAAAATAATGTCAATTTCACTCCAGGACACATCAACATCAACCAATTCACCATCCGCATTTGTAGACTCGCATATTGAGTGCCAAGAGGATGTTACACCCAAAGCCTCTGTTTCGCCAAAAGAAATAACATTAACATCGTCAGATTCCGCAGATTTTTTTTCAGTGGTTTCTACAGATATATTAAAATTCAACCCCGTTGAACATACCCATTCTGCTAAATGATATTCAAAGGCCTGACTTGCTGAAGTTGTTGAAAAAAATTCTGCGTTAAACGTAAAATTATACATCCCATTAGAAATATTATCATTTGATTCATTACTGCCCGTATGATAAATGGGATACTCTCTGCTCTCATCAGACCTATTAGAAGGGTAGATATAGGTTATAATACTATATGGGATCTCTATTTCTTGAAATGATTCAAAAGTTTTTCCATCAGATGTTTGAATCCTAATCTTTCCTGACCCACTATCTGCAGGAACCTCGACCTTTATCTCGGAATCAGACCATGATACGATGTGAGTTTTCAAACAATCAATCCAAGAGTCACCTCCGTCGTCAGCACTTTTAAATAAAACTTTTCCATAGTCTGTGCCTGAAATAAATTCTCCAAACCCCCCGCCTGTAATGGTCAGCACCTCTTTATTTCCTGCAACAATTGATTGAGGAGAGATTGAATTAATATAAATTGTAGTTGCGCTTATTGCACGCTCAGAAAAAAAGGCATTGCTTCGAGAACCAACGAAATCCTCTACTTTTTTTTTTGAAAGTTTCTTAAGATCATTTTCAAAAGTTGAAAACGATTTCTTTGATTTACCGGGAATCTGAACAGAGTTATCATAGGCATCATAGCTGAAATATCCATTGATACCAGAAGATAGAACCATAAATTTATCAGTTGCCGAAAACCCATCAAGTTCAACGGACGACATATTTTTAACCATAAAAAACCCCTCCGACTCTTTATCAATTCTAATATTAGGCTTGACGATTACGCCTTGAAGACCAACTGTACCCCCTTTACGAATAATGTATTCAAATTGATTTGAGTTTCCCTTAAAAGATTTGGAAACCTTTACCTTATGAACCGTGTATATCATTTTATGATCTACGTCCCAGTAAGACTGTTTGTCAATAACCTGTCCACTAAAAACCATAGTAGACTCATCAAAAATAGATTCTATGGAGAAAGACTCTTTTTGCTGTTGCCCATAAGCAAAAAGCACAGCGAAAAATAGAATCGTAATTTTTTTCATTTTCATATGACAAGTAACACTATGAAATATAACAATAATAATTCATTTTTCAATAGATTTGAAGATGGAATCAGATAAAACCATTTTTGGTCGCCAAGCAGTCATTGAAGCCATTGAGGCATCAAAAACCATCACTAAAGTTTTTATTCAACGTGATCTTGACAAGAACCGTGCCGAACGACTCATCCGCACATTGGAAAATTCAAAAATCCCCTTTTCCTATGTTCCCATTCAAAAACTCAACAAACTCACGCCTCACAACCATCAAGGAGTCGTTGCTCAGCTGAGCGAAATTACATTTCACTCACTAGAAGATCTTGTAGAGACTCATCAAAACAATGTACTCTTCGTTCTTTTAGATGGGATTACTGACACCCGTAATATGGGTGCAATCATTCGATCGGCGGCAGCTGCAAAAGCCACTGCTGTTGTGATTCCAACCAGTGGTTCGGCGCAAATCACAGGAGAAACGATTAAAACCTCCGCAGGTGGGGTTTTTCAGATCCCCATTTGTCGAGTCAGTCACCTCAAAGATGCGCTCTACCTACTGCAATCCTACGATATCCAATCGATCGCAGCAGACGAAAAAGCAGAGCAAAGCCTTTTTGACATCGACCTAACAAGCTCAGTCGCAATCGTCATGGGAGCTGAAGATAAAGGGGTTTCGCAAGGGGTAAGAAAGCTATGTTCACATGCTGCAAAACTTCCCATTCTTGGGAAAATGGATTCCTATAATGTGTCGGTAGCTGCAGGAATGTTTCTCTATGAAGCCATGAGACAGCGGCTGAAGTCCTAAATCCTTATCTTTAGTAGATGAATTCTCCTCTTGCAGAACGTATGCGCCCGCAAAAGCTCGATGATTTTATCGGTCAAGAGCATTTGGTCGGTCCAAAGGGGGTTTTGGCTTCTTATAAAGATCAAAATCTGATCCCCTCCCTTCTCTTTTGGGGACCACCAGGTGTGGGAAAAACCACCTTGGCACAACTCATCGCGAAAGATCGTCCTTTTCAGCAGCTCAGCGCAATTGAATCAGGTGTCAAAGAGGTACGAGCAGTCATCCAACAGGCCAAACGTCAAGACAGTCTATTTTCCACTCAAAAGCAAACAGTTTTGTTTATCGACGAAATTCACCGTTTTAGCAAGTCGCAACAAGATGCTTTGCTTGGAGCAGTTGAAAAAGGGTGGATTACAATGATCGGAGCGACTACCGAAAACCCAAGTTTTGAAGTCATTCCAGCACTCCGCTCAAGATGCCAGTTATATATCCTCGAATCCCTAACGAAAGATCACCTCATTTCAATCCTAAAGCAAGCCATTTCGAGAGATAAACAGTTGCAACAAAAATCCATTATTCTTCAAGAAACGGATGCCCTTCTTCGTTACTCAGGTGGTGACGCTCGTCGATTGCTCAACCTTTTTGAACTGTGTGTGCTTGCCAGTACAACTGATAAAGTAATCATTGAAAATACATTTGTTGCTCAAATCGCCCAACAAAATACAGCCCAATACGACAAAGGTGGAGAGCAACATTACGATATCATTTCTGCGTTTATCAAATCTATACGTGGGAGCGATCCGAATGCGGCAGTATATTGGTTGGCTCGAATGCTTGAAGGAGGGGAAGAAATCAAGTTTATTGCCCGTCGCTTGGTTATTCTGGCCAGTGAAGACATTGGAAATGCCAATCCAACAGCACTTGTCATGGCACAAAGTTGTTTTCAAGCAGTACACACAATCGGAATGCCAGAGGCTCGAATTTTGCTGAGTCAATGTGCCATTTATCTTGCAAGCTCTCCAAAAAGCAATAGCAGTTATCAAGCGATTTCAAAAGCCCAAAAACTTGTTTCAGAAACTGGAGATTTGGCGGTACCCCTGCCCTTTCGAAATGCACCCACAGAGCTGATGAAAGACCTCGACTATGGCAAAGACTATGCCTACGCCCATGATTATGATGGGAATTTTGTCGATATGGAATTTATGCCAGAACAGCTTTCAGGCCATAATCTGTATATTCCAGGGGATAACCCCAGAGAGAACGAGATGAAATCTTTTCTGAAATCGCGCTGGAAAGACAAGTATAAATCCTAAAGAATCTCTAGTAATTTTTCTAGCTCATCGATCATCACACAATCATTGTGTGGGGTCTCCCCTGCAGCAGCAAAATGAATGGCATGCATTCCGACTTGCAATGCACCAAGTATATCTGCCTCATGACTGTCCCCGATCATTACAGAACCAGATGGATCACAGTTTGCATCGGTCAGTGCCTTTTTAAAAATTAATGGGTTGGGTTTTTTGACCCCAACAGACTCAGAATCTGTCACAGTATTAAAGTATGGCGTTAATCCTGCATTTCGCATCTTAAAACGTTGTACTTCACGAAATCCATTTGTGATGATGTGTAAGGAATACCTTTCTTTAAGCATATCTAAGATTTTGATAGCCCCCGGAAAAAGATGATTGTGCTCAGGAAGGTTTTGAATATAGGCATCGGCTAATGTGTAAATCATTTCATCGTCAATCGAAAATTGCAAACGATCAAACGTGTCTTTGATACGGCGGTAGCGGAGTGTCTCTTTATCCATACGCTGCTCTCGAAATGCTTTCCAATACTCCAGATTGAGTGGTACATAAATGTTTAGAAAATCTGGTAAAGCGACTGGTATATTGTAATCTGCTAACAGCTGTTTGAAAGTGAGCGCAGAGTTTTTTTCAAAATCCCATAGCGTATGGTCTAGGTCAAAAAAAAGATCGGTGATGGTTTTTTTATTGATCATAGCTTTCCAAAAATTCAGTAAACATCCGCTTCCAGGCCTTATTTTTTACCCGTTCATCCATGATCGTATTGGTCAGCACAAAAGTCAATGGTGTGCCATATTCGATATTGTAGGTTTTACATTGCTCCAACAGACGTCTGGCCTTACGTGGAGAGCGTTTTGCTCGAAGTATGGCTTCATGTGCAACAACCGGATGAATGAATAAGTTTGACCGTTGCTCTTTACTGAGGTTATAAAACTGAAAAGGAAAGCCCGTCCCCGCTCGGTAGCCGAGATAGTCTACAAATTGTAAGGAGTAATCATTGACAAATCCCAATTTTGCAAAATGATCATAGGTAGTTGGGAAGCGAAGTCGCATCAAATGTTGTCGGATATCTTTTAAGGGATGATGTATGATTTCGCTCAATCGGTTGACTTCGATCTGAAGTAATTGGGGTTGATCAGTGGATTGGTAAGACGCCAGAAGGGATGTAGGTACATAGTCCGCTACGTCCTTGATTCTTTCGAGAAATCGATGCTTGAAAATCGAGATATTTCTGTCATTTGCACTTGGTCGAGCAAACATAAACATCACTTTAGTTGGTATGTTGTGCTTTTGGTGTAGATCAATCCATGGGTTGTAAATATCAAAGGGATCTGGTCGAAATGAAAGCCGAACGGCAAAACGTTCAAAAAGTTTAACAAAACGGAAGTTAAAAAAATCAAATCCACTTTCAACGAGGGTTCGAAGCATGCTTTTCGATTTGTAGGCATAGGCTTCTGGAACCTCAAGGATTGTTTGAAGTCTCCGTATCGGGGGTTTGACAAGGATTTCTGGAAAAACTTCTGAGAAGAAATCCAAAAATTGTCGTGCCCACATATCAACAACTGGTTTATTTGCAAACTTATGTTTCCCCGCTAGAGACCCACTGGTATAAAATCGATTCATATCGTCTTTCAAGTGTGGGATATGTTCTTCGTAGCGAGATAACATATAGAAAGTAGCTGCAAAAATATCATAGGGGATAGAACTTCCTTCATCACAGGGAAAAAAGACAGGCGTTGTTTGCCAACGACTGATTTTAATATCTTGTTCCCTTACCCCCTGCTCAAATAATAAAGAGTTTGCCTGAACAAAAAATTCGTTACCCAGCTTTTGATTCGTGTATGAAAATTTTGGCCCATTATGCGCAATAAAGGTTTCCAGCACATTCGTGATTTGAATCGGATTGTTTGTGTAAGTCTCAAAAAAATGTGTAAACACATAGTGTATACGAGCATTCAATTGATGGGAATAAATCAGTATCATTTAAAGCTGTCCTTCATCGGCAAAGCTAAAATACGTGTTTTCTGTAATGATAAGGTGGTCTAGGAGTCGGATGTCTAGATTTTTTCCAGCTTTTACAAATTTTTTGGTCAAGGAATGATCCGGCTGACTTGGTTTCGGATTCCCCGAGGGATGGTTGTGGGCAAGTATCATGGCGACAGCATGCAGCGCAAGTGCGCGCTTAAAGGCAAGTCGCATATCAACTGAAGTTTGCGTAATGCCGCCACGGCTGAGTTGCTCATGGGTTAGGACCGCATGTTGTTGGTTGAGGTAGATTACCCAAAATTCTTCGTGCTGTAGATTTCCGAGATGAGGTTGAAGAAAGTCAAAAACCGATTGACTGCTGTTGAGTTGAATGCGATTGAGTGGAGTTTGCTTATGACGACGCACCAGTTCAAAAGCCGCTGCAAGTCGAGTAGCCTTGGCGAGTCCAACTCCGTGAAATTCACACAACTCCTCTACACTACATTGTGCCAACTGATCGAGATGATTGTCGTACTGAGCCAAAATGCATTGGGCGAGCATAACCGCAGACTCATTGGGTGTGCCTGAACCGAGTAAAATCGCTAATAATTCAGAGTTGGTTAAGCTTTTATGGCCATATTTCACCAGCTTTTCTCTTGGTCGATCATCGGGAGCCCATCGATTGATGGGAAAACGTGTACTCATTGGGGACTTGCTTTGGTTAAAGATAGGAAAAACCGCTATCAATCAACCAAACTGAGAAGATCAAGACCTCCAAAATGCCCTGAACTCATCATCAATACGATTGATGCGGGTTGTTGTTGAAGCCAGTTTGATAGCGTTTCTTTGTCGTAGAAAACATATAGTGACTGATGGGAAAAGGCATTGCGGATTGTATCCTCATCAAGCGGATCCTTTCCCTTGGATTTTCGAGCCTCATCATCGATAAAAACAACTGCAATATCTGTATGCATAAGACAATTGGAATAGGTATGGATAAAACTTGTGTCTAGACTACTAAATGTATGAAGCTCCAAACAAGCTAAAAAAAGATCGTTTGGGAATTGTTCACGCACGGCTTGCGTCGTTGCTTGAACCTTACTCGGAGCATGTGCAAAATCGCGGTAGATCCGCTTTCCAGGACGATCAGCAAAAAGCTCTAACCGTTTGGAAGCGCCAGTAAAGGATGGAATGGCTTCGTAAAACATTACTGGCTCAATCCCCATTTGGGTACAGACAAGAAGTGCTCCAGAGAGATTGCTCATATTGTGTTGCCCAAAAATTTGCAATGGTATTGGGCCTTCCTCTGATTCCAGTTGAGTTTGACCATTATTTATAGTGTATGGGTGCGTTTGATAAGGAATCTTTCGAATCGGATGTTCGGTCGTGGNAACCAACTCTTCAAGGATTTCATCTTCTTGGTTATAAATCAAAATTCCTCCCGCCGTCATGGTCTCNATNAACAACTTAAACTGCTCNACGTAGTCTGCTTTGGTGGGAAATACATTGANATGATCCCAAGCAATTCCACTTATTAANGCAATGTTGGGTTTGTAAAGATGAAATTTCGGCCNGCGATCAATCGCNGAGGAGAGATATTCATCTCCTTCTAAAACAACAAAATCGTTATCCTCCGTNAGATGNGTCATGATGTCAAANCCNTCNAGCTGGGCACCNACCATATAGTCCACAGACAAATCCCAATAATCNANCACATGAAGNATCATGGCGGTAATGCTNGTTTTGCCATGACTGCCTCCAATNACAACTCTTGTTTTCTCTTTGGTCGCTTCGTANAGNTACTCTGGATAGGAGTAAACAGGAAGAGNCAAGGCCTTGGCTGCCAGAAGNTCAGGNTTATCTGCTTTGGCATGCATCCCTAAAATTATNGCATCNATACTNNCGTCAATCCGNCTGGCATCNCANNCGAAAGATTGNGGAAGTANGCCTTCTTTTTCNAGACGTGANCGAGANGGTTCATAGATCGCATCATCACTTCCCGTAACTNGATTTCCTTTTCGNTGTAATGCAATGGCCAAATTGTGCATGGCACTACCNCCNATCGCAATAAAATGTATCCGCATTAGTTTGGCTTTATNTTACGAATATAGGTAGATAAAGGGTCATAGGTTNCCANAAAAGTATCGAGTTCAGNGACTTCTTCTTTCATNANNTTTAGCAACTGTGNGTTGTCGNTNNTAAGCTCAGCCAGACGANANCGNGCAAATACAGGTGGGTATTGGTCTCCAGGGNTNGCGTTGTCTAAAAAGTCANTCAACAATTGAATCGCACGTTCGNAGTNNCCAAAAAAATAACTCGTAATCATGGCAAGNTCATACCGACTNTCATTGACTGCGAATTGATGNTTGGAATCGTTANAGGCCATTTGGGCTTGTTGAGNGAAAGCAGATTNATCNTTNTTGTTCATGGCATAGATTGCNCCTGCCAAAGCACCCTCAAGNGGGTTGANNGATTGAATGGCTTTTAACTGNTGCTCTGCTTTGGTTTGGCTACCGCCAAGTAAACGAGGNAGNCCAAGATAGATGTTGAGCAATGCNCGTCTGGCGACGAGAGAGTTTGGCTGCAATCGAACAGCCGCTTCAAAACTCGATCGGAGTTGTACAACATANCGCAAAGAACGAAAGCTTGGGGTACCNGANAACAAAAANCCAGCAGATGCACCCNGTCCAAATTGATATGCAAATCGATTTGGATTTCGCTCACAGAGTTTATNGTAAAAAGACAGTGCTTCNGNGTATCTGCGATCCTGAAGATAGATATTGGCCAAGGTGAATGTTTCTGCTTCAGAAAGNGTAGAAACAGANCGATTGGAAAGNTTGTCNAAAACCATTTGCTGCTCCTGATTTAAAGGAGTTAGCGGAAACAGTTCATTNGGTGGTCGCTGCGCACAAAGCACCATAGTCCACAATAGAAATCCTANGTATTGAGAGCGTCCCATAANCGGTCTTTGAGTTNCGTTAAACCCTTTTGAGCGACTGANGAAATAAATAAAACGTNATCATCAGGAAATGTTTTTTCGGCAAGGGTTTTCATTTCCTNTTGAAGNTCATCATCTAAAAGATCANTCTTCGAAATCGCAATNACATNATTTTTATCAAGTAATTCTGGATTATAGNTTTTAAGCTCTCCNCGAAGTATGGAAAACTGCTCAAACANNTCGTCAGCATCGGCAGGGATCANNTAAAGTAAAACTGNATTTCGTTCGATATGTCGTAAAAANTAGTGTCCAAGACCTTTACCTTCCGAAGCACCCTCAATGATTCCAGGGATATCAGCCATNACAAAAGAACTGTAATCGCGNTGTCTNACGATTCCNANGTTGGGNTTGAGCGTGGTAAACTCATAATCTGCAATTTTTGGTTTGGCTGCAGTGAGNGNCGCNAAAAGTGTGGATTTNCCCGCATTGGGAAAGNCAACAAGCCCCACGTCNGCCANAACCTTNAGTTCTAACGTAAAATTGCNCTCCTCACCTGANAATCCNGACTGGGCATAGCGAGGNGTTTGATTGGTNGGACTCTTAAAATGCCAATTTCCACGTCCACCTTTACCACCTCGAATTGCCACAAANTCNTCTTCGTCTACAATTTCGGTTAGCTTTTCNCCACTATCGTTATCGACAATNACGGTTCCTAGNGGTACGCGAATCACGCAATCTTNCCCATCAGCGCCTGTNCTTCTATTNTTNCTGCCNTCTTTTCCGTGTTCGGCNTTAAAATGACGATTGAATTTAAAATCCAAAAGAGTCCACAAGTTTGGATCNCCTTTNAAAATGACNTGNCCACCTCGCCCGCCATCTCCTCCNTCAGGTCCGCCTTTGGTGATGTATTTTTCTCGGTGTAGGTGTGTCGACCCCTTTCCACCCTTNCCAGAGGAAGCGTGAATTTTTACATAATCGACAAAATTACCCTCCGTCATTTTATAGTGAATCTAGCAAGGCAATGAGTTGTTCAGATATTTCTGTCACGGTTCCTACTCCTGTGATGCTGTGGAATTTGTTTTGTGCTATGTAGTAGCTAATCAAGGGAGCCGTTTTATTATTGTACTCTTCAAACCGATTGCGAATCTTTTCCTCATCTTGATCATCTGCACGACCGCTATCCTTTCCCCTGTTTAAAAGTCGTTTGATCAGAACTTCCTCATCTACTTCCAGAGCAATTGTTGCCTGAATCCTCATCTCTTTGCCATGCAGAAACTCGTCGAGTGCCTCCGCTTGCTTGGAAGTGCGAGGGAAGCCGTCAAAAATAAACCCCCCTGCATCTGGGTTCGCATCGACTTCTGCTTCCAACATCTTGATTGTCACCTCGTCAGGAACAAGATCACCTTGATCCATGTAGGATTTGGCCAAGGCTCCCAAAGAGGTATTATTGCCAATGTTGTAGCGAAACAAATCACCTGTTGAAATATGAACCAATTGAAAAGCATCACGCAGCAAAGCGGCTTGTGTTCCTTTTCCAGCACCGGGTTTTCCGAAAAGTATTATATTTTTCATCATCAGTTTTAGACAGGCAAAGATACCATAATATCAATTTGATAAGATATAAAATCCCCAAATATGATCAAACTGAAGGGTTTAGCATATTGTGAAAAACCCTACTTTTGCACGCATGGGGAACGCCATTTTTTCGTCCAAGCAAAAGATAGCCGTATTGGGAGGTGGTCAATTGGGAAAAATGATGCTCGTCAAATGTCGGCAGTGGGATGTGTTTACTAAGGTTCTCGACCCGAGTCCAACAGCCCCTGCACGCCTTCTAGCAGACGATTTTATTGTTGGAGACTTGATGGATTATCAAACTGTCGTTGACTTTGGACAACAGGCAGATGTTGTCACCATCGAAATTGAAAATGTCAATATTGAGGCCTTGTACACCCTAGAGAAGCAAGGAAAAAAGGTTTACCCAAAACCTGCTACACTCGAAATTATACAAAGCAAAGCCAGACAAAAACAATTTTATGCTGACAACCAATTCCCAACCTCACCACATAAAATGTTTGCGCATAAACCTGATTGGAAGGACATTGAAACCCCATGTATATGGAAAGCCAGCCGATTTGGCTATGACGGTTTTGGTGTGAAAAAAATTGAAACCCAATCAGAATGGGAATCCATTCCAGATGTACCTTGTATTCTAGAGGACTGTGTCTCCATAGCCAAAGAGATTGCAGTTATCGTTGCGCGAAATGATAGAGGAGAATGTGTGAGTTATCGTCCAGTAGAAATGGAGTTCCATCCACAAGCGAATCAGCTAGAATTTGTGTTTACACCCTCGACTTTGAATGAGAAGCAATTGGCAGATTCGCAGAAATTGGCAGAGCAAGTCGCTCACGGACTTGAGCATGTTGGCCTTTTGGCCGTTGAGCTATTTCTCAATGATGAAGGTGCGTTATTAGTCAACGAGGTTGCCCCTCGCACACATAACAGTGGTCACCTCACGATTGAAGCTGCTACGACCTCCCAATTTGAACAGCATCTCCGAACCATACTCGGCTTACCTTTTGGTGACTGCCAGTTTTTCCGTGATGCGATTATGATAAACTTGGTTGGCGCAAAAGATTTTCAGGGCACTGTTATTTATGAAGGCATGGATGACTTGCTGGATATTTCTGGACTTCATGTTCATTTGTATGGCAAAGCGGAAACAAGACCGATGCGAAAAATGGGGCATATCACGTTGGTTGGATCTGATATTGATCTACTTCGTCAAACTGCAAAACAGATCAAACAGCAGGTTACAGTCCGCTCTGACGAGTCATAAAGGGATAATCCCCTTTTCGTTATCTTTGTCAAAAGAAATTTATGAAAGTAGCCATCATCATGGGAAGTGCCTCCGACATGCCTGTCATGGAAGGNGCGATTAAAATCTTACAGGAGTTTGGTGTNGAAACNCAAGTAGATATCGTTTCTGCTCATCGAACNCCTTCCTATATGATGCGCTTTGCGACNNCTGCCCACCAAAACNATATCGGCGTAATTATCGCTGGAGCTGGTGGTGCTGCACACCTTCCNGGTATGGTNGCTGCTGCNAGTCCTCTTCCTGTAATTGGNGTACCTGTCAAATCGAGAAATTCGATNGATGGTTGGGACTCTGTGCTNTCGATTTTGCAAATGCCAAGTGGTGTNCCNGTGGCGACTGTGGCGNTGNATGGCGCAGAAAATGCTGGNATTCTTGCTGCTCAGATTCTTGCAACCACTNANAAANNGCTCCAAAAAAAGATNGTTGCGTATAAAGATGGGCTTGCTGAAAAAGTAGAGGCATCTCGAAAGGANATNAAGTCTTAAANCCATTCCCAAACAACAACCATCAACAACCAGACCATNGGAAGTGCCTCCACCCAAAACGAAGCATAATAAGTGCTTTGNTGAATGGTTGACTTCCATAAACAGACGAGTGCNANAGCACAAGCNATTAAGGTTGGAATCATATNNTAGCTCTGTAGCGANAAAAAATAAGACAGGATAACAACNCCAANCAACATCANNGTGCCAATCATTTTAGCACCTCGAACACCAAATACCTGCGGGATNGTTTTCATGCTTTCNNTATCANTGGAGATATCACGGATTTCAAATGGAATCATGGTGGAAAAAGTCCACAATGCCATTTGCAACCATATAAGCCAAGCCNCNCGGTCAAACTCNACTTGATGATTGAGNAATGGNAAGATCACAACCACTGAAGCCCAACAAGCTGCTACGATAAACGACTTGAGGTAAGGCAAGTAGCGNAATCCCCNAAAAAAANGATTNCTNGGAAGTACGTANGTNAAACTCATCATTCCCAACAGCAAAGCAACNANNAGCGTTTGAGAAGTGAGTTTAGTTGCTGATAANCCCATGCCCAANACAGNNANGAATGAAAAAANCAAAANCGNNNNATTGAANCTNGACTTTATGCTCNNGAGAAGCATNNTAACGAATAAAGTTNTAAGTNCCAACAGTCGCACAGAAGATAAAGNCAAACAAATCTGTTTGCNACGATANATCAAANTGCAAATNAGTTAAATANGANAGTGAAAGTACGGCAAGGGCAACATGAGNACTCGANAGAACATAAAAGCGAAAAAGTTTTGTAATCAATGAGACANGCTTTNTTGACAAATATAGGGATATGATGGTTAAAAACTTTGTGAATATCCANCTTAGAAAAACATAAAAGCTGTGTAGTTAACATTAAATTTGTAGGNATAANAATTTTGTATTGAAAACCGAAAACTTTGCATACCGTCATATTGGTCCAAGGGTAGATGAGGTAGAAGATATGCTCCAAACCATCAAAGCAAATTCATTGGACGAGCTTTGTGCAGAAACGATTCCTGCCAATATTCGACTCCAANGTCAAATGAATCTTCCCGATGCAATGAGTGAGGCCAANTGTATCCAACACATTGCTGCATTGGGCTCAAAAAACAAAGTTCACAAAAGCTATATCGGCATGGGGTATCACCCCACCCATCTTCCTGCTGCAATCCAACGAAATATTCTTGAGAACCCTGGNTGGTACACNGCCTATACACCCTATCAAGCCGAAATCGCACAAGGACGNCTTGAGGCCGTTCTCAACTTCCAAACGATGGTTTGTGANTTGACAGCCATGCCCCTTGCAAATGCCTCNTTGTTGGATGAGAGTACAGCNGCNGCTGAGGCGATGAGCATGCTNTATAGTCTCCGAACATCTACACAAAAAAAAGNGGAAGCAANNCAGTTTTTTGTTGACNACAATATTTTACCGCAAACCCTTGCTGTCTTACAAAGCNGAGCGNCCCCTATCGGNATNNAATTGATCCAAGGAGANGTTGATGANTGGCAACCAACNTCTGATTGTTTTGGNGCAATCTTTCAATACCCNGGCAANTACGGNNAACTNATNGACTTGCAAGCTGCAATNGACAAAGCAAAGNNTCTGGANATTAAAACCACAGTAGCCGCTGATATNATGAGCCTANCACTTCTTGAAGCNCCTGGGACTTATGGTGCAGATGTGGTTGTTGGAAGTACCCAACGCTTTGGTATTCCGATGGGTTATGGCGGTCCACATGCTGGTTATTTTGCAACCCAAACCGAGTATAAACGAAGTGTTCCGGGTCGTATTATTGGCGTTACGCAAGACAAGCAGGGAAATCGTGCCTTGCGAATGGCATTGCAGACTCGTGAGCAACATATTAAACGTGATCGTGCGACATCCAACATCTGTACCGCACAAGTCCTTTTGGCTGTGATGGCTGGGATGTATGCGGTTCATCATGGGCCTGAAGGTCTTCGTCAACTCGCGAGACGCATTCACAATCACACCCTTACACTCTATAGCGGCTTGGTTAAATTGGACATTGATGTGAGCAACACTACCTTTTTTGATACTTTGCAGATTAATTGTTTGACTGGAGTTGTTCAAAAGGAAGCGCTCAGCCGAGGAGTGAATCTGAATATCATTGACGATCAGCGCCTGAGCATATCGATCAGTGAGCTCACAACCAATTCTGACATTGAGGAGCTAATTGACATTTTTAGCAGTAGTAAAACAAATTCTCCGAAAGTTCCCTCAGAACCAGTTGGAATCCCAGCTTCCATGCAGCGCTCTACCCCCTACCTCGCACAAGACGTATTTTATAACTATCAGTCCGAATCAGCTTTGATGCGCTACATCAAACAACTCGAAAGAAAAGATTTATCCCTTACCCATAGTATGATCGCTTTGGGTTCTTGCACAATGAAATTGAATGCAGCTGCAGAATTGCTCCCGCTCAGTAGGCCAGAATGGGGGAATATTCATCCTTTTGCTCCCTTGGATCAGGTGCAGGGCTATCAGCATATTTTGAAGGAGCTCGAAAACGATTTGTCTGAAATTACTGGCTTTGCTGCTACTTCACTCCAGCCCAACTCAGGTGCGCAAGGGGAATTTAGCGGTCTGATGGTCATTCGGTCCTATCACGAGGCACGTGGTGATCAACAACGAAATATTTGTTTGATCCCTTCCTCTGCTCATGGAACCAATCCCGCCTCAGCAGTCATGGCAGGGGGGGGGGGGTTTTTTTTTGTG
>NHEI02000036.1 GCA_002171575.2 Flavobacteriaceae bacterium TMED81
ACATAATATATATTATAGTGTTAATAGAGGTGTTAAATTAGATGTATATTTACATAGCCAAATCGAATATTGTGAAACAATTGTATCATTTAATTCTATGTATTGCAGTTTTAACGAGCTGTACAACGCACAATACATCGATTCAATCGTCTGGAACCATTGGGAATCATGCTCTGGTATCATCAGCCCATCCATTGGCATCTGCCATTGGTCTTGAAATCATGAAAAATGGCGGCAATGCGATTGATGCTGCGATTGCCACTCATTTTGCATTGGCGGTTGTTTATCCACAGGCCGGCAATATTGGCGGTGGCGGATTTGCCGTAATTCGCATGAATTATGGTACAATAAACTCCTTAGATTTTAGAGAAAAAGCACCAGCACTAGCGCATCGTGAAATGTATTTGAATGCAAAAGGTCAGTTGAATGACATGCAGAGTACCCACGGACTTATGGCTAGTGGTGTGCCTGGGGCTGTTGATGGGATGTTTGCCCTTCATCAAAAATATGGTACACTGCCCATGGCTGAATTGATCGAGCCGTCTATAGAAATGGCTCAAAGAGGTTATGCTTTAACCCCTCTGGCTGCTGAACTTTTAAACACCAAACAAGAAGAATTCCAAACATACAATCGCTGGTCAACCCCTTATCACAGCGATCAAGACTGGCAAGCCGGCGATACCATCACCCAACCAGATCTCGCCCTGACTTTAGAACACATTCAAACCAACGGTCGTAATGGCTTTTACGAAGGAATTGTAGCAGATCAAATCGTGGCTGAGATGCAAAGTAAAAATGGCTTAATCTCCCATGCAGACTTAAAAAATTACCAAAGCGTATGGCGAAAACCCATTACGGGCAATTACCGTGGACATCAAATCATCAGTATGGCTCCTCCTTCGAGCGGTGGAGTTGCCTTGATTCAACTCCTACAAGGTACCGAGGGCTACCCCATCGCGGATTGGGGTCATAACAGCACCAAAACCATACATCTGATGGCTGAGCTCGAACGACGAGTCTATGCCGATCGTGCGACCTATCTGGGTGATCCTGACTTTATAAATCTTCCGGTAGATCAATTGCTCGATCCACGCTATAATGAGCAGCGTTTTTCTGATATTTCATTTGACAAAGCTACCCCTTCCGCATTGGTTTCAGCAGGTGAAATACCACCTTCAGAAAGCCCAGAAACCACGCACCTCTCTATTGCAGATGCGGATGGGAATGCGGTGGCAATTACCACCACCCTCAACAGTTCATTTGGCAACAAAGTGATGGTAAAAGGGGCTGGTTTTTTTCTAAACAATGAAATGGACGATTTTAGCAGCAAGCCCGGCTCACCAAATCAGTTTGGATTGATTGGTGGCGAAGCCAATGCAATAGCACCCCATAAACGTATGCTCAGTTCGATGACGCCAACCATCGTTACCTACAAAGACCAACTTAAAATGATTGTGGGAACTCCAGGAGGTTCCACCATCATCACGAGCGTGTATCAAACCCTACTCAATGTGATTGACCACGGGATGGGGATGCAAGAGGCCGTAAACGTCAAACGGGTACATCATCAGTGGTATCCCGATGAAATTCGAGTTGAATCCGACGCCTTGACTGAGAATGTACAAACCGATTTAGCACAACTTGGACATCAGTTACGAATGACTGATAAAATCGGTCGAATGGATTGTATTCTGGTACTCCCTGACGGACGTTTGGAAGGAGGCGCAGACCCACGTGGTGACAATACCGCTCTTGGCTATTGATTGTTAATAAGCTTGTTGATGAACCGTTTTTTGGATTGGTTTAAGATACATCTTTGGGTTGTAATTTTATATCAAAGCCAAGACAATGAACGATCGCCACAATGATATCCTTCGCATTCGTCCCCAAATCAAAAAACATCAAACTTTTGAGACCATGTCTGATGAGGAACGTTTCCAAAACAGTACGCTTCGTCCGATTCTAAAATTGCAGAATCCCCTACTCCTCGCCTCTTTTGTCAATTACGCTACCAAACATAAGGGCGTGTTTTTTGACATTCCAACAGATAAGCAATTGGCCTATATCGAAAATTCCGTGCATAAAGATCAAAAGTTTCGCAATGCCCTCAAAGGGATGATTATTGGTCAGTTTACAGTAGAAGAGTACAATATCTACACCCAAAACTCCTCTCAACTAAACAAACGGATGATGAGCTTGGTGATCACACGTCTGCAAGACCAGCTGCAGTTGTTGGTGCCAGGTGTTTTGTCTAAGGTTGGCTAAACATTTTTATTATCTTAGACCACGAAATCCCTATTTCGGCGGTTAGAGCATACCTACCCTTCAGCAATTTTAACAGCATCTTTTGAGGTTTATTTAACCTGTGCGATGGCACATCCAAACCCAAAATCAATGGCTGCCAAACATCGTGTTTCTTTAGGTCAGAATGCGATCTCTGGAAAAATTGTACGCATAAGACGCAAGCAGGTTTTGCTTGATCACCATGTGGCAGAGCTGTATGGGGTGCCAACACGAGAAGTAAACCGAGCTGTAAAAAACAATCCTGAAAAGTTTTTAAAGGGATATGTTATTGAGCTGAATACCAGAGAATTGTCGAGTTTACGGTGGAAAAATTCCACCACAAATACTGCGAAAAGAAGAAGCATGCCAAAGGCATTTACGGAAAAGGGACTGTACATGTTGGAAACCATTTTAAAATCTAAGCAAGCGACACAAGCGACGCTTCAAATTGTAGAAATCTTTACCAAAGTCAGGGAGTTTAATAATAAGTTATTTAAAAAGTGTGGAGAAAATAATTGGAGTTACTGGACTTCTTCTTCAAATGGTAAAGAATATTATTATTGTAAAAGTTGCCGTCAAAAAAGAGCCAAAAATAATTCAACAAGAAAAGCTAATTCTTTTGGTAATCATACTAAAAAACAATGGTTTTATAAGTTAAAACATTATACTAAGTGTCCAAGTTGTAATTTGAAATGGATTGATATTTCACCAAGACCGGATAAAAGATATAAACATGTTTGGACAAAAGATCATATTATTCCCTTAAGTAAAGGCGGTAGTGACAGCATAGAAAATATTCAACCATTATGTTACAAATGCAATTTTAAAAAAAGTACAAAACTTTAAAATTGGTATTACAAGATAATAAATCCCACAAATCTAAATACAAGCATGAAACTTTGTCTCATGCTATGAAACCCTAAACCAAACGCTCCCCATCTGCATTGGTGGTAAGCACCTCGCTCATATAGTCCACAAAGGGGCGCACGGCTTGTAGGGCTTTGTTAGCGCGGTCCACAAAGTCGGGTTGGCAGATTTCCTTGTCTGAATAGTTAATTGTGAAAATATGCTGCTTAAAACGCAACAGATCAATATGGGGGTGGTCTTTGGCGTATCCCTTGGGTGCGGTTTTGACGGCTTCGCCTTGGAGTTCGCCCCAAACGCTTTTAAATGTTTTGTTGTTCAGAATAGAACGGTATTCTTCCCCATCCATGTCAATCTCTTGTCGGATGCGCTTCAGGTCGGCTGGGTTGGGATCCCAAAAGCCGCAGGCCAAAAAGTTGTTTTTAGGGGATAGATGCAGGTAATAACCCCCACGATAGAGGGGTTTGGTGCGGTGCCATGTCAGTCCAAAATGGGTTTTATAGGGTGTTTTGTCTTTGGAAAAACGCACGTCTCGATAAATGCGAAACAACTTAAAGCGGTCAATGTGATCGTGTTGGTTGAGTTGATCTTTTAGCTGTTCTCCAAAGGCCTTGACTTGGGCTTCTAGGGCTTTAAAGGTGGGTTTATGCTCCATAAACCAATCCCGGTTGTTGTTTTGTTGCAAGTCTGTAAAAAAAGAAAAGAGGCTTTTTGGTAATTGCATGTCAAAAGTTTTGTTTGTTTATAAAAATATGTAATTTTGAGGTAACCATTCTTCAAACTATGCCTTGGATCAACACATATCTTTTCTTTTTACTTGTCGTCATCATCAATAAACTCTTTTATTAGGTTTCCTTGCAAAAGCCCATTTTGAGCTTTGTGTTGATTTCCCTATTGTTTGCCACCTACTTCTTTTTATTGACCTATGGAGACGGAATTGAGATCATCGATCAATATGTCATTTATCGGTATACTTCAATCCACCAAGCATGAATACCACAACTTTGATTTTGGTTTTTGCTTTGTTGGGGTTTAGCTATCTGCTTTATCGCTCGTTTAGGCGTCGCTTTTCACAAACCCCTTTGTTTCGCGTTTTTGTGAGCATGGTATCTTATGTCTTAATCGCCTTAGCGGTGATGATCTTACTGACTTGGCATTCGTTTTACTAAACGATTTTCCATGGAAGTCCTTCTAGTGGGGTTGTTCTTGCTGTTTTTACATGGGCTAAACAAGTGCTATCCCATGACCTTTTACAAATACCCTAGCTGCAGTATCGTTGTAACGATTCTACTGTATTTACTGATTTTGGTCATGCTGATGGGTTTATACTTTGGAGTATAGCTACCCCTTTTGTCGTTCCTCAAGTACGCGAACCACATCGTTTAAGGTATGCCCCTTGGCCTGTAATAAAATCATCAGGTGAAACAACAGGTCAGCGCTTTCATTCATAAACAAGTCTGAGTCGGTATCTTTGGCTTCAATGACGGTTTCCACGGCTTCCTCCCCTACCTTTTGGGCAATTTTATTGATGCCTTTGGCAAATAAGCTCGCCACATAGCTTTTGTCAGAAGGATTGTTTTTGCGATCCGCAATTACCTCTTCCAAAGCAGTCAAAAATCCATAGTTGGGTGTATTGCTTTCGCCCCAGCATGTATCATCTCCCTTGTGACAAGTGGGCCCTTTGGGCTTGGCCTGAATCAATAGGGCATCACGATCACAGTCCACCGCCATATCGACTAGGGTCAATACATGACCACTCTCCTCCCCTTTTGTCCAAAGGCGGTTTTTGGAACGACTAAAGAAAGTGACTTGTTGGGTCTCTTGTGTTTTGGTAACGGCTTCTTGGTTCATATAGCCCAACATCAGTACACATTTGGTATTTGCATCTTGCACGATGGCGGGAACAAGTCCGTCTGGGTGTTTGCTAAAATCGATTGTCATCGCATTGGTATTTTGTGTAATCGCAATTCGTTTTTTAGTTCTGGTATGCTGATTTCTTTAAAGTGAAATACGCTTGCTGCCAAAGCCGCATCTGCATTTCCCTCGACAAAGGTATCAATAAAGTGTTGCATGGTCCCTGCTCCGCCAGAAGCAATGACTGGAACCGTGACTGTTTCGCAGAGTTGCCGTAGTGCGGTATTGGCAAATCCTTGTTTGGTGCCATCGTGATCCATAGAGGTAAACAGCAGTTCCCCTGCGCCGCGCGCTACGGCTTCTTGCGCCCATGGAAATAGTTTTCGTTCAGTGGGAACCTTACCACCAACCAAGTGAACAATCCATTCTGCAGCAATTTGTTTGGCGTCAATCGCTACAACGACACATTGTGTGCCAAAACGATTGGCAACCTCACTGATGAGCGAAGGACGGCGAACAGCAGCAGAGTTGATCGAGACCTTGTCTGCACCATTGTCCAATAGGATTCCAACATCGTCCATTGTATTGATACCACCGCCCACGGTAAAAGGGATGTCGATGGCTTGGGCAACATCACGGACAAGCTTGGCAAGGGTTTTTCGTTTTTCTTCTGATGCTGAGATATCGAGAAATACGAGTTCATCTGCTCCTTCCGCTGCATAGCGTTGGGCAAGTTCAACAGGGTCCCCTGCATCCCGAAGGTTGACAAAATTGACCCCCTTGACCGTACGGCCATCTTTGATATCTAAACAGGGTATGATTCGTTTTGTGAGCATATCAGTATTGATTGAGTTGATAGGTTTCCAGTTCTGCAAACCCGATTTTTCCTTCGTAAATGGCTTTGCCAACAACTGCTGCCGAGCAACCGAGTTCACGACAGGCATAGAGGTCTTCCATCGTGCTTACCCCACCTGAGGCGATCAGAGACAAGCCCTCAACCTCATTGAGCAGTTCGCGGTATAGTTCTAAAGACGGACCTGCTAGCATGCCATCTTTGGCAACATCGGTACACAACACATTCGTAAATCCTTTTTTTGTGAAATCCTGAACAAACTCCAATACATCAAGTCCGGAGTCTTGTTCCCAACCGTGTGTGGCAATACGACGGTTTTTAGCATCTGCCCCTAGGATAAGTTGATCCGCACCATATTGGTCCAACCACTCCAATACAAGTTGTGGTTCGACCACGGCGATACTCCCGAGGGTAACCTGTGCAGCACCACAATCAAAAGCAGTTTGCAAATCACGCTCCGACTTAATTCCGCCGCCAAAGTCCACTTGTAAGGTGGTTTGGGTGGCAATGGCCTCCAAAACCTTCGCATTGACAATATGCTTGGCACGAGCTCCGTCAAGGTCAACCACGTGTAGGTGTGTCAGTCCAGCCCCTTCAAAGCGTTTGGCAACCTCAACAGGGGAATCACTATAAACGGTTTTGGTGTCATAAACTCCTTTGGTCAGTCGAACACATTGCCCATCTATGATATCAACAGCAGGAATAATGATCATAATGACAAAAAATTTTGTAAAAGTTGTGCACCCATGGCCCCACTCTTTTCCGGGTGAAATTGGGTACCATAAAAGTTGTTTTTTGCCATTGCTGCAGCAATATTGATGTCATAAAAACAGTGTCCAACCGTATTTTCATTGGGTTTCGCATAATAGCTATGCACCAGATAAAAATGACTGTCGTTTGGGATTTTGTCAAACAATACCCCATTTCCTTTCACTTCGTTCCAACCCATGTGCGGTACATTGCGTGTGGTTGTAAACCGAACCACTTCGGTATCAAAGATTCCCAAGCCCGTTGTATTTCCCTCTTCGGAGCTGTTACACATCAACTGCATTCCCAAACAAATGCCCAATACAGGTTGTGCCAGCTCAGGAATAAGTGTGTCCAACTGGGTACTTTTGAGTTTCGCCATCGCCGAGCTCGCTTCCCCTACTCCTGGGAAAATGACATGAGAAGCCGATTGAATGGTTTCTGGATCACTAGACAGTGCGGCCGAAACTCCCAAACGTGCCAAAGCAAAACGAATGCTCTGGATATTCCCAGCCCCATAATCGATAATGGCTACACTCATAACTGTCCTTTGGTAGAAGGGAGAATCAATTTTTCAGGATCGCGCTGTATCGCTGCTTTAATGGCTTTGGCAAAGCTCTTAAAAATCGCCTCGATTTTGTGGTGCTCATTGTGCCCTTCTGCTTTGATGTTCAAATTGGCCTTTGCCCCATCGGCAAAGGATTTAAAAAAGTGGAAAAACATTTCAGTTGGCATTTTCCCAATCAGTTCCCGTTTAAATTTGGCATCCCACATCAACCAAGACCGCCCGCCAAAATCAATGGCGACTTGCGCAAGGCAATCATCCATCGGTAAGCAAAATCCATAGCGCTCGATCCCGAGTTTGTCTCCTAAAGCCATTGCAAAGGCCTCTCCGAGTGCAATAGCAGTATCTTCAATGGTGTGGTGCTCATCGACTTCCAAGTCGCCCTTGGTGGTCAATTCGATATCAATTCCTCCGTGACGTGCCAATTGATCGAGCATATGATCAAAAAATGCAATTCCTGTATCAATCGTGCTTTGCCCCGTTCCGTCGAGGTTAAGCGCAATCGAAATATCCGTTTCTTTGGTTGTGCGATTGTGTGTACACAGGCGTTGACCAGCTTTGAGCATGGTGTAAACTTCACCCCAGTTGGCAGTCGTTAACGCAATGGCTGCTTTGGTGGCCTTATCAGGAGTTTCGCTAAGACGTTCATCGTGTTGCAGCAAAATGCCTTGGGCACCGAGGTTGACTGCCAATTGCATATCGCTCAAACGGTCTCCGATGACAAAGGAATTCTCTAAGTCATAATCTCCAGACAAATAAGCCGTTAACAAGCCCGTTTCGGGTTTGCGCGTGGGCGCTTGATCTGCTGGAAAGCTTTTGTCAATACAGACTTCCTCGAAAATAATCCCTTCGTTTTTCATCGCATCGATCAAATGATTATGTACAGGCCAAAATTGCTCCTCCGGGAAGCTGTCGGTACCCAAGCCGTCTTGGTTGGTAACCATGACAAGGGTGTAGTCCAACTCTTTCGCAATACGTCCAAGATAGGTAAATACACCAGGGTAAAACGTCAATTTTTCAAAACTGTCAAGCTGATAGTCCTCTGGCTCTAGCGCCAGTGTCCCATCACGATCGATAAATAAGACCTTTTTCATGATGACAAGCGATTTAATGTTTCTATCAATATTTGATTTTCTTGGGGTGTTCCAACAGAAAAACGAAGGCAGTTTTCACACCCCACTTGATTACTGCGGTTGCGCACAACGATGTAATTTTCGATAAGTTGAGCATATCGTTTGTTGGCATCATCAACCCGCACCAAAAGGAAATTCGAATCACTCGGATAAACCTTTTCAACAAAGGAAATCTTCTCTAGCTGTGCAAACAGACCCTTTCTTTCTGCAATAAGTTGTGTGATTTGCCCTTGGGTTGTATCCCAATCCGCTAAAGCTGAAATGGCACGTTCTTGGGTCAATGAATTGATATTATATGGGGGTTTAATTTTGTTGAGAATATCGATAATCTCCTCACTTGCGATACAGATGCCAAGCCGAATTCCAGCTAGCCCATAGGCCTTGGAAAGGGTTTGGGTGATGATTAAGTTGGGATAGGATGATAAGTCCGAAACCAAACTTTTTTGCGTAGAAAAATCGATATATGCCTCATCAATCACCACTAGACCAGTAAAAGATTGTATTAAAGTAAGGATGTCCTCTCGGCGAAATGAATTGCCACTTGGATTGTTGGGAGAACACAGGAATATCGCTTTGGTTTGGGTCGAAATCTGGCTGAGAATATCTTTTGTAACTAACTGAAAATCATCATTTAAAGGTACTTCATCTAAAGAAATACAGTTGATGTTCGCGAGCACTTTATACATGCCATAAGTTGGGGGCATCACAATGATTTTGTCTTGATTTGGAATGCAAAACGCACGAAAAATTAAGTCCAAAACCTCGTCACTTCCATTGCCGAGAAGCAATTGATTGGCAGCTACCCATCTACGCCTTGCAATGACTTCTTTTAGCTTTCGCTGCTGCGGATCGGGATAACGGTTTACACCATTGTCAAATGGATTCTCATTCGCATCCAAATACACAACCTCACTCTCAACAGGGTCAAATTCGTCCCGAGCCGATGAATATGGCTGTAAATCAGCGATGTGTGAGCGAACCAATTTTTGAATATCAAAACTCATGTCAAATCTTTTAGTCGAAGACTTACAGCGTTTTTGTGTGCATACAAGCCCTCTGCATCAGCTAGGGTTTCTATCGAGGGTCCAAGGTCTTTCAAACCTGTCTCGCTTATCTTTTGAAAGGTAATCGCCTTGAGAAAACTATCCAAGTTAACTCCACTGTATTGTTTGGCGTACCCATTGGTCGGTAAGGTGTGATTGGTCCCCGAAGCGTAATCACCTGCGCTTTCAGGAGTATAATTCCCAATAAACACTGATCCAGCGTTGGCCACCCCTTCGACAAACTTGTCTTCGTTGGCCATACAAATGATATAGTGTTCGGGTCCGTATTCGTTGATAAAAGCAATGGCATCGGATTCAGCAGCAAAGTAAATGGCCGTTGAGTTTGCAAGTGCTTGTACAGCGATTTCTTTTCTGGGAAGTGAATCCAACTGCTTTTGCACTTCGTCTTTTACCTTGTCAATGGTATCTTGACTGGTGCTGACCAATACCACTTGACTATCTGTCCCGTGCTCTGCTTGTGACAGTAAGTCTGCTGCGACATAAGAAGGCACTGCTGTCTCGTCTGCGACGACCAGCAACTCACTCGGACCGGCGGGCATATCGATTGAAACGCCGTATTGCGTTGCTTTTTGTTTGGCAGCAGTAACATATTGATTACCGGGTCCCAATATTTTATAAACCTGTGGAATCGTCTCTGTGCCAAAGGTCATCCCACCGATGGCTTGAATCCCCCCAACTTGAAATAAGCGGGTAAGGCCGCATTTATAAGCCGCATAGCGGATGGCTGGCGCAAGTTGACCAGATTGATTTGGCGGCGTACACAGTACGATTTCACGACAACCAGCAATGGTAGCGGGTATGGCGAGCATAAGAATAGAAGAAAACAAAGGAGCTGTCCCTCCTGGGATATAAAGCCCGACTTTCTCGATTGGTCGTTTCTCTTGCCAACATGATACCCCCTCTTGCACATCAAGCTGTACGCGATCGGTTTGCTGCGCTTTGTGGAAGGCGTAGATATTGTCATAGGCCTTGTCAATTGCAGCTCGTAAATCAGCTGATAACTCGTTTTGAGCGCTTTTTAGATCGGCTAGGTCAACTTCAATGCGCTCAGGTCGATAGCCATCAAATTTTTCGCTGTAGGCCTGTATGGCTTGATCGCCTTGCCGTTGAATTGCGCCAAAGACTTCGTCCACAACTGGCATGACATCATCTAAAGATGCTGTAGGGCGTGCAGTTAGCTCACCCCATTGATCGGTAGTTGGATTCAAAACCGTTTTCATAAGACCATTTTTTCTACTGGGCAAACCAAAATATCTTGCGCACCAGCTGCTTTTAACTCGTCGATGACTTCCCAAAACGTCCCCTCATTGACCACAGAGTGCAGTGAGCTCCACCCTGGTTCGGCCAAAGGCAATACCGTTAGAGATTTTAATACAGGTAGTATCGACGATATCTTGTCAATACTCTCATTGGGAACATTCATCAAAATATACTTTGACTGACGCCCTTTGAGTACGGACTGAATGCGGAATTGCAACTTTTTTAAGATGTCATTCTTTTCAGCATCCAAGGTACTGCTAGCTGCCAGAACGGCTTCGGATTTAAACAACACCTCGACTTCTTTAAGGTTGTTTTTAAACAAGGTAGAACCACTGGAAACAATATCGCAAACCGCATCAGATAAGCCAATATTCGGAGCGATTTCGACAGAACCATTGATGATGTGAAGTTCAGCGTCAATTCCTTTTTCTGCAAGAAACCCTTTCACTGTATTTGGATAAGAAGTAGCTATTTTCTTCCCTGTTAAGCTTTCAATGCCCTTGTAGGTATCCTCTTTTGGAACGGCGATTGATACCCGACATTTCGAAAAACCTAGCTTTTCTTTGATGGAGATATCGTCTCCTTTTTCAACCAGTAGATTTTCGCCAATGATCGCAATATCAACGACTCCATCACGGAGATATTGAGGAATATCTCCATTGCGCAAGTAGAAGATTTCCATAGGGAAATTACGAGCGACGGCTTTTAACTGGTCCTTTCCATTATCGATTGAAATTCCACAGTCATTGAGGAGGTTCAATGATTCATCATGTAGTCTTCCTGATTTTTGAACGGCGATGTGTAACTTTTTTTTCACGATTTCAATTTATACAAACAAAAAAACCCGCTTGAATCTCAAACGGGTTTTGAATAAGTTATATCATATCCAACTCAACTCGTCTGAGACAAGGCAAATAAGTGATGGATATGTGTGTTTTTTTTCATTTCGATTGCAAATATCAAACAAAATTTTGAAAAAAACCTATTGATTGCCCAAAATTATGGGTAAACCATCTTCTCCACTTCCGATCACAATCACTTTCGCATTGGTCGATTCTGACAATTGTAGCGTAGCTTCTATCCCCTTTTCAAGAAGGATATTTTGGGTTAGGGAAGCATTTAGAATTCGGTTGGCCATTGCTTTACCTTCTGCTTCAATCCGTACTTTCTCTGCTTCTTTTGTTGCTTTTTCTAATCGAAACTCATACTCTAGTGATTCTTGCTCTTGGGTGAGTTTACGTTGAATCGCTTCTTTGATTGAAGGCGGTAGGGTGACATCACGTACCAAGACCGCGTTGATTTGTACGAACTGTGGTTCTACCTTCTTTTTAGTTTCCTCAAAAATCTCGTTTTGAATTGCATCTCGTTTTGAAGAGTATAACTGTTCTGGTGTATAACGCCCAATCACCGAACGAGCAACGGCACGTATCTCTGGAACGATTACGATATTAAGGTAGTCCTCGCCTTTGGTTTTGTGTAACAGTCCCAAATCGTCAATAATTGGTTGATAGAGCACAGAAACATCAAGAGAAATTTCAAGACCATTAGAAGACAAAACACGCATACCGCTTTCAAATTCTTCTTGTTGCTTGATGTTATAAACATACACCTTATTCCAAGGCGCAATAATATGAAAACCCTCCGATAAGGCTGGTTTGTCAGTAACGGTACCACCACCAAATCGCTTCCATACGACTCCAGCTTCTCCATAGCCGATATTTACAGCAGAGCGAAAAAGGATAATGAGTGTAACAAAAAGCAATACAGTGATTGGTAGTCCAAGTTTAGGTAAATTATTCATTGATATATATTAAAAAAGTTAAGTAAGCATTCCTCCATCTACATTGATTACCTGTCCAGTGATGTAGCTAGATAGGTCCGAAGCCAAAAATACGCATGCATTGGCTACGTCATTTGGCGTTCCACCCCGCTTGAGCGGAATTCCGGCACGCCATCCTGCGACAACTTCTTCTGAAAGTTTTGCAGTCATTTCTGTTTCGATAAAGCCCGGAGCAATCACGTTGCAACGGATGTTTCGCGATCCAAGTTCAAGGGCAACAGACTTCGAAAAGCCAATAATTCCCGCTTTGGATGCTGCGTAATTTGATTGTCCAGCGTTCCCTTTTACCCCAACAACAGAGCTCATATTGATGATACTGCCATGTCGCTGTTTTAACATCGTGCGCTGCACGGCTTTGGTGAGGTTAAAGACAGATTTCAAATTGACTTCAATCACCTTGTCAAAATCCTCTTCTGAAATGCGCATCAGCAGATTGTCCTTGGTGATTCCCGCATTGTTGATCAACACGTCAATCGTGCTGAAATCTGCGAGGACGTTTTCGACAAGCTCTTGGGCTTGTTCAAAGTCTGCAGCATTGGATTGATATCCTTTGGCTTGCACACCAAGTGCTTTTAGTTCTGTCTCGAGTGCATTGGCAGCATCTACAGAAGAGCTATAGGTAAACACCACGTTGGCACCATGCTCCGCAAAAACAGTTGCAATTCCTTTTCCGATGCCACGACTTGCACCAGTGATTAAAACGGTCTTGTTTTCGAGTAGTTTCATTGGTTTAGTTTAGGATTTGAGCTACTTTTTTTCCGATTTCAGCTGGAGAGTCCACAACGTGAATCCCACATTCTGACATGATTTGCTTTTTGGCTTCTGCAGTGTCCTCTGCCCCACCAACAATCGCACCTGCATGACCCATGGTTCGGCCTTTAGGAGCAGTTTCTCCTGCGATAAACCCAACAACTGGCTTTGGATTGCCTTGTTCATGTACCCAACGAGCTGCATCAGCTTCGAGTTGCCCGCCGATTTCACCAATCATAACGATACACTCTGTTTCGTCGTCATTCATCAGCAGTTCAACGGCCTCTTTGGTTGTTGTTCCAATGATGGGGTCACCGCCAATCCCGATTGCAGTGGTAATCCCAAGGCCTTCTTTCACAACTTGATCAGCAGCTTCATAGGTCAGGGTTCCCGATTTGGACACGATGCCCACATTTCCTTTCTTAAATACAAAGCCGGGCATAATGCCAACTTTAGCTTCTTCTGGAGTGATCACACCAGGACAATTGGGCCCGACTAGGCGTGCGTTGCGTTCTTTGACATACGCAGATGCTTTGACCATATCAGCGACAGGGATTCCCTCTGTGATGGTTACAATGACCTGAATACCGGCATCTGCAGCTTCCATGATGGCATCTGCGGCAAAAGCAGGGGGTACAAAGATGATGGATGTATCTGCTCCAACGGCATCAACAGCATCTTTGACCGTGTTGAACACAGGTTTATCCAAATGGGTTTGTCCACCTTTCCCAGGCGTAACTCCACCAACGACCTGCGTGCCATAGGCAATCATTTGTTCGGCGTGAAAGCTTCCTTCACTCCCTGTAAATCCTTGTACGATAATTTTTGAGTCTTTATTGACGAGTACGCTCATAGTTATTCCTTGATTCGTTCGATATAGCTTGATTTTTCGGTGTCTACTTTGATCTTATCTCCTTCGTTGATAAACAAAGGGACATTAATTTTAGCGCCAGTTTCCAATGTAGCGGGCTTGGTCGCATTGGTTGCGGTATTGCCCTTTACGCCGGGCTCACTGTGTGTAACCTCTAATATCACGCTGGCGGGCATGTCGACAGACAATGGAATCCCATCATCATCGGAATTGGTCATCACAGTAACATGCTCACCTTCCCTGAGCAGTTCTGGAGCGTCTAATATGCTTTTTTGAAGTTCGATTTGATTGTAGTCATCGGTATTCATAAAATGATAGGTCTCCCCATCATTGTATAAAAACTGAAACTTGCGGGTTTCAACACGAACATCATCGATTTTATGACCTGCTGAAAAGGTATTATCAATCACTTTTCCACTGGTAACACTTTTTAGTTTTGTTCGAACAAAGGCAGGGCCTTTTCCCGGTTTGACGTGTAAAAACTCAATAATTTTAAAAATATCATTGTTGTAGCGAATGCAAAGTCCTTTGCGAATGTCAGAAGTTGATGCCATGCGTTATGATGTTTTGGAATATCCTTTCATAATCCCCCGTTGTGAATCCCGAATAAATTGTAAAATCTCATCTCTTTCAGACGAAACTTCCATTTCTGCTTCGATAATTTCCACCGCTTGGGTATTGTTGTAACTTTTTTGATAGAGGATTCGATAAATATTTTGAATCTCTCTGATTTTTTCACTTGTAAAACCACGACGACGAAGTCCAACGGAGTTGATCCCCACATAGGAGATTGGCTCACGTGCAGCTTTGACAAAAGGCGGAACATCTTTTCGAACCAAAGACCCCCCAGCGATAAAAGAGTGACTTCCCACAGAACAGAACTGATGGACAGCCGTCATTCCAGCCAAAATCACATGATCGCCAATGGTGATATGCCCAGCCAGTGTGCTATTGTTGGAAAAAATACAATGGTTACCAACAATGCAATCGTGTGCGATGTGAGAATAGGCCATAATCAGGCAGTTTTCACCAATCATTGTTTTCCCTCTTGAAGACGTTCCTCTGTTGATGGTTACACATTCCCGAATGGTGGTATTATCCCCGATTTCGGCAGTAGAGTCTTCTCCATTAAACTTTAAATCTTGCGGGACAGCGGAAATTACAGAACCGGGAAAAATCGAACAATTTTTTCCAATGCGCGCCCCTTCCATAATCGTAACGTTTGATCCAATCCAAGTACCTTCTCCAATTTCAACATTTTTGTCAATGGTGGTAAAGGGTTCAATGACGACATTTTTGGCAATTACGGCTCTCGGGTGGACGTATGCAAGCGGTTGGTTCATATCTTAACTTGATTTTTCTTGACAATTTGTGCCATCATTTCCGCTTCGGTGGTCAATCGCCCGCGACTGTATGCATAGGCCTGCATATGGCAGATTCCCCTTCTGATTGGAGATAGGAGTTCCAACTTAAAAACAAGGGTGTCGCCGGGAACAACGGGGTGCTTAAACTTAGCGTTTTCAATTTTCATGAAAAAAGTGAGATAGTTTTCTGGGTCGGGAACGGAATTGAGAACCAATACTCCACCAGCTTGTGCCATTGCCTCGATTTGGAGGACACCCGGCATTACAGGTTGACCTGGAAAATGTCCCTGAAAAAAGGGTTCGTTCATGGTCACACTTTTAACAGCTATGACATGTTTTTTACTGATCTCAAGGATTTTATCAACCAACAAAAAAGGAGGTCGGTGAGGTAAGATATCCATGATCTGATTCACATCCAGCGCTGGCTCAGCGTTTAAGTCATAATTAGGAACGTGATTTCTCTTTTCTTCCTTGATGATTTTGGCCATTTTTTTGGCAAACTGTGTGTTGATTGCATGACCAGGTTTTGAAGCAATGACCTTTCCACGAATTCGAGTTCCAATCAATGCCAAATCTCCAATTACATCCAATAGTTTGTGACGCGCTGCCTCATTGGGATAATGAAGGGTAAGGTTGTCTAGAGTCCCATTGGGTTTTACAGAGATCGATTTTTTATTAAATGCTTTACGCAAACGATCCATGGTTTCTTCAGACAATTCTTTATCAACATACACAATGGCATTGTTGAGGTCTCCACCTTTGATTAAACCACTTGACAAGAGGTTTTCAAGTTCATGAAGAAAGCTAAATGTGCGCGCATTGGCAAACTCTTTTTTGAATTGGCTGAGTTTTTTAAGGTTTGCATTTTGGGTAGCAAGTACTTTAGTTCCAAAATCAACCATGGTGGTAACCTCATAATTGTCAGCGGGCAACAAGGTAATTTCACTCCCCGATTCGTCACAAGTGTAGGTGATATTCTCTTTGACGATATATTCCTCACGCTCTGCATCAAGCGCTTTCACACCAACTTTGTCGATCGCTTCGACAAAAAATTTGGATGAGCCATCCATAATCGGAGGTTCAGAAGCGTTTAGTTCAATGAGTACATTGTCAACTTCACAGCCAACAAGGGCTGCTAAGACGTGTTCACTTGTTTGGATGGTCACGCCTTTTTTTTGGAGACTTGTTCCTCGTTTGGTATCTGCAACATGCTGAGCAAGTGCTTCGATAATCGGGCTGCCCTCCAGATCGATGCGTTGAAAAGCATAGCCGTGGTTGGCTGGGGCTGGCTTAAAAGTCATCGTGACTTCTTCTCCAGTATGTATACCTACTCCTTTGAGAGTAATCGCATTTGCAATCGTAGTTTGTTTAGCCATTTTCAGGTTGATTTTTTTGGAGTTTATGAAGCGTTTCGATATGCTTCGGTAGATTTTTGAAGTGGACGTAAGATTTGTTGTAGGATCGATAGTCCAGTGCAGGATAGCCCATTACCTTTTCATCATCTTTTAGATTGCGGAGCACCCCTGTTTTGGCTTGGATTTGCACACGGTCACCAATTTTGAGGTGACCCGCAATGCCGGCTTGCCCACCAATCACACAATGACTTCCAATCTTGGTAGACCCAGCAACACCCGATTGAGCTGCAATAACAGTATGAGATCCGATTTCAACATTGTGGGCGATTTGAATCAAATTGTCAAGTTTGACACCTTTTCGAATGATGGTTTGCCCGAGTGTTGCCCGATCGATCGTCGTGTTTGCCCCGATTTCAACATCATCTTCAATCAAGACTGAACCCGTTTGGGGAACCTTCTCATAAGAGCCCGTGGCAGTGGGACTAAACCCAAAGCCGTCTGAACCAACCACTACGTTGTTGTGGAGAATACAATTGGCTCCGATTCTAGATTGTCGTAAAATTTTTGTGCCAGAGAAAATCGTGGTATTATCGCCAATAATCACATCGGATTCGATAACCACATGCTCATGGATTTTGACGTTATTTCCAATTTTCACCCCATTTTGGATAACTGTAAAAGCCCCAACATAGGAGTTTTTTCCAATGATAACTGAGGGATCAATTACAGTGTGATTGTGAATGCCATTGAACTCTTTTGCGGCGCCATTAAACTGACTGAGCATCGTGGTAAACGACTGATAAGGGTCTGAAACTTTGATCAGAGTCGTGTGAAATTCTTTTTCTGGTTGGAAGCTTTCACTAACAAGCGTAATACTGGCTTTGGTCGAATAGACAAAGGGGGTGTACTTCGGGTTTGCTAAAAAAGCAAGTGACCCTTCTGTTGCTTCTTCAATTTTTGCTAATGTAGAAACGCGAGCGTCTTTATTTCCCACTATAGAGCCGTCTAGGATTTCAGCAATCTGAGAAGCAGTGTATTCCATCGGAGCAAAAATAACAAAATTGCAAGACTATTTGTGATAACAACAGTAATACTTGGTTACGGGCTTGGTGAGCATTTTTAAATTTGATTCATCTGACCCTGCCAATAACTCTTTGGTACCCCCATTCTTGTCAATCAGTATAATTGGAGATTGCTGCAAATTGTATGCCATATTTTTCATCTTCCCATCAAACACAAAGTAGGATAACTCCTCAGTGGGTATGCCCAACTTGGACACCGCTTTGTCTTTTTGTTTTTCAATAAAATCAGTGGAGAACGGCTCGTTGCTGACTTCAATTTTTGGCAAACGACGATTTAGAACCATCTCGCATAGTGCCGAATACACAGGGTCGTGGTGATTGACCCCTGCTTTGATCATGGAAAGTATGTCCACGTCGTCAATTGCTGCATAGTGCTTCATATCAATCTGTAGTCTTGAAGAACGTGTGGCGGATAAAAAGTAGAGGATATCAGTAGACGCCTGGATGGTGTCCCCATTTTGCAACAGTGCTCTAGCACGTAATATGATACGTTTCAGCACTTCCTCTGCCACATAACTCGTTTTGTGAAGATAAACCGACCAATACATCAAGCGTCTTGCGAGTAAAAACTTTTCAATCGAATACATTCCCTTTTCTTCAACAACCAATTCATCTTGATGTACCCGTAACATGGCAATAATCCGGTCGGTACTGATGTTGCCTTCTGTAACACCAGAATAGAAACTGTCTCGCTTTAAGTAATCCAATCGATCCATATCCAATTGAGAAGAAATCAATTGATTGAAAAAAGGGCGCTTGTATTTCCCTTCAAACATTTGGATTGCCAGATTGAGTTTTCCGTCATATTTGTCATTGAGCATTTTCATCAGCGAAAGTGACCAAAATTCATGGGAAACATTCTCGATCAATACACCTTCGAGGGCATGGGAAAAGGGACCATGACCCAAGTCATGAAGAAGAATAGCAATCATGGCGGCTTCCCGTTCGCTTTCTGAAATGGGAGTTCCTTTTGAAGTTAGGATTTCAAGAGTTTTGCGCATTAGATGCATCGCCCCAAGGGCGTGAGCAAAACGGTGGTGTGTAGCTCCATTAAAGACATAGTGAGACAAGCCCATCTGCTGAATTCGTCGGAGTCGCTGAAACACAGGTTCTTGGATAATGTTGGAAATAAACGGTGTAGGAATTGAAATAAAACCGTAAATTGGATCGTTATAATTTTTGAGTCTCAAACAGTAGAATTTAAACAAATATACGAATATGGAGTCGATACAGGTGTTGTGGGTAGATGATGAAATCAATCGATTACAACCACACATCCAGTTTTTGGAAGAAAAGGGATACCAATTCAGTCCATGCACAAATGGTCCAGACGCATTGGAACTGATCAAAAAACAAGCGTTTGACGTTGTTCTTCTCGATGAAAATATGCCTGGCATGGATGGGCTATCTGTCTTAAGCGAAATCAAGCAAATCCTTCCCAACCTCGCGGTCATTATGATTACAAAGAGTGAGGCAGAAACGCTGATGGAGGAAGCCATTGGTTCAAAAATTGCGGACTATTTAATCAAGCCCGTCAATCCCAATCAGATTTTATTGTCTCTGAAAAAAAACTTGGATCACTCGCGTTTGGTCACTGAGAAAACGTCGATGGACTATCAGCGTTCATTCCAAGAACTCAATATGGAAATCAGTCGGGCAAATGACTATGCAGAATGGGCTGCGATTTATCAAAAGCTCTGCTTTTGGGAATTGGAACTCGACACTTTGGAATCGAATGACTTGCAAGAAATTCTCGATCACCAAAAGACAGAAGCCAATCATCAGTTTTCCAAGTTTATATCGTCCAATTATGAAGATTTGGTCGGAGGGGATAGCCCCCTAGTCATGTCTCACCAAATGATTGACCAACTGGTATTGGACAAGATGCCAAAAAACAAGACAACTCTTTTGGTTGTGATCGACAACCTTCGCTATGATCAGTGGCGGGTTTTACAAACACACCTCTCCCCTTTCTACAAATTGCAAGAAGAAATGATTTGCAGTAGTATTTTACCTACGGCAACCCAATATGCCAGAAATGCATTATTTGCTGGAGAGTTACCAGTTCACATCAAACGATTGTACCCAAACCTCTGGAAGGATGACATTGATTCGGGAGGGAAAAACCAATACGAGCAAGAGCTATTGGATGCACAGTTTGCTGCGCTAGAACAAGATATATCGTTTAGTTACCATAAAATCAATCGCCAAGAACAAGGTTTAAAACTTGCTTCCCAGCTGCAAAATGAAGCCAAAAACGACCTATGTGTAGTCGTTTACAACTTTGTCGATGTGATTTCACATGCCAAAACTGAGATGGAAATCATCAAAGAGCTGGCATCTTCTGACAAGGCCTTCCGGTCGTTGACGTCCACATGGTTTCAGAACTCTCCTTTGTTAGACATTATCAAACGTGCGCAGTCACTGGGATTTACCTTGATGATTACCACAGACCACGGAACCATCAATGTACGTCAACCTTCCAAAATTTTGGGGGACCGGGAATCGAGTACCAACATTCGATATAAGACAGGAAAGCGTCTCAATACCGAAGATAAAAACCTCTATACGGTATCAAACCCTGAGGATATTGGCTTACCAAAAATAAACCTGTCTAGCAGCTTTACTTTTGCTACAGAAGATCGGTATTTGATCTATCCATCAAACTACAATCACTTTGTCAACTTTTATAAAAACACCTATCAGCATGGCGGGGTATCTTTAGAAGAAATGCTGATTCCTTTTGCGGTGCTTTCCCCCAAGTGATCTATTTTTGCACCATGGTACTGGAATATACTTTGGAAGAGATCGATCGTGTTGCTGAGCAGCTCATCGATTCGTTTACGCATTCCATAGTCGCCATGAGCGGTCAAATGGGAAGTGGTAAGACCACACTGGTTCAAGCGATCGTTTCCCAATTGGGAAGTGACGAAACCGTGAGTAGCCCTACCTTTGGACTGGTTCATGAGTACAATATTCCCAATGGAAAGCTCATTCACATGGATTTGTATCGTTTGGAACAGCAGAGTGAGCTTGAACAGCTCGGTTTTGATGATTACATCTCCACTGGTAATTTGTGTTTGATCGAGTGGCCAGAGCTAGCTGCCAAGCACATTCAAGGCGGTTGTCACCACTTGAACATCGAATGGGTAAATGATCACAAACGCAAATTAAATTTCAAATGAGTTTTTTAAAACGTTTGTCTTACTATCTCGGTGGATTTTCGGTTGGTATCGTACTGTTAGTCTTCTTTTTAGGTGGTAAAAACACGCGTTGCACCTATACGCCTGATGCAAGAGTGATCAATGATTTTTCCAAAAAAGAATGGGTGTTTAGCACCCCTACAAATGACAGCATTGACCGAAGTCAGTTTTTAAAAGGCGGTGACATTGTTTTTTCCAAGAGCCGGGTTGGTCTTGACAGTTGCAATGTATATCGACTGCGACTTTCCCATGCGGTTTATGATGTTCAGAATTGCGACAGTATCGCTTATTTCACCGTTCGTTAGCCAAAGTCGCTCTTCTTTTCAATTCCTTTTGTAATCGCGTAAGCTCTCTAGATGTTTGTCCTGCTATTGCCGTGTTTTCTTCTGCACGTCTTGCGAGATAAGGGATCAATTTATCCACGGGTCCAAATGGTACAAACTTGACCACATTGTACCCTTTATCGGCTAGGACAAAACTGATGTAATCACTCATGCCGAGCAATTGACTAAACCATACTCGATCGTCGTTTGGTTTAATCTCGTATTGATCCATGAGATTTATCACCTGAACCATACTTTCTTCGTTATGTGACCCCAAGACAACCGCAATATTGACAAGATGCTTGAAACAATAATCTACTGCTGTGTGATAGCTTTTATCCGTTTCGGCTTTGGAGGCGCAAATGGGACTGGAAAGACCATGTTTGTGAGCGATTTTGCGTTCTTTTTCCATATAGGCACCGCGAACGAGCTTGACCCCGAGATAAAATGAATCCTGTATGGCTTGTATATGCATCTGTTTCAAACGACGATTTCCATCGACCAAATACAATTGCACGGTATTGTACACCACAGCTTTGTTGAGATTGAACTCCCGCATCAGATCCAACACCAGTTGATCAGTTGCAATTTGCATACTGTATTCTTCGGCATCGACTAGCAAAGCAACCCCATGTTCCTGCGCGGTTTGGCAACAGCGACGAAATCGATTTATGACCCTTTTCCAGGCGATTTGTTCTTCTGTATTCAGCGACTGTCTCGCATTTATTTTTTGAAATAAATGCTTGTGGCCAAACGAGGTAGGCTTACAAACGCTAAAGGGGATGCCATTTGTTTTGGCGGCGTGGGTGATTAGCTTTTGCACCATCTCACAGTTTGTGTCGAACTCGCTTTCAGCAGAACTGTCTTCAATGGCATAATTGAGATAAGAATGCACCCCGTAGTTGGAAAGCGAAACAACCGTAGATTCGCATGCTTGTAGGGATGTACCTGCATAAAACGGACGAAATAACCAGCGTTGAAGATATTGTATCCCTGGTAATTGGATATGCCCAAAGCGTTTCATTAGCTTAATACCGAGTTTTGAAATTCTTGGATTTGACAGCAACCGAAACAAACGCACCAACTGCTTGAGTTCCTTTGTTGAACGATGCACAAAAGCGGAGTCATGATTGTTAAAAATATCACGCATATAATCCAAACTGTTTGTTTTACAACATTTAAAAATAAAACATTTGGGTTACTTTTGCATCATGGCTGAAAAAAAGATTGACAAAGCATCGATTAGCACGGTACTTTACACGGAGAAAGGTTGGAATCGCCTTGACGAATCGGTTGGGTCAAAGCAGTACACTTCAATCTTTGTACTCACTGATAGTAACACAAACCAACACTGCTTACCCCTTTTTGACAAACTCTTTCGGCACGCTTACACCCTACTGACTATGGAAGCTGGTGAGACCAACAAACATCTGGCGACTTGTAAAGATTTGTGGGCTTCACTATCCAAGCAAGGAGCAGATCGCAATAGCTTGTTGATCAATCTTGGCGGTGGTGTCGTTACTGATTTGGGGGGCTTTGTCGCCTGCACCTACAAACGAGGAATTGATTTTATCAATATTCCCACCTCACTGCTCGCCATGGTCGATGCCTCAGTTGGTGGAAAAACTGGTGTGGATTTTCAAGGATTAAAAAACCAAATCGGAATCATTAAAGAGCCAGCGTTTGTTGTGATCGATGACGACTTTTTACAAACGCTACCCCAAGACGAACACAGAAGTGGGTATGCCGAAATGCTAAAACATGGACTTATAGCAGATGCGGATTATTTCTCGCTGTTGTCGTCAAAATCTATTGACATAAACGCCCAAATGACAGATTATATCCGCCACTCGGTCAGCATTAAAAGTCAAGTGGTTACCGAAGACCCTTTTGAACAGGGTTTGCGTAAAATTCTCAACTACGGTCACACTTTGGGACATGCGATTGAGACCCATTTCCTTGAGCATCCAACTAAAAAACGCTTGTTGCATGGTGAGGCCATTGCGATTGGGATGATCATGGAAGCCGAATTATCGTGTCGTACCACAAATTTGACAGTAAAAGAGCGCGATCAAATCAAAACCGTTTTTTCATCGATTTATGACCCTGTCTCGTTTGCAGAAAGCGATGTGATTGCAATCAAAGGACTACTAAAACACGATAAGAAAAATCAATCGGATCAAGTACGCTTTGTACTGCTACAAGCCATCGGTAAACCTGTTATCGATTGTCTGGTGAGCGAGGAGGACATCAACGCTGCCTTTCAGTTTTACGCTGACTAAGCAGAGTTTCGACTCGCATTGATATTTCCAAATAGCGAGCGGGTTACCATTTTTTCAAGAATTTCATCACTCCCCTTTTGATGTAGTTTGCCCAGTGCATACTGCTGTATAGTCAGCAGTGGCAGTACGATTTTTTCACGCATCATAATCGAGGCTTTTCCAGCTGGCTCATTTTCCATCAATTCTGACTGTCCAGTGAGCTTTAGCAAGTATTTTTTGGAACGTTGGTATTCCGCATAAATCTGATCCCAAAACGCACCGTACTCTGGATCGTTTTGCATATAGGCAGTGAGTTTGAAAAACGATTTGGTCAAACTCATCATGGAGTTATACACCAGTGTTCTGAAGAAAGCGTTGTTTTGATACAAATCCAACACCTGATCAAAGCGCCCTGACTCCTCGAATTTTTCCAATGCCAGACCCACACCATAAAATCCAGGTACGTTTTGCTTTAACTGACTCCAACTCCCGACAAATGGGATCGCACGAAGGGCTGAAAAATCCAACGACTTGGATTTCCCTCTTTTGGTTGGACGGCTACCGATATTGGTTTTGGCGTAAAACTTCAAGGTGCTCATATGCTCCAAATAAGGTAAAAACTTTGGATGTGACTTAAAATCTTGATAGGCCTGATAACTTGTTTCGGCAAGCTCATCCATGGTTTGACGATCTTCAACAGACAACTCCGACGAGCTGCTATTAAAAACCCGGTTGGCAATCCCTGAGCTTAAAAGTTGTTCGAGGTTGTACTGGCAAGAATTGACCGTCCCAAAGTTCGAACTGATCGTTTGTCCTTGAACGGTGATTTGAATTTCGTCCGATTCGATGCTGTCTCCCAAAGAGGCATAAAACTGATGTGTGTTTCCACCACCGCGTGCTGGTGGTCCACCCCGACCGTCAAAGAATAAGGCCTTGATCCCATGCTTTCGGGAAACTTCGGTAAGCTCTTCCTTGGTACGGAAAATACTCCAATTCGCCATCAGATAACCACCATCTTTTGTGCCGTCTGAAAATCCGAGCATGATGGTTTGCTTGTCGCCTCTTGTTCGCAAGTGATTTCGATAGGTAGGATTACTGTACACGATATCCATCACCTTAGGTGCGATACTCAAATCGGTAATGGTTTCAAAAAGCGGCGCCACATCAACAGTGGGTGCTTCCCAATTGCTCAGGCGGATCATCGCAAAGACTTCAAATATATTTTGTGCGGTTTGGTTGTTGCTAATGATATAGCGATGGCAACCGAGTTGTCCGTTTTTTGTTTGAATCTCTTGCATGGCGCGAATCGATCCAAGGGTTTTGTTGACGAGTTCGTCGGAAAAACTATTTGGAGACAAGTCTCCTTTTATTGTGGTTAGAAATTCAATTTTCTCAACTTCATCAAGTTGTAAATAGTCCACATCCTTGTTGACTACGCCTTGCTTTTGAGCGCCTTTGAGCAAAGTCATAAAGGCCTCGTGGTGGACACGCGAATCTTGACGGATATCCAAACTGGCAAAGTGATAACCAAAGGTACTGACCTTATTGAGTAAGGCATCGACTTCTTTGGCAAACATCCCATGATAATCCGAAACCAAAAGTTCGTGAATCTGTTCTAGCTTTGCGGTCAAATCAGCAAGGGATATTTCGGGTTGTTCTTTTTTGCTAAAGATGCTGTTATACAACTTGGTTTCGATGTCAGCAGCGATATACTCTACCCCTTTAAAGGTGAGTCTTCTTCGCAATTTACGGATATCACGATAATAGTTCCGAATCACATTGCTTCGCAGTCCCTGAGCCGTTTTAAGCGTAATATCTGTGGTGACAAAGGGGTTTCCGTCTCGGTCTCCACCGGGCCAAAATCCGAGATTGATCAATGGATTTACAAAGTCTTCCTTGTCAAAAATGTTGTTTTTGATATACTGATGGATGTTGCTGACCGAGTGATAAAACACATGCTCCAAATACCACATCAAGCTTTTTGCTTCGTCAAGTGGCGTTGGCTTTTCTTTCTTAAAAAAAGGAGTTCTACCGAGTTGGGCGAGCAAAATTTTGATGGAAGGTAAGTCATTGGCCTTAATGGCAGTTGACAAATCTGTAATAATCCCGAGAACGGAACCTGGATAAAACTGAGTCGGGTGGGCAGTGAGGACTGGGCGTACTCTAAAATTGTTCAGATAATCTTTTAATGCTCCCGTTTTTGATTTCTCTGCAGCCTCTTCTTTAGAGCTTCTCAGGGTTCCCCGTCCACTAAAATTATTAATTTCTGTAAAGGCAGCATCTTCAATGGCATCGAAAAGCACAACCTGACGTTCGATAAATTGAATCAACCGAAACAAGGTGTCGATATTGTCTTTTTCGGAGTTGTTTGGGTAGTATTGTTCAAAAAACTCCTCTACAATTTCAATTGGATTTTTGTTTTGATCAAATCCGAGTGCACAAAATTCTGCAAAGAAAGGAAGGAGCGTAGAGGTTTTCGAAATATGGGAGTATGGAAGTGTGGAAAACACACTGTTATACAGGTTAAATCTCGAAATAACCTCGTTTTCGAAGCGTTCTAATTTTGTTTTTTGTGCCATTGATGAATTGTCGTTTAAAAAAACCCTCAAACTTGTGGTAAGAGGGTTGTTTATATGTGTTTACCCTCTTACAGTTCTTGGAAAATGGTATGCATCAAGCGTTTTTTATCATTTATACTTTCTTCTAACGAAATCATGGTTTCTGTACGCAAAATTCCATCGATATCGTCAATCGAGAAAATAATTTCTTTGGCATGCTCCGTACTTTTCGCACGGACCTTGCAATAGATGTTAAACTTTCCAGTCGTGATGTGCGCTACCGTAACATTCGGAATTTCGGAAAGACGCTCCAAAACATATTTTGTCTGGTGGGTCTTCTCTAGATAAATCCCGATATAAGCAATAAACGAATAGCCCAATTTTTTGTAGTCCAGCGTCAAGGATGAACCCTTGATAATCCCTGCATCTTCCATTTTCTTTACACGAACGTGAACAGTTCCCGCTGAAATCAAGAGCTTTTTGGCAATGTCGGTAAAAGGGGTGCGCATGTTATCGATCAGAATGTCAAGGATTTGATGATCGGTTTCGTCCAATTTTATGTTATTCATATTATTTTTTTTGCAAATAAAGTAAAAATTCTTTGAATTATATGTATCCTAAACGCTATTTTATTGTAAATCGTATTATAAATCCAACGTATTCAACACATTTTGTGCGGATTCTTCGATTTTAAAGTCAATCCTGTTTAATTTGTCACAATTGGGTTCGATATGACCATGGCAATGCGATAAATCCCCGGCAGCAGCAAAAACCGCTTGAAAAGCGATGGAGTCGTTTTGTAAAACCTCTTGATACTGCAGCCCAACATCCCCTCTTTGCTGACTGCCTTTTTCCATAAAACTTACATCTCGCAAAAGAAAGTCGAAAAAGATCTTTTGATTCTCTGGGATTGAGTGATACACCGACAAGTTCCCAAAACTAGAGCTGGCAATGGCTTCAAGCGCCAATACATAGGCGTAAAACACATATTCTCGAGTTTGCTCACGGCTGTAGTCGTCCGGGTGGTGTCCCGCTTCGATCAACAGCGTTGGAACGCCCGCAGACTGAAAGGCATCCCCTACGCAGTTGGGGTTAAAACTGTCGTCAAAACGCCCAATTTGCGATCCGATCAACGGCTGGAGTCCTTCGAAGATGGTACTTACCAACTGTGCAGCCAAGGTTCGACACGAATTATAATTTCGATCTTGATCAAAAGCGGGAGCCAATAAGGATACTGTGGCTGGTTTGCCATTTACGCCAAATATCGTACGCTGATCGTGTAGATTAAACGCAAAATCAGGTGAGAATTGATCAAATTCCTCACGCAACACACGACTTTCGATCTGACTCAAGTCTATCGCGTCTCGGTTTAAATCCACTTGATTGGCGTTTACACGCGTATACGCCTTTGCTCCATCGGGGTTGAGAATGGGAATAATGGAAAGCTGAAGATTATCGAGCCAAACCGGGTTGGTATTGAGGAAACGAAGGAGATCAAACAAGCTTTTTGTTGTTGTGGACTCATTTCCGTGCATTTGCGAACACATCAGCACCTTGGTGCTCCCTGTACCCATACGAATGCGGTAAATGGGCAAACCTGACGTGCTATGACCAATTATCGAGTGATTGTAATCGTACATCAAGGGCTCAATATGGGTATTGGTAATATATCGACCCGCTAATTTGGATTCTACGACAGACAAATATGGTGGAAATGGATTCATACACAATTCTCGTTTGCAAATGTAAACAGAATACAAGTTACAAAAGTAAACTCTCGATTGTTACATTTGTATAAGATTTGAATGAAAATGAACCCTTACATATTACAATTGTATAATATTTCATTAAAATAATATATAATTGCCTATTTATTAGGGAGTTATATAAATAATGTGAAGTAAAAATTGAAGTTTGTATACTTGATATTGTATCAAAATAAAATGTATATTTACATGGTTCTAATTAAAATCACATGTAATTTACATTTGTAACATGGAAGAAATTGTCAAACGGATTGCGCAAATTTTGGAAGAACAACAGCTGAGCTCTTCTGCTTTTGCAGACACCATAGGCGTACAGCGGTCTTCCATTTCGCATGTCTTGTCCGGACGAAACAAACCCAGCTTGGAGTTTATCCGAAAGACAGTTCGTGCGTTTCCCGCCTACTCTACCGATTGGTTGTTGTTTGGCAAATCATCTGAATCCCCAGTCACCTACCCAGAACCCATTGAGCAGGCATCACCTTCAACAGTTCAAGATATTGCTTTTACAGATAATCCCACGACAGAGGAAAGTCCAAAAGTACCCGCTTCAACTTCCAACTCACAAGCTGGAATCGACAAGATTGTCTTGCTGTATAAAGATGGGCGTTTTACTGAGTACATCCCCAAAAATGATTAATTTTGTGGTTAAAATCTGCTATGCGTCAGTTTTGCCGTTTTATAATCATCTTGATTCTCTTTACTGCTTGTTATCAAACTGAGCGGAATTGTAAACCCTTTCAAACTGGTTCATTCAGCTTTTACACGGTTGTTGATGGCGACACCCTTTCCAGCCGTTTTGTACGCAACGACTCCATCGAAATCGATTATTTCTTCGCCACTCCCGACACTGCCAACATCAGATGGGTCAGTGATTGCGAGTGTATTGTCACCAAACGAAACCCTCTCACCTTTCAAGAAGCCAAAGCCGTTCAAATGAAAATCCTATCTACATTTGAAGATGGCTATATCTTTGAATATAACCTAGTCGGCGACCGCTCCAATGTCCAACGCGGACGTGTGACGAGGGAGTTGGAGTAGTGTTATAATTCCAAACTGATTTGGGAGTTGCCTTCCTCATCTTGGTCAACCGTTTCGGGGTCTTCCACTTCAATATCGGCAGGAGTTTCTTCCACAGGCTTTTCATAGGGCAAAGCTTCCAACACATTAAATTGCTTTACCTTGTCTGTGGTGACTTGGTTGCCGAGTGCTTTAATGCCTTTCACGGAAATAAAATCTTCAAATACAAGTCGCTGAGGGGGCTTGGAGTCTTTCCCTCTGGGCTTGGTAAAATCAATCTCAAACACAGGTCTGTGATCCGTACTGATCAACTCCAGATGGTTTTGCTTACCTTCTTTGATAAAACTCTCTTCCCGATCGGCAGATTCAATGAGAAAACGCTTGCCAAAATAACGCTCCTTCGCACTGTCAAAATAGATTGCGGATATCGGTTTGGTCGGCTCCCATTTTTCTAAAATCAGCATATCCTCTGGAAAATGCATATTGAGGTCTGGAATACTGGTTTTGATCAATCCGGACTGTGTGGCAATCAACAAACGGTCATCCCCACGAAATGCCCCGACCAAGTCTCCGCGTCCATCGACATTTAGACGGCCTACCGTTTCATCAAACCAGATATCACGAGGTTTTAGGGTAGAAACCCCTTCTTCCTTCAATTCAATACGTTTTACGGTGTATTTTGAAACCGTATTTCCACGAACCCCTCTTGATTTGATATCCAAATCAGCAAAATCGAGATCCCATTTCAGTTTTTTAATACTCCCCGACTGTCGCAGTAAGACCGTTACAATCTCGGCTTCCCCATTCGGGTTGGCAGAAAAGTAAAAGACTTTGGACTGGGCTTTTCCATTGGTCAGATCATAGGATTTGTCTCGAGTTACTCCAGTTACTGGGAACCGCTTCATATAGGTTGTACCCCCTCGTCCATCTCTGTAAATCATATTGTAGATGGTGCGGTCGTCTTTCTTTTTAAATACAGCCACATGAATGATATTTTTTCCGATAAAGGTTTTGGACTCAACCTTGGTTACGGTCATCTTCCCATCCTCGGTAAAGACAATGATATCGTCGATATCGGCACAGTCGGTTACGTATTCATCCCTGCGGAGTGAAGTCCCCACAAAGCCCTCTTCTCTGTTGACATAGAGCTTGGTATTGCGAATCACGACTTTTTTGGCATCTACATCGTCAAACACACGAATTTCGGTTTTGCGCTCACGCCCTTTTCCATAGGTTTTTTTGAGATGCGTGAAATAACTGATCGCAAAGTCTGTCAAATTGGCGAGGTCATGCTTGACTTGCGCCAAATCAGCTTCTAAGGCATCGATACGCTGTTGGGCTTTGTCTAGATCAAATTTGGAAATGCGTTTGATACGGATTTCGGTCAAGCGAACCACATCGTCGTCATTGACCTCTCGCTTCAAATGACCGATATGCGGAGCCAAGCCCATGTGAATGGCTTGAATCACACCCTCCCAAGTTTCTTGCTCTTCGATATCTCGATAAATACGCTTTTCGATAAAGATGCGTTCAAGAGATACAAAGTGCCACTGCTCTTCGAGTTCAGCTTTTTTGACAAGGAGTTCTTGTTCCAAAATCGAAACGGTATTGTCTGTCGATCGACGTAACATCTCACTCACTCCGATAAAGAGGGGTTTGTTGTCCTCGATGATACAGCCTAAGGGAGAAATGGAAGTTTCACAAGTGGTAAATGCAAAAAGGGCATCAATGGTTTTATCTGGTGAAATGTTGGGTGGCAGGTGAATCAGAATTTCAACCTCAGCAGCGGTATTGTCTTCAATACGCTTGATCTTAATCTTTCCTTTATCGTTGGCCTTTAAGATCGAATCGATAAGCGATGAGGTTGTTGAGCTAAATGGAATTTGACGAATCACCAAGGTGTTTTTGTCCAGTTGAGAGACTTTGGCACGCACACGAATTTTACCCCCTCGCAAACCATCATTATACTGTCCCACGTCCATCACGCCACCTGTTGGGAAATCGGGATGCAATTCAAATCGCTTTCCTTTTAGGTGCTTAATCGACGCATCGATCAATTCGATAAAGTTGTGTGGTAAAATTTTAGTTGAAAGTCCAACGGCAATGCCTTCCCCACCTTGTGCAAGCAGCAATGGAAATTTTACCGGGAGATGAATCGGCTCCTTTTTTCGTCCATCATACGACAATTGCCATTGTGTGACTTTAGGGCTATAAACAACTTCAAGGGCGAATTTGGACAAGCGTGCCTCGATATATCGAGAGGCAGCAGCACTATCGCCAGTGAGGATGTTTCCCCAGTTTCCTTGGGTGTCAATCAACAAGTCTTTTTGCCCGATTTGTACCATGGCATCAGAGATACTCGCATCTCCGTGTGGGTGGTATTGCATGGTATGTCCAACGATATTGGCCACTTTGTTATAGCGCCCATCGTCCAACTCCCGCATCGAATGTAAAATCCGCCTTTGCACGGGCTTGAGTCCATCCGCTATGGCAGGTACAGCACGCTCCAATATCACATAGGAAGCATAGTCCAAGAACCAATCCTTGTACATGCCCGTTACCTTGACTAAGGTGTCTTGCGTTTCGTCGTGATGTTCGTCCAAGTGTTCGTCCATGCTACTCCTCGACTTGATCGAGTTCTACTTTGAGATTATCAATAATAAATTCTTGACGTTTGGGTGTGTTTTTACCCATATAGAAAGACAACAACTCGTCAATACCCACTGCCCTGTCCAGCATCACCGGATCGAGTCGAATGTCCTCTCCAATAAAGTATTTGAATTCGTCTGGCGAAATCTCTCCCAAGCCCTTAAAACGGGTGATCTCGGGTTTTTGACCAAGTTTTTCCATGGCGTTGACTCGCTCTTGTTCTGAATAACAGTAAATCGTTTCTTTTTTGTTGCGCACTCGAAACAATGGAGTTTGTAAGATATAGAGATGTCCTTCTTTAATCAGCTCAGGAAAGAATTGTAAAAAAAAGGTGATCAACAGCAAGCGGATATGCATCCCATCGACGTCGGCATCGGTGGCGATTACGATATTGTTGTACCGCAAGTCCTCCATGCTTTCTTCGATATTGAGGGCAGCTTGTAAAAGGTTAAACTCCTCGTTTTCATATACGATTTTCTTGCTCATCCCATAGGAATTCAGAGGTTTCCCTCGTAAGCTAAAGACCGCCTGAGTGTTCACATCTCTCGATTTGGTAATCGATCCACTCGCCGAGTCACCTTCCGTGATAAACAGAGTTGATTCCAATCGTCTCTCTTTTTTTAGATCCCCAAGATGCACGCGACAGTCCCGTAACTTTTTGTTGTGCAAACTCGCTTTTTTAGCGCGTTCTCGTGCCAGCTTTCGAATGCCCGAAAGCTCTTTTCTTTCCTTTTCGGCTTGGAGGATTTTGCGTTGAAGTTGCTCAGCCGTTGCGGTATTTTTATGAAGATAATTATCGAGTTGCGTTCCGATAAAATCATTGATATAGGCACGAACCGATGGTAAATCCCCTCCCATTTCCGTAGAACCGAGTTTGGTTTTGGTCTGGGATTCAAAAACGGGCTCCATTACCTTGATGCTAATCGCTGAAATGATCGACTTGCGAATGTCTGATGCGTCAAAGTTTTTGCCATAATGCTCCCGTACCGTTTTTACGATGGCCTCTCGAAAAGCAGACTGATGCGTTCCGCCTTGGGTGGTGTGTTGTCCATTGACAAAAGAGTGGTATTCTTCGCTGTACTGGGTTTTGCTGTGTGTAATGGCCACTTCGATATCATTTCCGCGCAAATGAATGATGGGATACAACATATCCTCCGCATTGTTATTGTCTTGCAACAAATCTTTCAGACCATTATCTGATTTGTATTTTTCGCCATTAAAGACAATGGTTAAACCAGGATTTAAGTACACATAATACTTGAGCATACGCACAATGTACTCATGGCGATAACGATAGTGCTTAAAGATGCTTTCATCAGGCACAAAAGAAACGGAAGTTCCTTTGCGTTTGCTGCTCGGCTCTTGTGCGGGGTCTTCGACGAGCTCTCCTCGCTCAAATACAGCAATTTTAGATTGGTCATCTCGCACAGACTCCACCTTAAAATGGGTTGACAAGGCATTGACGGCTTTTGTTCCTACGCCGTTGAGTCCAACAGATTTTTTAAAGGCACGGGTATCGTATTTCCCACCAGTATTCATACGGGAAACCACATCGACCACTTTGCCCAAGGGAATACCACGGCCATAGTCACGTACAGTTACCTGTCCTTCTTTGACAGAAATTTCTATGGTTTTACCCGCACCCATGACAAACTCATCGATACTGTTGTCGAGTACTTCTTTGAGCAAAATATAAATCCCATCATCGGCAGAAGAACCATCCCCAAGCTTTCCGATATACATCCCTGGACGCATGCGGATATGCTCTTTCCAATCGAGCGAACGGATATTGTCTTCTGTGTATTGCGTGGTTTGTGGCATGGTGGCTAATTTAAAACTTCATCTTTACATATATGAGCGCAACCAGCGAAAGAAATTAACAATATCAAAGGGGGTTTTGTTGAAAATCATTTCTTCAAAAAATGTTAAATTTTACGGCATTTAATGCCGATGATTAAAACTTTATTACATTTATAAAATGAAACCCAATCTCCTACTTCCCGTCCTGTTATTTGTTGCACATTCGTTTGCCCAAACCACAGAAGTGATTTCTTTAGACTATCCGCAACTCCAACCCCTGTTGCATCAAAACAGCGAAACCGTTCAGGTTGTCAACTTCTGGGCGACATGGTGCGCGCCTTGCATTAAGGAACTCCCCTATTTCGAGGAGCTCAACAAGCTAGAGGGTGTTGAAGTCTTACTGGTTAGCTTGGATTTTCCCAAGCACAAACAAAAACGACTGATTCCCTTTGTCGAAAAACACAAACTCCAATCGAGAGTCGTTCACCTTTATGATGAAGACGAAAATTATTGGATCAATGAAATCAGTACCACTTGGAGTGGTGCTTTGCCCGCAACCTTGATCTATACCCAGAACCGACGCGGGTTTTATGAGCAGTCCTTTACCAAGGATGAATTGTTCAAAGAAGTCAAGTCTTACTTTTAATTCAATAACATTATGAAAATCATTTTATTCGCTTTTAGTTTATTATTCCTCTCAACACCGACTGACCTTGCAACCGGAGATGGTTACAAAATTGGCGATGTTGCCACAGATTTTTCCTTACCCAATGTCGATGGCAAGATGGTGTCTTTGGCCGATTTTGAAGATGCCAAGGGCTTTATTGTCATTTTTACCTGCAATACCTGCCCCTATTCCGTGGCCTATGAGGATCGGATTATCGCTTTGGACAAGGCATATAAGTCAAAAGGGTACCCCGTGATAGCGATTAACCCCAATGACCCAGCAGCCATAGACGGCGATGAACTGGTAGATATGAAAGTCCGTGCAACAGAAAAAGGTTTTACCTTTACCTATTTGCAAGATGTTGGGCAGCAAGTATATCCCCAATATGGCGCTACAAAAACTCCACATGTTTTTGTCTTACAAAAAGAAGGTGAGAACAATATCGTGCGCTATATCGGTGCGATCGATGATAGCTCACGCAATACGAAAAAAGTCAAAAAACGCTATGTCGAACAAGCCGTTGATGCGCTCTTGACTGGGAAATCCCCAAGCATTACAACAACCAAGGCTATCGGGTGTTCGATTAAAACGTTATAACATTACCCCAACCAACCTTCTCGATCCAAACTCCGGTATTGAATGGCCTCAGCGATATGGTGGTTTTGGATCGCTTCTACTCGTTCTAAATCGGCAATCGTTCTGGCAACCTTTAGAATGCGGTCGTATGCCCTAGCCGATAGCTTGAGTTTTTCCATGGCTTGTTGAAGTAAGGCGAGAGATTGATCGGACAATTGACAGTGTTTCCGTAATGCTTTGGTGATCATCTGTGCATTGTGAAAGACTTTGGGATTTTCTCTAAATCGCAATCGTTGCACTTCTCTCGCATCGGTCAAACGCGCGCGAATTGTAGCACTTGATTCACTGGTTTCCTTTGTAGAGAGCTTGTCAAATGGTACGGGATTGACTTCGATATGCAAGTCGATTCTGTCTAGTAAAGGCCCAGAGATTTTACTCATATAGCGTTGCATTTCACTTTGGCTACTGCGAATAGCAGCCGTGTCATCGTTGAAATAGCCCGAAGGACTTGGATTCATACTGGCAACCAGCATAAAAGAGGCAGGATAGCAAACGGTAAACTTAGCCCTCGAAATGGTGACTTCTCTGTCCTCTAGGGGTTGCCGCATCACCTCGAGTGCACTGCGTTTAAACTCGGGGAGCTCGTAGAGAAAGAGTACCCCATTGTGTGCAAGTGAAATTTCACCTGGCTGTGGATAAGAACCCCCGCCAACCAAAGCAACATCCGAAATGGTATGGTGCGGAGACCGAAAGGGTCGTGCACGCAACAAGCCCTCATCTTTTACGCCACCGACTACATAGTGAATTTTTTATGGTTTCTAGAGCTTCCTCGAGTTCCATGGGGGGCAATATCATTGGCAATCGCTTGGCGAGCATGGTTTTACCAGATCCAGGAGGTCCAATCAGAATGATATTATGTCCACCAGCTGCTGCAATTTCCATACATCGCTTGATGCTTTGCTGCCCTTTTACATCGGAAAAGTCCAAACCGTAATGGTGTTGTGTGCGAAATGCATCTTGGATGTCGATGTGTTCGGCATCAAATGGAGTGCCCTCCAAAAAAGAAATGATCTCTTTGATATGGCTAAACCCATAAACATCTAATCCATCGACCACAGCGGCCTCTTTGGCGTTTTCGGCCGGCACAATCAGGGATTGAAATCCAGATGCTTTTGCTTGAACCGCAATCGGCAACACCCCTTTAATGGGCCGAAGATGCCCATCGAGAGTCAACTCCCCCATCATACAACAGCTTTCGAGTTGGGTTGGCTGAATTTGTCCATCCGCAGCTAGAATCCCAATGGCAATGGGCAAGTCATAGGCAGACCCTTCTTTTCGCAAGTCAGCAGGGGCGAGATTCATTGTGATTCGTTTGCCGGGCAGTTTGTAATTGGTATTGGTCAAGGCAGCGGCAATGCGGAAATTGCTCTCTTTTACCGCATTGTCAGGCAATCCCACCAGATGGCAGCCAATACCAGCGTCAATATGTACTTCAATTGTGATGGGAACAGCATCAATGCCAAAAACGGCACTTGCAAAGACTTGGGTCAGCATAAATAGCTTTTGGCTAAAGGTAAAAATTATTTGCACAAGCTCGTGTATTCTCCTCATCTATTATTTTCTTTGCAGTATGAATCCAACTGACTTTAGAAATATTTGTGGGCATTATGCAACGGGAATAACGGTATTAACCACCACACATAAGGGGGAAGCACATGGGATAACGGTCAACTCTTTTAGCTCTGTTTCTCTTGACCCACCCTTAGTTTTGTTTTGCATCGATAAGGGTGCACGTTTCAATACGCCCTTGAATGCAGAGCAATCACTGGCGATCAATATCTTATCTGAACATCAACGAGAGGTTTCAAATCGCTTTGCCAATTCCAAATTGACAAATGAAGAGCGGTTTGAAGGTTTAGCTACGATACCAGAACACAAATACCCAGTTTTTGCTGATACCCTTGGAGTTTTGGAGGCAAGACTACATGCAACCCATGACGGCGGAGATCACTGGATATATGTCGCAAAAGTTTCTTCGGGTCAGGTGTTTGACGGTTCCCCTCTTCTTTATTATGGCGGGTCTTACTCGAGAGTGAATCCCAACGCTTGACGAGGTACATTGGCTAAGCCATTTTGTAACCATTGCAAATAAGTCGGAATATCTGTGTATTGCTGTGGGGGAGCCAAGACAGTTCCATCGGGCATCATCAGAATATAATGTGGTTGGGCTACGGAGTTGAAATTAATCGCCTGAAAGGCAGCCCATTTCTGTCCGATGGTTTCGATATTTCGAATTCGCCCCGAGGTGTATTCAAGCATAAATTGATCTTCCTTTGCCAGTGGCTCTCGGTCATCTACATATAATGAAATCAAAACCAGTTCCTCATTGATCAACCGATAAATCTCGGGGTCGCTCCAAACGTTTTCTTCTACTTTCCGACAATTGACACATGCCCAACCAGTAAAGTCCAATAATATTGGCTTATTCGCTGCTTTAGCAACCGCTACGCCTTTGTCATAGTCTTTGTAGCAATCTAAGTTGAGGGGGCAATCAGAATCCTGTGAATAAATACTGTAAAAGGTCGGCGGTGGAAAGCCAGCCAAAAGTTTGAGTGAATTGGAAAATGAGCTTGGTAAGGTCCCCGGAACGAGATATACAACAAACGACAAACTCATAACCGCAAGTAGAATCCTGCCAGTTCCCAGTGTTGGTTTTTTCGTTTCATGAGGAAATCGAAACAAGCCAAATAGGTACGCAATCATCACAACAAAAATCAGGATCCATAGACCGATAAAAACCTCCCGTTTGAGGATACCCCAGTGCGCCACAAGATCAGCGTTGGACAGGAATTTGATCGCTAATGCGAGTTCGATAAAGCCCAACACTACTTTTAGGGTATTCATCCATCCGCCGGACTTGGGTAAGCTCTGCAACAGATTAGGAAAAAGCGCAAACAGTCCAAAGGGCAAGGCCAAGGCCAAGCCAAATCCAGTCATCCCCATACTGAGTTGGGTTGCCCCTCCTGTGCTTGATAAAGAGCCCGCAAGTAGTGAGCCCAAAATCGGACCTGTACACGAAAAGGAAACGATGGCAAGGGTGAGCGCCATTAAAAAAATTCCGATGAAACCTCCTGCTTTATTTGACGCAAAATCGAGTCGGTTTGCCCACGACGAAGGAAGGGTTAGCTCATAATACCCAAAAAATGAAAAGGCAAAAAACAGAAAAATCAAAAAGAAAAAAATGTTGAGCCAGATGTTGGTCGAAATGGTGTTGAGAATTTCAGGATTAATCGAGTCAAGAAAGTGAAAAGGCAGACTCAACAAGGCATAAATCAAGACAATAAAAAAGGCATAGAGTAAGGCATTGGTCAACCCTTGACTTTTGGTGCTACTCTGTTTGGTGAAAAATGAAACGGTCAGTGGAATCATCGGAAACACACAAGGGGTAAGCAAGGCGATCAATCCGCCAAAAAAACCGAGTAAAAAGATATTCCAAATGGAAGATGAATCGCTGTCTTGATCAGAGCTTGTCGCGAGAAGATCGGTGTTTTTCAGTTCAATTTTTAGCTTTTTCTCCGAGTTTGCAGTGAGCGCAGTTAGGTCTTCTGATTGTTGCTGTTGCGAATCGCCAGTAAGAGATATCAACAACTGCTCATCTCTAAAAATACAGAGTTTATCATCACATGCTTGGTAGATTAAATCTACTGTAATGTTTTGAACAGACTGGTCAGCCACTTGTATGGTTTGATAAAAGGTCGCTTTGTTGTCAAAATAAGATAGTTCCATTTCAAAAATGGGGTCATAACCCGTGATCAATTCTGAATGCGTTAATGAACCAATTGGGATTACATCTTGAAAACTGAATTCGGTTGGGAGCGGGCCATCTTCTGGTATTTCTGTGGCATACAAATGCCATTTCTCTTCAATGGTAGCGGTAATGACCACATCATAGGTGAGGGAATCGATTTCTTTTGCTTGGGTTGTCCAAGTCACAGGGTTCTGTGCCAAGACCAAACTGGCAAAAAGAAGGTTGAGGATAAGGGGAATATTTCTCATTTGAGGTTGATGTTTAAAAAATCAATAGTTGTTTCTGTTGGTACAAATCTACGATCTGCACGCTTACCGACAATCCAAACGATATCATTTCCTGAGCACAACAACCATTGTGCCGCTTTTTCGGTTGCGGTATATTTTTCGTCTTTAAAATATTTAGAAACTTTTTTTGACCCTGACATGCCAGTCGGACAGAAGTGATCTCCCCTATTCCATTTGCGTAGCTTCATGGGGAAGGATATGGCTGTCGCGTCAAGAGTCAAACTGCTTTGCTCGTGCTGTTGATCTCTCGAAAACAGAAGTTCTATTGGCTCATGAATGCCATATTCATAAACCTCAAATTCCATCTCTTTCTTTTGTTCTATGGATTTGTAAAGCAAGAGCTCATTTCGGCCAACTTCAAGCGTGTGATCTGTCGAATGGATACACTTTCCTTTTTGTGCGCTCAACAATTTGATCACTTCTCGATGGTCAAAGCCATAGGGGGTAAACAGTTGATGAATCCAGAATGAAAAGGGCTGAAGTGCTTTAACCGATGAGATAGAAATCCGAATGGTCTCCTTTTCCTTCAAAAAAAGTTGCTTTTTCAACTGTTCGTTTTGTTGCTGAATCACCTTGGCAGCTTCCTTTGTAAAATCTATGGTTTTGGTGGTGTTTTCCAAAGCTTTAGGGTTCAATTTGACCAACTCTGGGATCACATGATGACGGATTGCATTGCGTTGATATTCGCCACTTTGATTGGACCGATCTTCTCGCCAAGGAATATGATGCGCTTGGGCATATGCGATAATTTCAGATTTGTAAAATGGCAAAAGGGGTCTTAAAATCCTTCCATTTTGCTCCGGAATGCCAGCTAAACCTTCGATGCCAGTGCCTCGAACGATGTTCATCAATAGGGTTTCGATATTGTCATCTGCGTGATGAGCGGTCAATATCACATTATAGTTGTTGGACAGGCAAAGTTCCTCAAACCAATTGTAGCGCAGTGTTCGAGCTGCCATTTGCGTGGACTGTTTTGGCAGTTTGGTGTCAAATCGTTTGATATGGCAAGTCAGTTGATGTCTTTTGCAATAAGACTCGACGAGTTGCTCGTCTTGCGCACTGTCTTGTCCACGAAGTTGAAAGTTGCAGTGTGCAACCGCCACCGCATTAGAAAATTCACGGAGCAAATCCACTAAGACCATACTATCAACTCCCCCACTGACAGCCACCAAAACTCGTTGTGAGCTGAGCTCAGGAAAGCGAGAATGAAGATGCGTCTGAAATCTGGATTTCATGGCTGCAAACTACAAATTAATGGCCATTTTTTTCGAAAGAACCTCCAGAACCCCTTTTGCTTTAAGTAAGCATTCTTCGTACTCCTTTTCTGGATTTGAATTTGCGGTTAGGGCACTTCCGACTTGCAAAGAAAGATATTCGGTGTCTTTTCGATATAAAAGGGAGCGAATCACCACATTAAAATCAAAATCTCCATTGGGGTCGATATAGCCAACAGCACCGCTATACAATCCTCTTTTGGTCTCCTCATATTGTTCGATAAGTTGCATCGCTCGTACCTTTGGCGCACCCGTCATGCTTCCCATTGGGAAACAAGCAGCTATGGCGTCTGAAACTTGAGTTTCTGTTTGCAATTCGGCCACGACTGTCGATATCATTTGATGCACATGCGTAAACGGATAAACTTTGCACAACTCTTCCACTTGCACGCTTCCTTTGGTTGCAATCCGCGACATATCATTGCGCACCAGATCGACGATCATGGTGTTTTCTGCACGTTCCTTTTCGCTCTTTTGCAATTGAGATGCTTCTGCAAGATCCTGAACCATATCGATATGGCGTTTTGCTGTTCCTTTGATCGGTTGGGAAATCAACCGATTACCGACTCGTTTTAAAAACCGTTCAGGAGAACTACTGAGTAAATACTTATCATCGATTTGTACAAACGCAGCAAAGGGCGGCTTCGCCTTTTCATTGAGTTCATAAAATAGGGTATGCGGTTCGATTTTGGTATCTTCTACATAGAGTTCCATACAAAAATTCACTTCGTAGATATCACCTCTTGCGATATGCTGCTGGAGAGCTTGTGTTTTGGCCAGATAATCTGCTTTGGTAATCCGATGCTGCATGGAAATCTCTTTTTTAATACGCACTTCGAACCGATCTGGAGTGGACATGATCTGTTCCCAGTCATCATTTGGCTGATATGGGGATAAATAATGTGCTTCTACTCGATTGTCTTTGATAATCCACAAGCGTTTGGGTTGAAAAAAGAACAGTTCGGGAAAGTCTAGATGATCAAGGTTTTGGGATTGCAGCTTTTCCAAACCATTTTTTAGATCGTAGGACAGATAGCCAAACAACCAGTCGGAATGCGAATGAAGTTGAGTTTGTAAAGCTGTGAACGCATGATGGCTTTGTGATTGTACAACAGTGAAGGGATCTGTTGCGAGGATAAAGTCATAGTCCGTTTCTTGATGCGCATAGTCATTGGAATCCAACACAACTGTGGTCGAATAGCGTTTGGACCAATGCAAAAGTTGCGACTTGAGTTGTTCGATATCGGGATGTGAAAAACGGGTAAAACTGCGTTTCAACGAATACAGATTGTTTGATTTGTAACAAAAATAATCAATAGATTTAGCAGTAACCCTTTTATTTTCACAATTTTTATTGATATTTGCACCGTGATTTTAAAAAAACACTTCCCGTTAACTCCACGCCGCCCGCGTCGCCCCTTTGGGGGTATATAGTCTTTAGGGAGCTATGGTGCGTCCAGCTTCATCTTCATCATCTATTTTTCAATTCAAATTCACAGCACAATGAACATTGTCATTGCAGGCAAGTCGCATATCCAGTATGCGAAACAAATTTCGGAACTAATCGCTTCCTCTGCTCAGGTGAGAGGAACGGGAATCGCACGGCGTACACCAGCGTATATTGTTAGCAAAATCGAAAATAAAAACGCGGTAATTGCTTTAGACGGCGATGTCTTTGCGGGCTTTTGCTATATCGAGGTTTGGGGACATAGCAAATATGTTGCCCATTCGGGTTTGATTGTCGCGCCAGAATACAGAGGAAAAGGGCTGGCAAAAGCGATCAAAACAAAAATCTTTGAGTATTCCAGAGAAAAATATCCCGACGCCAAGGTCTTTGGGATTACCACAGGTCTCCCTGTGATGAAAATCAATTATGAACTCGGCTACAAGCCCGTTACGTTTTCTGAATTGACAGACGATCCTGATTTTTGGAAAGGATGTCAAACCTGTAAAAATTACGATGTCCTAACTAGAACCGATCACAAAATGTGTTTGTGTACAGGAATGCTCTATGACCCACAAGCAGATGCAGAAGAAAAGACCTATGACAACGCCGTCATGAGTCGATTGAACAAAATCAAACAATCATTGTTTTTAAACAAGAAAAAAGCATGAAAAAGTTAGTCCTTGCCTACAGCGGAGGTCTAGACACCTCCTATTGCGTAAAGCACCTCAGCCAGTTGGGATATGAAGTGCATGCAGTGAGTGTAAACACTGGTGGTTTTGACGTTGAGGAAGTCAAATCATTGTCTGCCAAAGCCATGGCTTTAGGCGCAACATCCTACGAATCTATTGATGCGGTGGAAACCTTTTATCAGAAAGTGATTCGGTTTTTGGTGTTCGGCAATGTCCTGAAAAACAATACCTATCCCCTTTCGGTTAGTGCCGAGCGAATTATACAAGCAGTAGAGATTGTCAATTACGCCAAATCCATAGGGGCCACCCATATTGCGCATGGCAGTACAGGTGCCGGTAACGATCAAGTCCGATTTGACTTGATTTTTCAAACCCTAGCACCAAACATTGAAATCATCACGCCGATTCGCGATCAAAAGTTGTCGAGGGAAGACGAGATTGCCTTTCTCAAGTCTCATGGGGTCGAAATGGAATGGGCCAAAGCCCAATACTCTGTCAACAAAGGACTTTGGGGTACGAGTGTTGGTGGAAAAGAAACGCTGGAATCGAAAGACCCGCTGCCAGAAGAGGCCTACCCAAGCCAACTATCCGAACAGCAACCAACCAAAATTGCTCTTCAGTTTACAAAAGGGGAATTATCTGGCATTGGCGGCAAACAAATGGATGCGATTTCTGCCATTCAGGCGCTTGATCAAATCGCCTCTAGTTATGCGATCGGAAGAGATATCCACGTTGGGGATACGATTATTGGGATCAAAGGAAGAGTGGGCTTTGAAGCAGCTGCTCCGCTTTTGATCATCAAGGCACATCACTTGCTCGAAAAACACACTTTGAGCAAATGGCAGCAGCAACAAAAGGAACAACTCGCAAGCTTTTATGGGATGCATTTGCACGAAGGACATTATCTCGATCCTGTGTTGAGAGATATTGAGGCCTTTATGGAAAGTTCGCAAAAGATGGTTACTGGAACGGTCTTTGTCACCCTCCACCCCTATCGATTTACTCTTGATGGCATCGAATCGGCTCATGATTTAATGGATTCCTCTTTTGGAAGCTATGGCGAGATGAACCGCAACTGGACGAGTGAAGATGCCAAAGGATTTATCACCGTTACCGCAAACGCAACTAAAATTTACAACCATGTCAACAACAGCTAAAAAGACGGTTGGAGTCATCGGTGGATCTGGCTACACAGGTGGTGAGCTCCTTCGTTTGTTGGTGAATCATCCATTGGTTACCATTGATTTTGTGTACAGCAGCACGCGACCTGGAACGCATCTTACGGAAACGCATACGGATTTGATCGGACAAACCGATTTGCAGTTTACGGATGAAGTCAATCCAAATGTGGATGTGTTATTCTTGTGTCTTGGACATGGACTCTCGGGAACTTTCTTACACGAAAACCCGATGAACGACAACACAAAAATTATTGATTTGAGCAATGAATTTCGATTGCAGAATGATCAGCATTTTTTAGGAAAGTATTATGTATATGGCTTACCTGAATTTCAAAAACAAAAAATTCAGTCTGCACAAGCGGTAGCCAATCCCGGTTGTTTTGCAACAGCGATTCAACTGGCACTTTTACCCCTTGCTAAAGAAGGGTTGCTACAAAATGATGTTCAATTACACGCCATCACTGGAAGCACAGGCGCAGGTGTAAAACCCTCTGCTACTTCTCACTTTAGCTGGCGAAACAACAATGTGTCTTGGTACAAGCCATTTACCCATCAGCATTTGGGAGAAATTGGCGAAACCCTACAGGCGCTACAACCGAATATTCCTGAAATCAACTTTTTACCGATTCGGGGAAACTTTACCCGAGGGATATTTGCCAGTGCGTACACAACATTTGAAGGAAACGTTGATGATGCCTATGCTTTATATGAACAATTTTATGTCAACAGTTCGTTTACGCACATCAGCAAGAAAGCATTGGATTTAAAAATGGTAGTCAACACCAACAACTGCTTGATTCACTTGCATAAACACAACAATTTACTCCTGATTACCAGTTGTTTAGACAACCTTCTCAAAGGGGCATCAGGACAAGCCGTTGAAAACATGAATTTGATGTTTTCGTGGCCACAAACAACAGGATTACAACTTAAAGCAAACGTTCATTAAACACGAAATACTATGAAAATCGCAATTATCGGTGCTGGAAATCTGGGCTTGAGTATTGCCAAAGGGCTACTGACCAACAACATCATTACGCAGTTATACCTGACCAAGCGCAATCCATCTTCGATTTCGGACTGGAGCGAGTACAAAAATACACACATTACGGATGATAATGCGGAAGCCATTTCATCTTCTGACGTCATTATTTTTGCTGTACAACCCGCTCAACTCAGCGAAGTTCTTGCAAAAAATGCAGATCTATTCACCGAAAAACACGTCTTAATTTCAACAGTGACTGGGTTTTCAATCGAGAAGATGGAAGCTGTAGTCGGAAACGACAAATACATCATTCGGTCGATGCCAAACACAGCAATTTCAGTTGGTAAATCGATGACTTGTTTATGTGCCAATGACAAAGGAAAACAACGCCTATCACTCGCAGAAGCGATTTACAATGCGCTCGGTACAAGCATCATCATCGACGAAAAGCATATGCGAGCTGCAACGGTTATCTGTGCATCAGGGATTGCCTTTTGGATGCGATTGATTCGCGCAACGACTCAAGGAGGCGTTCAACTCGGCTTTGATGCAGATGAAGCCATGAAGATGTCGATGAACACCGCCTTAGGAGCTGCCTCCCTACTGATTGAAACCGACTCTCATCCAGAACAGGAAATCGATAAGGTAACCACGCCACAGGGCTGTACTATTGAAGGACTCAATGAAATGGAGCACCAAGGACTGAGTTCGTCTTTAATCAAAGGGATTGTTGCTTCGTTTAATAAAATTAATGTGATTAGTAAAGGATAAGCNATGCCCTTATTTGATGTATATCCCTTNTATGACGTAGAGCCCACCAAAGCCCGTGGGGTGTATGTCTATGATCAAAAAGGAACCAANTATCTCGATTTATACGGAGGTCATGCNGTGATTTCNATCGGTCATGGNCACCGNACNTATAAACGAATGTTGAGAAAACAACTCCATCGGATTGGATTTTACTCCAATGCGGTTCAAAATCCTCTGCAAGAAAAACTATCTGCAGAGATCAATCGNCAGTCGGGTTGTACCGATTATGAGTTGTTTATGTGTAGCTCGGGCGCAGAGGCAAATGAAAATGCACTTAAACTNGCNTCATTTCACANTNGNAAATCANGAGTGATTGCCTTTGACAATGCCTTTCATGGACGNACCAGNGCNGCAGTTGCTGCCACGGACAACAAAAACATNCAGGCNCCTTTGAACAATCAACAACAAGTNGATTTTNTCCCGTTTAACGATGCTGATGCNCTNGAGAAAGANCTNGCNAAAGGNGATGTCTGTGCTGTCATTTTTGAAGCCATACAGGGGGTTGGTGGTTTGGATGAGCCNNCAGCAGCGTTTGTTGCGCAAATGGAAANACTTTGTGAAACCCATCAAACTTGCCTGATTGCCGACGAAGTACAATCTGGNTTTGGGCGNAGTGGTGACTTCTTTGCCTTTCAGAAATANAACATCAATCCGCATATTATCAGNATCGCCAAAGGCATGGGAAATGGCTTTCCAGTTGGNGGNATNCTTGTCAANCCAGTCATCAAGGCCAAGTATGGACTGTTGGGAACNACTTTTGGCGGAAACCATCTTGCTTGTAGCGCTTCCCTAGCGGTTTTACAGGTGTTGGAAAAAGAAAAACTTTACGATCACGCCAAAGCCATGGGNGAATACTTTGTTGNAAAAGCCAAAGAACTNTCNTTTGTCAAAACCATCAAAGGAAGAGGACTGATGCTCGGACTGGAATTTGAGAACGAAGTGGGCGCATTGCGNAAAGAATTGATTTTTAAACACCGTATTTTTACAGGNGGGAGTAGCAACAAAAACCTGATTCGAATCCTACCCCCACTCAATGTCAAACAAAAGCATTTGGATCAATTGTTTACTGCCTTAAACGCATGTCACTGATGAAAAATTTTATCACCTTACAAGATTTAGTCGATCTGAAAAAGACCATTGCACTTGCCAAAAGCTGCAAANAANANCCNTTTGCANATGCGCATTTGGGNCAACGAAAAACGATTGGCTTATTNTTCTTNAATCCGAGTTTACGNACACGACTCAGCACCCAAAANGCAGCANGAAACCTNGGTTTGGANGTNATGNTNATGAACTTTAGCAATGAGGCCTGGGCAATCGAGTATGAAAACGAAANCATCATGAGTGGACTTCGATCAGANCACGTAAAAGAAGCNGCGCAAGTCGTATCCCAATACTGTGATTTTGTNGCGATTCGNGCNTTTGCTTCCTTGACCGACAAAAAGCGTGATGAGGAAGAACAAGTCCTTCGAAAATTTGCNGAGTTTNCCACAATTCCCATCATCAATATGGAAAGTGCAACAGCNCATCCCCTACAAGCTTTGGCGGATGGGCTNACNATACAGGAGCAAGTNACCGTCANAAANCCAAAAATTGTGTTGAGTTGGGCNCCCCATCCAAAGGCNTTGCCGCACGCGGTTGCCAACTCATTTATCGGATTGATGAATCACACAGAAGCAGACTTTGTCATTACCCANCCNGAGGGTTATGACCTCAATCCTGCTATTGTCGGGAATCANACAGTAAACTACAATCAGGAGGAAGCATTGGCAGNTGCCGATGTGGTNTATGTCAAAAACTGGTGTTCCTATNCCNATTANGGTGCGATTTTGCGAACAGACAACGAGTGGATGATGACAGCTGATAAAATGAAACACACCAACGACGCCTTTTTTATGCATTGTCTTCCCATNAGAAGAAANGTAGTTGCATCAGACNNNGTTTTGGACCACCCNAAGTCATTGGTGATCGAACAAGCCAACAACAGAACTTTTGCCGCACAGGCCGTTTTACAAGAATTTTTAACCCATGGATAAGCTACACATTGTCAAACTTGGCGGTGGATTACTCGAGGACAGCAGTGCGACAGCAACCGCTTTGGCCTCTTTTCATGCACTTACTGGACACAAAATCCTTGTCCATGGCGGTGGTAGCCAAGCCAGTGTACTCTGTGAAAAACTGGGCATAGAACCCAAAATGNACAACGGAAGACGAATCACTGACGATGATGCCCTAGAAGTAGCTGTTATGGTTTATGCTGGTCTTGCCAATAAAACAGTTGTNGCGGGTCTCCAAAAACTCGGCACCAACGCCATTGGCGTATCGGGTGCAGACGCCAATCTGATTCAAGCAAACAAAAGGCCTGTACAAGACATTGACTATGGATGGGCTGGNGATATCAGCTCGGTNAATACGGAAAGTCTAANAGCATTTCTNTCNATTGGATTATCTCCNGTGTTTTGNGCGATTACCCATGACCAAAACGGTCAACTGCTCAATACAAATGCCGATACCATCGCNGCCACTGTNGCCAGTGCTTTAGCNNCGNNTTACGANGTATNTTTACACTATTGCTTTGGGNATGCAGGTGTATTGAAAGATATTNANGACGAAAANAGTGTGATTCCCACNATTGAAGTNAACGAAGTGGACGAACTGCACNNCAAGGGNATTATCGCAGATGGNATGCTTCCCAAATTGCAAAATGCCGTGATGGCACTCCAACATGGGGTTCAAGCAGTAACCATTGAAAAACCAGAGACTGTTCACGACGAACANGCACTTAAAACAACAGTAATCGGATGAGTACANANCATTTAGCAGATGATGTGATTGGGTTGNTNATGCAACTGATTGAAATCCCCTCCTTCTCTGGAGAGGAATCTCAAACGGCTGATTGTATCCAAAACTGGTTNCACAGTAAAGGGNTTGAGACCCAGCGCATTCAAAACAATGTCTTTGCTTTTAACAAGCACTACGNCCCAGCCAAACCGAATTTGCTATTAAACTCACATCACGATNCCGTANGACCCAATNNNGCNTANACGCGTGACCCACANAAAGCAGAGATTATCGNTGGGAAACTGTTTGGATTGGGCAGCAATGATGCNGGNGGNGCTTTGGTATCCTTACTCGGNCTNTTTGCCCATTTNTACNAAGCGGAAAACCTCACCTACAATNTGATTGTAGCCGCAACAGCAGAAGAAGAAAGCTCAGGGCCAAANGGATTAAACAGCTTGCTNAAAGACCTCCCTGAAATCGATGTAGCNATCGTTGGTGANCCCACANAAATGCAATTGGCCATCGCCGANAANGGACTTGTNGTTTTTGATGCNGTGGTNAAAGGAACNGCTGGACATGCCGCTCACCCCAACAACGATAATCCNATTATCAAGACTATGGATNTANTCCAATGGTTTCAAAACCTTTCNTTTGACAANGTNTCNGATACNNTNGGNCCNGTTAAACTCACCATNACCCAAATCAACGCTGGCAGTCAGCACAATGTNGTNCCNGCACAGGTCAANCTGGTGTTGGATGTNCGCGTNAACGAATGCTANACCAATCAAGAAATTGCNGANNTNGTCGGTCAGGCACCCTGTGAGGTAACCGCTCGCTCCTTGCGACTGCAATCTTCNTCNATCGANAACAACCATCCGCTAGTTGTTGNNGGGGTTGCNATGGGGAGAAACACCTATGGCTCGCCTACCCTATCNGATCAGGCAGCCCTATCCTGTCCGTCGCTCAAACTCGGTCCTGGNGACTCGACAAGATCACATACGGCAGACGAATTTATTTATGAAAATGAAATCAAAGAAGCGGTTCGNTTATANATCGAATTGCTNGACCAAGTAATTACATCATGAAAATCTGGCAAAAAAAAGGAACAAAAGTAAGAGACCACATCGACCAATTTACGGTTGGTGATGATCGCNATTGGGATTTGCGACTNGCTCCCTATGATATNATNGCNTCACAAGCTCATGCAAAGATGTTGGGGAAGGTTGGCTTGCTTTCCCAATCCGAAGTCGATCAGCTTGTAGAGGGGCTAGATGNATTGTCTAAAGAAGTTGAAGAAGGTACGTTTACNATTTCTGACGAATTTGAGGACGTTCACTCTAAGATTGAGTACGAATTGACAAAGACTTATGGAGACNTTGGTAAAAAAATCCATACTGCGCGTTCNAGAAANGATCAGGTGTTGGTCGCTATNCAGCTCTANCTCAAAGATGAANTTCAAGAAATNAAGCAACTTNTCAAAGNGTTATTTNAGCAGTATATGACTTTGGCAGATCGNTATAAAGATCANTTGTTNCCNGGATANACNCATTTGCAAATCGCCATGCCNTCTTCNTTTGGGTTGTGGTTTTCTGCCTANGCGGAAATTNTNGCCGATGAGGTGCTTTTGCTCAATACTGTTCACACGCTGTGTGACCAAAATCCACTCGGGAGTGCTGCTGGNTATGGCAGNTCCTTCCCNATNGACCGACATGACACCACAGCAACGCTCGGGTTTGACACCCTNAAATACAANGTNGTAGCAGCACAAATGAGTCGGGGNAAACTCGAAAAAAACTTGGCACAAGCCATTGGTAGTCTCGCTGGNACGCTGAGTCGGTTTTCGATGGATGTCTGTTTGTATATGAGTCAAAACTTTGATTTTATCTCCTTTCCAGATGACATCACAACNGGCTCNAGNATCATGCCACACAAAAAAAACCCAGATGTGTTTGAACTCATCCGTGGGAAATGCAANAAACTCCAAGCCCTTCCCAACGAATTNGCGNTGATGAGTACCAATTTGCCCAGTGGCTACCACAGAGAAATGCAATTGTTTAAAGGGCCNATCATGCAAGCCATCGATGAGATCAAAAGCTGTTTGTCGATGACCACTTCGAGNATANNAGAAGTGCAAGTCAAGGGTGATATTCTCTCAGATGAAAAATACACCCANGTATTTAGTGTAGATGCCTTGCACGAACTCATNCANCAAGGNGTTCCGTTTCGGGATGCCTANGTCCAGATTGGGGAAGCCATCAANAANGGGGAATTTGTTCCTCCCAAAATGGCAAAGCACACCCATAGCGGAAGCATTGGCAANNTNGAACTCGANGCCATNNGNGAGAANTTNACAAANTACTTNNAAAAATAAGCTGTCTANACGTGTAGCGCGCGGTCTTCCGTGGCAGCCAAAGCGGCCTCTTTCATCGCTTCTGCATAGGTNGGATGCGCATGACTCATNCGAGCAATATCTTCGGCAGATGCTCTAAANTCCATNGCAGTAACCGCCTGTGCAATCAAATCGGCAGCTCTNGCTCCAATGATATGAATGCCGAGNACCTCNTCGGTTTTGGCGTCNGCTANNATTTTGACAAAGCCGTCNNTNTCCATACTCGCTCTGGCACGTCCCAGTGCACGCATNGAAAACTGNCCNGCTTTATAGCCCACACCNGCGGCTTTGAGNTCTTCTTCGGTTTTACCTACGGCAGNCACNTCCNGNCAAGNATNAAATACAATT
>NHEI02000037.1 GCA_002171575.2 Flavobacteriaceae bacterium TMED81
TTGCCAAAGATTTGGGCGGATTGAACTCATAATAGTCAATATCGTTTAACTCGTTTAGCAATGATTCATCACAAGTTCCTTTCTGGGCGAGCAACCCCTGGTCATCGTATTCATAGCCGAGTTTTTGGGCAAAATGATTGAGTATGAGGTTACACGCTCCGATATCGTAGGCAATACGACTGTTTTGCATATCAAAAGATACGTTGGCAAATCCGCCAAGATTCAAACAGGCATCATAAGCATTAAAAAGAATAATATCTCCCATGGGAACTAGGGGAGCGCCTTGACCACCCAAAACCACATCTTGGGTTCTAAAATCATAAACGACTTGGATTCCGGTGTGTTTGGCAATTTCTTCTCCCGATCCAATTTGTTTTGTGATCCCTCGATTGGGTTCGTGAAACACAGTGTGTCCGTGGGAAGCAATCATATCAATAGGGGGGAGCGAATGTGTATTGATAAAGTCGGTAATCTGCTCTGCTAAAAACACGCCATANNCNTTGTCAAGCGCATCGATTTCAGTTGTCGTGCCAAAGAATGCGNTTTCGAGTTTGGATTTCCATTCANNAGAGTAAGGAACGGTTTGNGCAGCAANAATTTGANNGTCNTTGTNATTGTCAGCAAAACGGACACAGCAAAGATCGAGCCCATCCAAAGAAGTNCCACTNATCANTCCTANAACAACAGACATTGATTTACGAATTGACCTGAGCNGATAAGTTNGCGATCGTAGCNGTTGGGTCAGATGCTGAAAACACATAGCTNCCTGCAACCAAAACATCGGCACCTGCNGCTACCAACTGACTTGCATTTTGATCGGTGACACCCCCATCGATTTCGATCAGGGTACTTGCCTTGTTCTCATCGATCAGCGTTCGTAGTTCACGTACTTTTTCATAAGTGGCTTCTATAAACGATTGGCCACCAAAACCAGGGTTTACGCTCATCAAACACACCAAATCAATGTCTGCAATGACCTGTGATAAGGACGCAACTGGCGTATGAGGGTTTAGCGCGACACCGGCTTTCATTCCCGCCGCTTTGATCGACTGTAAGCTCCTGTGTAAGTGCGTACAGGCCTCAGCATGAACAGTCAGCACATCGGCTCCCAAATCGGCAAAGGTTTGGATATAGCGATCGGGTTCAACAATCATCAGATGGACGTCTAGCGGTTTTGTTGTATGCTTTGCCATCGATTTGATCACTGGCATGCCAAAGGAGATATTTGGCACAAAAACCCCATCCATAACGTCTAGGTGAAACCAGTCTGCATCACTTTGATTTACCATTGCAATATCACGCACTAGATTGCTAAAGTCAGCAGCTAGCATAGAAGGCGCAATCAGCTTTTTGTCACTCATTACCCGAGGTAGGTTTTCAGTATTTTACTTCGTGATGTATGTTTTAATCGACGGATTGCCTTTTCTTTGATTTGACGAACACGCTCGCGAGTCAAGTCAAAGGTTTCTCCAATTTCTTCAAGCGTCATCGGGTGTTGGTTACCAAGCCCAAAATAAAGACGAACCACATCAGACTCTCTTGGCGTTAGGGTTTCAAGAGCACGGCTGATTTCTGTTCGCAACGACTCGTGCAATAGCTCACGATCTGGGTTTGGCGACTCTCCACTTCGAAGGACATCATATAAGTTGGAATCTTCCCCTTCTACAAGAGGCGCATCCATGGATACGTGACGACCTGTATTTTTCATCGATTCCTTGACGTCAGAAACCGTCATATCGAGTTCTTTCGCAATTTCTTCGGCAGAAGGCATCCGCTCATGAGCTTGCTCTAGGTATGCATAGGTCTTATTGATTTTGTTGATCGACCCAATTTTATTGAGGGGTAAACGCACAATTCTCGACTGCTCTGCGAGTGCTTGTAGAATCGATTGACGAATCCACCAAACGGCATAAGAGATAAATTTAAAACCACGCGTTTCATCAAATCGTTTTGCAGCCTTGATCAGACCCAAGTTTCCTTCGTTGATCAAATCTGGAAGTGTGAGACCCTGATTTTGATATTGCTTTGCCACAGAGACCACAAATCGCAAGTTTGCCTTTGTCAACTTCTCAAGTGCAATTTGGTCTCCCGCTTTGATGCGTTGGGCAAGTTCTACTTCCTCTTCGGCTGTAATCAAATCAACCTTTCCGATTTCTTGTAGATACTTNTCAAGTGAAGCGGTTTCCCTGTTGGTAACCTGCTTTGTAATTTTCAGCTGTCTCATATTCTTATTTTTCAGTGGTTATACGATGAGACGAACCAAAAGGTTACAAAAATTCAATTATTTTTCGAGGTGGAGTAAAAAAGCGTATGACAAGGCAACCTCTTTATATCGTTTAAAACGACCAGAAGCACCTCCATGACCGACTTCCATATTGCAATCCATCAATAACAGATTGTTGTCCGTTTTTGTTGCTCGGAGTTTGGCAATCCACTTGGCAGGTTCCCAATATTGCACCTGACTATCCCAATAGCCAGTTGTAATCAGCAGATGCGGGTAGTCTTTTGCCTCGACATTATCATAGGGAGAATAGGATTTTATATAGTCGTAGTATTCCTTATCTTTTGGGTTCCCCCATTCATCAAACTCAAAGGTCGTCAGTGGAATCGTTTCGTCGAGCATGGTAGAGACCACATCGACAAAAGGAACTGCTGCAATAGCGCCATTCCACAGGTCGGGTGCCATATTGATCACAGCACCGATGAGCAAGCCACCTGCACTACCTCCTTGCGCATACAAATGATCAGTGGAGGTGTAGCCCTCGTTTACCAAATGACTCCCAACGTCTATAAAGTCATAAAATGTGTTTTTCTTTTTTAACAGCTTTCCATCCTCGTACCACGAACGACCTAGATTCTGTCCCCCACGAATGTGTGCAATGGCAAACGTAAAACCACGATCTAGCAAACTCAATCGCGCCGAACTAAACCAAGGGTCAATCGTGTTGCCATAGGAGCCATAGCCATAAAGAAGCAAGGGTTCGTCGCCTGATTTTTCAAAGTCTTTGTGATAGACCAGCGAAACCGGAATTTTTGTTTTCCCATCTCGACTTGGTGCCAGTATACGCTCTGAACGATAGTTTTGCGAATCGAATTTTCCACCCAACACTTCATCCTGTTTTTTGAGTGTTTTCTCTTTGGTGTTTAGCTCGTAATCATAAATTGATGTTGGGGTGGTCAATGAACTGTATCCAAAACGAATTTGGGTTGCGTTGAATTCTGGGTTTGCAGAAATCCAAGCAGCATAGGTTGGATCGTTGAAAGAGATATAATGCTCGGCCTGATCTTCCCATTGGATGATGCGAAGGCGCGTAAGTCCGTTGTGTCGCTCATTAACAACGAGGTGATCCGTAAAAATTTCGATGTCTTCCAGCAACACGTCATTGCGATGCGCAATCAGTTCTGTCCAATTTGATTTTTGTGGACGGTCAACGGGGGCTTTCATCAAACGGAAGTTTTTGGCTTGATCGTTTGTAATGATGTAAAAATCCTCTTTGTAATGGTCAACAAAGTACTCGAGATCTCGTTCCCGCGGGTGAATCACTTGCCAGTTGCCATCTGGGGTATTGGCATCCAAAAATCGATACTCTGTGGAAAGCGTTTGGCTTGCCCCAATCATCAAAAACTCCCGTGATTTGGTTTTTGAAATCCAACACGAAAAGGTCTCATCGGTTTCTTCATAAACGAGTTCATCCGCACTGACGTCCGTTCCCAATCGGTGTTTGAAAATCTGATTTGCACGAAGCGTTACTGGGTCTTTTTTGACATAAAAAACGGTTTTGTTGTCATTGGCCCAAGTGACCCCGCCAGTTGTATTTTCGATTTTATCTGAAAGGATTTCTCCCGTTTCTAAGTTCTTAAAATATAAGGTGTATTCCCTTCTGGAGACCGTATCGACGCCTAAGGCAAGTATGCGGTTATTTTCGCTTACACTTCGCCCGCCAATGGAATAATAGGCAAATCCCTCAGCCATTTTGGGGACATCGAGCATCACTTCTTCTTCGCTGTCATCGACGGCTTTTTTCCGACAATGATAGGGATAGTCTTGTCCTTGTTCGAATCGGGTATAGTATGTGTATCCATTCACCGTAACGGGAACCGAAGAATCATCTTGCTTGATTCGACCAATGATTTCTTCATAGAGCGTTTCTTGCAGCTTTCCGGTGGGCTTCATCACCTGTTTGCGGTAGTCGTTTTCCGCATGGAGATAGTCCAGTACATCCTGCGTCTGACTGTCTGCTTGTTTGGCTTCTTTTTGCGCATCACTCAAACGCATCCAAAAATAAGGATCGACGCGTTTGTCATCGTGAATTTCTAAAGTCTTTGGGACTTGTTTGGCGATTGGTGGTTGTTGCATTTCAGTTGTGCATTGTGTGCTTACGAGCGCAAATATAAATAGAGGGATTTTTTTCATGGCATGAATTGATATTTGTTTGAGACAATTGATTTTTTCAAGGTAGTAAAAAAATCAAAGTCCAAATGTTTTTAAGCGTTGTTGAGCATAGTTTTAGTTGTAGAGTTTTAATATACTTTCAATTTTGCTTTTCCTGTAACGAAAAGAGGATATTCAATTTCAATATTGACAATGTTATTCTCTACCCCAATTTCGGTTTCAGTTTCAAGTCTATTCTTTCCGAAATAATAATAGTAGGTAACGATTCTGTATTTTCCGTTTTCGAGTTTAATATCATTCACAGAAAACCATTTACAGTCTTTTTTCGCAACAACTTCACCATTTATCAATGAATTTTCAGAGTGTTTGTAAATTTCAATCGTTGTATTATTACTACCGAAAGGTCTAGGCTCTTCATTTATGGTTATTTGCACTCCTCTTTCTATTTCAGAACTACGATTATCTATTATTCGTAGTTTTTCTGGAGATATTACGATGCAAGAATTACAAAGTAAAAACAGTAGTAATAGAATTGTTTTTTTCAATGTTCTGGTTTAATTGCCCACAACGGTCTCGGCTATGCATAGTGTCCCGAGTACATTGCGTATAGGTGTTATTCTTATTCAATCATCTACTTCATCAGTAGTTTTGTCTTGTTTCGCTCCAAAATAATACCCAATCAACACGAAAACGATGTTCGAGATAGTTTCTAATAGACTTGAGATATCATTATCATTAAGTAGTTTATGAATTACGACATAGCATAAAGTAGCTACTAACATAATTGCAATGATACCTGCTGAATTGTTTTTCTTTTCGAAAAAATTCCCAAATAAAATTTTTATCAAGCTTCTACCAAAGATTCTGGCATACCAACTTTTTTTCTCGTTTTCTATCATTTCGACTTAATTTACTATTGTTCTGCTTTAAGCAACGTATTTCTCTGGAGAGTCATCTGTAATATCAATACCAATAACTCGATACCTCTTTAGTTCGTTAATTATATCACTTCGAAATGCGTAGGGTAGATGTTGTAGGTTCTTCATGATTGTAGAACAGATTTGGGGTTTAAAATCTAAGCTAAAGATATAAAAAAACCCCCAAAAAGGGGGTTTTGTAAAATTATCTTCTGTTGCGATTGTCTCGACCGCCTTTTCGATCTCGACCGCCGCCGCCACCTTTTCTTGGTGGGCGCTCCACATAGCCCTCGGGCTTTTCAAGCAAGGCTTTTAAGGACACTTTATCCTTTCTGGTACGTGGGTCAAAGCCTAAGTATTTGACCTCAAACTCATCGCCAACATTCACCACGTCGGTAACAGCGTTTGTACGTGCCCAAGCCATTTCACTAATGTGTAAAAGGACTTCATTGCCGGGTGCTTCGAGGTATTCAACCACAGCACCAAATTCTAAAATTTTAATCGCCTTAACCTTATAAACCTCATCTTTTTCGGGTTTAAAAGTAAGCGCATCAATTTTAGCGAGTACTTGATCAATTCCATCCTGATCGGTACCAAGGATTTCAACAATTCCCTCTTGCGTATCAGGGTCTTCATTGATCACGATCGTCGTGCCTGTTTCACGTTGCAGATTTTGAATCTCCTTACCACCCGGACCAATAAACGGACCGATAAACTCATTTGGAATTCTGCTGTTGATCATTTTCGGTGCGTGTGGCTTAATCGATTCCGCAGGCACTTCAATGGTTTCTGTTAACTTCTCCAGAATATGCAGTCGGCCGTTACGCGCTTGCTCCAATGCTTGGATCAAAATTTCGTACGATAATCCTTTGATTTTAATATCCATTTGACAAGCCGTAATCCCTATGTCTGTCCCCGTGACTTTAAAGTCCATATCCCCAAGGTGATCTTCATCACCAAGAATATCAGAAAGGACAGCAAAACGATCACCATCGGAGATCAATCCCATTGCGATTCCTGAAACTGGGGTTTTGATCTGAACACCAGCGTCCATCAGTGCCATGGTACCAGCACAAACCGTTGCCATAGATGATGAACCATTTGATTCCAAAACTTCAGAGACCACACGAACCGTGTATGGCGACTCTTCTGGCATGACCATTTTGAGTGCACGTTGCGCAAGGTTACCATGCCCAACTTCACGTCGTGAAGTACCGCGTAGTGGTCGTGCTTCACCCGTACAAAATGGGGGGAAGTTGTAGTGTAAATAAAAGGTTTCTTCTCCTTGATTCGATGGAGAATCAATAATATTTGCCTCTCTGGAAGTTCCGAGCGTTACCGTTGCCAATGCTTGGGTTTCTCCTCGGGTAAAGACGGAAGAACCATGCGTAGAAGGTAGATAATCTACCTCACACCAAATCGGACGAATGTCTGTAGTCTGACGACCATCTAGACGAATGCCTTCGGCTAAAACGAGTTCACGTATGGCTTCCTTTTGTGCTTTTCCAAAGTATTTGGAAATCAATTTCCCATGCTCTTCTTGCTCTTCTTCTGAAAATTCAGCAACTAACGTTTCTTTGAGTTCAGAGAATTTTTCAACGCGTTCTTGCTTGGAAAGACCTTGCTTTGCGATGTCATAACAACTTTGATAGACAAAGTCATGGATTTTCTTCTCTAACTCTTCATTATGGTTTTCTGCTTCGTAGGTACGCGTTTCTTTTTTACCTACGGCTTCTACCAATCGAACTTGTGCTTCGATTTGTTTTTTGATGGCTTCATGTCCAAAGCGAATGGCATCAGCCATACATTGTTCTGAAACCTCTGCAAATTCTCCTTCAACCATGGCGACAGAGTCTGCACTCGCGCCCACCATAATATCAATGTCTGACTCTTGCAATTGCTCTCTGCTCGGATTGACAATAAAGTCTCCATCAATTCGAGCCACACGCACTTCCGAAATCGGATATTCAAATGGAATGTCAGATAACTGAATCACTGTCGATGCAGCCAATCCAGCTAAGGCGTCGGGCATTACATTTTCATCATGCGACATCAGTTGTAGCATGACTTGTGTTTCTGCGTGATAGTCTTTTGGGAAAAGCGGTCGCAAAACGCGATCTACGAGTCTCATGGTTAGAATTTCTTCGTTGCTCGGACGCGCTTCGCGCTTAAAAAAGCCACCTGGGAAACGCCCAGCAGCAGCAAATTTTTCTCTGTAATCTACAGTAAGCGGTAGGAAATCAACATCGGAAGCTTGTCTTGCCGATACGACAGTGGCCAAAATCATGGCATCGCCCATTCGAATAACAGCAGAACCGTCTGCTTGTTTGGCCAACTTACCCGTTTCAATGGTAATGGTACGGCCATCTCCTAAGTCAATGGACTCGGTATATACTTTTGGTATCATATGTTTTCATTTTAAATGTGAACGTTTGTTGTGTTGCGTTCGTAGTCACCAATGAAAAACCATGATGCTTTTTATGCTATTTTCGGATGTTGAGTTCTTTGATTAACTCTCTGTATTTATTGATATCCTTTTTCTTCAAATAATCGAGAAGACTTCTTCGTTTACCAACG
>NHEI02000038.1 GCA_002171575.2 Flavobacteriaceae bacterium TMED81
GACGGATTGGACGAACAAGAGAAAAACGAACTGTATCATCAGATTGGTATCGGGGCTTTGAAATACTATATTTTAAAAGTGGACCCAGCCAAACGCATTCTTTTCAACCCAAAGGAATCTGTTGATTTTAACGTAAATACAGGCCCCTTTATCCAATATGCCTATGCCAGGATTCAATCAATCGTAAAGCAATCGAATGATTCAAAGAAGAATATTTCCTTGGAAATACCCCTCGATCAAAAAGAGAAAGAATTGTTGAAGTGGCTAGAGTTATACCCCCAAACCATTCAAAACGCAGCGGAGCAGAACAGCCCTGCACTTGTTGCAAACTATGTTTATGAATTGGTCAAACGCTTTAACTCCTATTATCAAAAAGTTGTGATTTTGTCTGATGATGAATACATACGTCAATTTCGATTGCGGCTGGCTAGCCAAGTCGGGCATGTGATTCAATCGGGGATGGGAATTCTCGGGATTGAATGTCCAAAGCAGATGTAAAAAAAAACCACCCGAAGGTGGTTTTTTTATTTAATATGGTTGGTGATTGCTTATTTTGTCTCCTTAACAGCAGCTGCATAAACAACTAAACCAAATCCAATTTTGTTAATTGCATCACCGATGTTGTACACGACATTCATGTCAAGTCCAACATTTGCCATTCCAGCATACCATAAGCTTGGGTCAGCTTCTGCTGTTCCAATCATATACCCTAATGGGTAGATTGCCCAACCTACAAGTACAAACCAGAATAAGGTATTGTGTGCTTTTTCTACTGCACCTCCAGCAGACTTGGCAAGTTTTGAAAGGTCTCCATACTTGATCATGTAGACGATTGCAAAATACGCTAAACCTGAAAATAGACCCCAAAGTGCAGCGTTACCCATTCCTGCCTCACCAACATAACCAGTGATAAGCATTACCAAGGACAACACGATTAGATCACGAAGGTGTTTTGTGGTAGCTCCAGCTACTTTCAAAAGAAGATAGAACTCAACACACATCAATGGAACCGTAAGGATCCAGTCGATGTAACGAATAGAAGTAATATCTCCAGCAGTGCCACCGTCAAGCTCACTTCTCATGTAATAGTAGTGAACTGCAGCGATGAATGTAATGAGTCCAGATATTAAAATTGAATTTCTCCACTTCTTGTCAAATTGACTTAATGACAAGAAAAAGAATGCAGACGCACCCATTAGGGCCATAGTACCAATAAAGAAAGTAAATTCTTCAAGTCCCATGCCGCCAGCATGATTATCAATAATATATAATAAATTAGTCATAGTTCTTTTAAAATTATTGTTTATACAAATCTAAAAAAAATTAAACAATTCAACTATATTTAAATAAATTTTTTAATGATAATTATAAACACCTTGCAAAAAATTGTTCAAAAACTTAATGATATCAGAGCATATGTAACCATTTCTTGCGTGATTATTAGTTTCACAACAACTTCATTAGCAATCGATTATCTTGCTATTTTCGGTGTTTTAACGCTCGGAATTCTTCATGGAGCAAACGACTTAAGCTTATTGAAAAGCATACGTTTTATGCGCACACAGTTACAGCGCTTTTTGGTTTACATCGCTACGGTTTTACTATTTAGCTTGATTTTATATCATTTTCCATTGACCGCCCTATTGTTCTTTGTGTTGTTTAGTTGCTATCATTTTGGTGAACAACAGTGGACTCATCGTTTTCAATCAAAAACAAATTCCCCACAGCTTTTCTATTTCGTTTATGGTGCTTTTCTGTTTTCCATGCTTTTCTGGTCACATGCCGAACAAACACAATTCATCATAAAGGAATTGAGTGACTTACACATTGCTCCAATTTTGTTTCAATATATGACCTACACCTCTGTTTGTTTGTGTGTACTGTATTTGCTACTTCAATTTTCGGCAGCCAAAACACTGATTATAGATGTTTTACTTCAATCTGCTCTTCTTATGCTTTTGTTTTGGACGACCAATTTGATCGTTAGTTTTGGCACCTATTTTATCATTTGGCATAGTTGGCCTTCTTTACAAGACCAAACCAGGACGTTGTACAATAAGCCAAATGCATATTTTGCATACCTAAAAGATGCTTTTCCGTATTGGATAATTTCAATCCTAGGGCTTTCTCTGTTTTTTGTCTATAATGAGCAAATTGGTTTGAACCCTTTGGCACTTTTTTTTGCATTTCTCGCAGCCATCACGTTTCCTCACGTGTTGGTTATTTTTGGACTTCATCAAAAGTTTAAACTGAGTTAGTTTATGTATTTTTATGCCTTTCAAAAACGAATCATAAATGTTTGATCGATTTAGTAAAAAATTAGAGGGTGCACTTCAAGTCCTGAAAGGTCACGGTCGAATTACCGAGATTAATGTTGCCGAAACCATGAAGGAAATACGTCGTGCTCTTCTCGATGCCGATGTCAATTTTAAAACCGCCAAAGAGTTTACCGATACCGTAAAAGAAAAGGCACTTGGGCAAAAAGTACTCACAACTCTAAATCCAGGTCAACTTCTTGTTAAAATTGTTAAAGATGAACTCGCTGACTTGATGGGAGGGAAGGCAACGGGTTTGGATTTGAACAACAAACCAGCCGTTGTGTTAATGGCGGGCTTACAAGGTTCAGGTAAAACAACCTTCTCTGCCAAACTGGCCGCTCATCTCAAAAAAAACCAATCCAAAAAAGTACTTCTTGTTGCATGTGACGTATATCGCCCAGCAGCTCGAGACCAACTTGAGGTTCTCGGTTCGCAAATCGACGTGGAGGTCTTTAACCAGCCCGATTCGAATAACCCTGTAGGCATTGCAAACGCTGCGGTTTCCCATGCTGAGAAGAATGGTCACCAAGTCGTCATCGTCGATACCGCAGGTCGATTGGCTGTTGATGAAGTCTTGATGGACGAAATTTCGGCCATTCATAAATCCGTTTCCCCCTCCGAAACCCTGTTTGTTGTTGATGCAATGACAGGTCAAGATGCAGTCAACACAGCAAAAGTATTTCACGATCGACTCAATTTTGACGGTGTGATTTTGACCAAGCTTGATGGAGACGCTCGTGGTGGAGCTGCCTTATCAATCAAGTCCGTGGTTGACAAATCCATTAAATTCATCGGAACAGGAGAAAAGCTAGATGCGCTGGATGTATTTTATCCAGATCGGATGGCAGAGCGTATCCTCGGAATGGGGGATGTGGTGTCACTGGTCGAACGTGCACAGCAAGCTTTTGACGAAGAAGAAGCCAAAAAAATTCAACAGAAAGTCAAAAAAAATTCATTTGGATTTGATGATTTTCTCTCTCAAATCAAACAAGTTCAAAAAATGGGCAGTATGAAAGACTTGATGGGAATGATCCCTGGAGCCAATAAAATTTCTCCCGATGATATCGACGAAGATGCGTTCAAGGGAATTGAGGCGATTATCCAGTCTATGACCCCGAAAGAAAGAAGCCAGCCCAAATTACTGAATCACAGTCGTAAAAAACGCATTGCATTGGGTTCGGGNACCAAAGTTGAGGATGTCAACCGACTGATCAANCANTTTGAGCAGATGCAAAAAATGATGAANATGGTTCAACGAGGTGGCGCAGGTAAATTGATGCAAATGATGAAAGGNATATGACAATATTAGANGGTAAANAAACGGGGAATGATATCAAAGCAGAGCTTNCTNCTCNTGTAGATCAGTTNNTTAANGANGGNAAGCGNCCGCCNCACCTTGCAGCAGTATTGGTCGGAANTGANGGTGCCAGTCTCACTTATGTTGGNAGTAAGGTTCGNTCTTGTGAAAGAATTGGATATGAATCTACCCTGATTCAACTTCCTGAAGAAACAACAGAANCNGAACTCCTTCANCAAATCGNTCGCCTAAACGCAAATACAGCAATTGATGGATTTATCGTTCAGCTNCCCTTGCCAAAGCATATCNACGAAGAAAAAGTCTTGATGGCGATTGATCCCCATAAAGANGTAGATGGTTTTCATCCAACCAATTTTGGAAAAATGGCCTTGGATATGGANAGCTTTATTCCAGCAACTCCTTATGGGATTATGGAGTTGTTGCGNCGNTATCAAATCGATNTCTCTGGAAAACACGCTGTGGTTATTGGGCGAAGTCATATTGTAGGNCGTCCCATGAGTATTTTGTTGAGTNGTAAGTCCTCNCCNGGGAATGCCACGGTAACNCTGACNCATAGCCGAACGAAAAATTTGGCTGCCATAACCAAAGAGGCGGATATTGTTGTTTCTGCTCTTGGNGTTCCCAACTTTTTAAAAGAAGATATGGTCAAAGAAGGCGCGATTATTATCGATGTTGGCATCACNCGNGTTCCTGACGCATCTCACCCCAAAGGATATATCATTACAGGTGATGTTGACTATGAGCNTGTNAAGGATAAAGCAAGTTTTATCACTCCTGTACCNGGGGGTGTTGGNCCGATGACAATTGCAATGCTTCTTCAAAATACCTATTTGGCGTACNCTCGACACGCTGACNTATGAAAAATGCCCTACAGNAAGGTCAGGTTGTTCCTTTAATGGAAGCTTTTTACACCATACAGGGCGAGGGCTATCACAAAGGAAGTGCCGCCTATTTTGTTCGNATTGGTGGATGTGATGTCGGTTGTCATTGGTGTGANGTAAAAGAAAGTTGGGATGCTGAAAAACACCCGCCAACTGAANTNTCGACCATTATTCAACAGGCAAAGCAATATTCGGATACGATTGTCGTAACNGGNGGCGAACCATTGATGTGGAATATGGGACCTCTCACACAAGGGCTTCAAAATGAANAGCTAGNGACTCATATNGAAACTTCGGGTGCATATCCACTCTCTGGTCATTGGGACTGGATTTGNCTTTCCCCAAAGAAGNGAATGCTACCNCTTGATTCAATCTATAAAGTCGCCGATGANCTCAAGGTNATCGTATANAACCAAAGCGANTTTGCTTTTGCCGAAGAACAAGCAGCNAAAGTACAACCCANNTGNAAGCTNTTTCTNCAGCCCGAGTGGAGCAAACGAGAGCAGGTNATNCCANATATNGTNGACTATGTACTCCAAAACCCNAAATGGAAANCGTCTTTGCAAACGCACAAGTATATGAATATNCCCTAAAGANTNGAAGGTTTTGATTCACAGTCATTTAGAGTCTATAATTTTTAGTAAGTTTAAGCCGAAAAAATAGCGCTATGGAATGGATCGTCAATTACTTTGAAAGCATACCTTCNGCTCATAGGAGTATCATACTCGTCGGNGGGATAACCCTTTTTTGGTTNTTTGANGGGGNATTGCCTNTTTCTCGTTTTCAATATCAAAAGTGGAAGCATGCCCTTCCCAANTTTTTCTTTACCCTCACNACGATTGTCNTCAATTTTTCNTTGGCGTTTATNCTATTGCGCACTGCNGACTGGGTNACTGCTAACCAATTTGGNCTGCTNAACGCTNTTGAAATGCCACTTTGGCTTTATGTGATTCTCGGNGTNATGTTGCTCGATTTTGTTGGGGCATATCTCGCACATTGGNCAGAACACAAGNTAAAGCCCCTTTGGATGGTACACCTTGTCCATCATTCTGATCATCATGTGGATACCACAACAGCCAACCGNCATCATCCTTTNGAGAGTGTTGTTCGTTTTGTNTTNACAACCCTNGGTGTTTTTCTAATCGGACTACCCATCGGAGTCGTGATGCTTTACCAATCNNTATCGGTTTTGTTNAGCCAATTTAATCATGCAAANATNAANTTACCGCAGCGATTGGATATGGTTTTGAGTTATTTTTTTGTCTCTCCAAATATGCATAAAACCCACCATCACTATGTACTTCCCTATACCGATTCAAACTATGGAAATATCTTTTCCATTTGGGATCGATTGCTGGGGACTTATATGTATCTCGCACCTGAGAAAATCATTTATGGCGTTGATGTGTTCCCAGATGAAAACGAAAATAGTTCAATAAAAAGTTTGTTGAAGCAGCCATTTCAGCCCTACAGAAAGCCCACTACGGGTAGATGAGATACCACTTTCTGATTTTTAAAAAGTCTTGAATATCTGATTGCCAACTGTCTCTGATCTCAGAGGCACTCATGCCTTTTTCAATTTGCAATTGTAAAGACGTTGTACCAGCATGACGCCTAAACCCTGGATTCAAGAAAAACTGTTCGGGCTCATGACTATTTACATATGCTTGTATCATCCAATCGATATTGACACGATCCAACTTTGGATGATTTTTCAAGTCAAGCCCATAGCATTCTTTTTCTTTTTCCTTTGGATTTGAAGCACCTGACTTGGGTGTGGGAGTGTAGCGATGAGTAAAATGATTTGCATCTAAAAATGAAGCACCAAATTGCTGAAAGGGGTGAGAGGTTCCACGACCTGCATTGACAGGAGTTCCTTCAAACAGACCCAAACTCGGATACAGCATCACCGACTGCGCATTGGGTAGGTTTGGTGAGGGTCGGATGGGTAACTCATAGGGAGTTTGATGTGTATAATTCGCGATGGGGATTATCTGTAAGGACAGCTTATTTTTGGTATCAAGCCACCCTTCTCCAACCAGCATTTTGGCATATTCGCCAATTGTCATTCCATACACGAGTGGAATGGGAACTTTACCCAAAAAACTTTGGTTTTCCTCTTCCATCATGGGACCGTCCACATAATGCGCATTTGGATTGGGTCGATCTAATACAATTACAGGAACCTTCGCATCTGCACACGCCTCCATGACCAAGTGAAGGGTGGATAGATAGGTAAAGAATCGTACACCCACATCTTGAATATCAAACACAAGGATATCGATATCTGTAAGCTGTTCTACGGTTGGTTTGCGGTATTTTCCGTGTAGCGAAACAATCGGAATTCCAGTTTTAGAGTCGATTTTATCTACAATAGATGCACCAGCATCTTCTTTTCCTCGAAACCCATGCTCGGGCGCAAACACTTTGCTAATGTTGACTCCCTGACTTCGTAAATGATCTACCAAATGAATGCGCTTGTCATTCGATAGAACCTGACTGCTCTGATTCCCAACGACTGCGACATTCATATCGACCAAAAGGGGAAGATACTCCTGCGTTTGGTATGCGCCTGGTTGGACTTGCGCAAAAAGGGGCATGCTACAAACCACAAAGACAAAAAAAGCGGTATTTTTGAGTAAAGCTATCACAGGTTGAAGATTAGTCTATTCATCGCCAAACGTATTTTCGGTTCGAAGTCCTATAAAAATAGTGTTTCGGCGCCAATTATTAAAATCGGAATCCTCGCCATATCCATTGGCTTGATCGCGATGCATATCGCCATTGGTACAGGAATCGGGTTTCAAAACAAAATCAAGGACAAAATCAGTTCTTTTGAGGGCCATATTCGGGTATCTACCTATGAGAACAACTCCACAAACACCACCTTGGAGAGCATCGACCCCCAAATGATTCGCTCAGCGGCTGAAACCGAGCATATCGCTTTTGTAAATTCTGTAGCGTATGCATCAACCGTGTTTAAAACCGATAAGAATTTTGCGGGAGGTCTGTTGAAAGGTATCGATAGTATATACCGATGGAACGCCTTTGAAGACTACCTTACTGATGGACGCTTACCAGAAATCGGATCGTCAATCAGTCGAGAGATTTTACTGTCCAAACATATTTCCAGAACCTTGGGAGTAAAGACGGGAGACCGGGTATCGTCCTATTTTTTGTTTGAGGATCGTCTCCCAATCCGGAGGAGTTTTGTCGTTTCGGGACTCTACGATTCTGGCTTTCCAGATTTCGATCAGCGAATTGCCTTTGCAGACTTGCGACACGTTCAAAAAATATATCAATGGCCTTCTGATCATGTAGGGGCTTTTGAAATCACTCTGGAAAATTTTGATGATATCAATCTGTTTTCTGAGCAGATTTATGAAAAGGTGCCCGCTCCATACGATGTGCAGCATGTCAAAGAGCGTTACCCCGAAATTTTTAATTGGATTTCCCTTTTTGATACCAATATCGCCTTGATTATCATGATTATGATCATAGTGGGCGGGATCAATATGATTACGGCTTTATTGGTTTTGATCTTCGAACGAACCCAAATGATTGGTTTACTTGGGGTATTGGGAATGAAACAATGGGCAACACAAAAAGTATTTTTGTACAACGCTGCTTACCTTATTGGAATTGGGTTGTTTTGGGGCAATGTGTTGGGGCTTGGACTTCTTGCTATCCAACGCCAAACGGAGTGGATTTCACTTGATCCGACTTCTTATTATGTGACGACCGTACCAATTGCTTTTGATCTGTCCATGATTCTAGCGATTAACATCGGAACCTTTGTGATTTGTGTATTGATGCTATTGATTCCGTCATTTATCATTTCGAAAGTTACTCCAATTCGTGCATTGCGGAGGGTGTAAATCCAACAAATTTCATCTGTGTGTAGGCAATATATATCTGCGCGATACAGTACATTTGTAGCATGAAATACGCAAACAATATACTGGATACCATAGGGAATACGCCTTTGATCAAGCTCAATTCAATCGCAAAAGAAGTTGACGCTTTGGTTTTGGCAAAGGTGGAATACTTTAATCCTGGAAACTCTGTCAAAGACCGTATGGCACTCAAAATGATTGAAGATGCCGAGGCAGATGGCCGACTCAAACCAGGCGGAACGATTGTAGAAGGAACTTCTGGTAATACGGGAATGGGTTTAGCACTTGCTGCCATTGTCAAGGGGTATAAATTGATTTGCGTATCGAATGACAAGCAGTCCCCAACCAAATTTGACGTGCTTCGTGCTGTGGGTGCTGAGGTAGTTGTTTGTCCAACCGATGTACCAGCCGATGACCCACGTTCTTATTATTCGACTTCGAAGCGTATCGCCGAGGAAACACCCAATGCTTGGTATGTCAACCAATATGATAACCCCTCCAATGCGGTTGCTCACTATGAGCAGACCGGTCCCGAAATTTGGGAACAAACCGATGGTAAAATCACTCATTTTGTCGTTGGGGTAGGCACTGGCGGAACTATATCTGGCGTATCCAAATACCTCAAGGAGAAAAACCCAGCAATCAAAGTATGGGGAATTGATACGTATGGTTCGGTTTTTAAAAAATACCATGAAACGGGAGTTTTTGATGAAAATGAGATTTACCCGTACGTGACGGAAGGCATCGGGGAAGATATTCTCCCAGAAAACGTTGACTTCGACCTGATTGATGCTTTTGAAAAAGTCACTGATAAAGACGCTGCCGTTTACACGCGAAAATTGGCTCGGGAAGAAGGGATTTTTGCAGGAAACTCTTGTGGTGCTGCGATAAAGGGGATGTTGCAACTCAAAGCTCACTTTGGTCCTGACGATGTCGTGGTGGTATTGCTACACGATTCAGGAAGTCGTTATGTCACCAAAATCTACAATGACGACTGGATGCGTGAAAAAGGGTTTTTGGAGTAGTTCTGCAAGCACTATTCTAGCTCCACCACATCCACTTTTACAGCAAGTTTAATGGGTCGGATTTGGTATCCCATTCTTTCACTGACGACATCGATAAAAGCAGCGCCAAAAAAGATAATTTGCGAGGTGTAGTACACCCATAGCATCAGAATTGCCAACACACTCGCCGAACCGAAAATACTATCGATGTGCATGGTGGTCAGGATATATCCAATGATGGTTTTTCCAATCGAAAACAAAAATGCTGTAAACACACCACCTAAAACGGCTGGCTTCCAGTGTACGATGGCGTCACTCAAGATGCTAAACATCAAGGTGAAAATGGTGCCCAATACAACAAATGAAACGACCAATTCATACCCATAGGTAAACGAATAGTTGCTGCTCAAACGATCGCTGTACTCCAATAAATAACTGCTGACACTTGTACTGACCAACACAAAAAAGACAAGCCCGATAAGCAGGGTAAACGATATGAATTGCTTGAACAGATAATTCTGAACCTCTCGCTTTCGCTTGACTTTAATTCTCCATATCCGGTTAAAAAAGTGGTGAAGTTGACGAAGCATAGCGGAGGAGGACAATCCGAGGATCAAAAATCCAATGCTGGTCGCCAAAGCACTGTTTTGATGAACCTTCCGATGGCTCACAATTTCTTGAATTTGTTTGGATGCGTCTGCCCCTAGGGTATCGCTGAATTTTGCGTAGATTTCGTCTGAAACCTCTTTCTCTCCAAAAAAATAACCCAAAACAACAGTGATGATGATAATCATGGGTAAAAGCGAAAACACGGCATAATAGGCGAGGGCAGCACCATTTTGAAAGGGGTTGCTCCTAAAGAAAATAGCAAATGTATTTTGCAGAAAAGAAATCATTGCGAAGTAAAAGTAGTCATAAGTCGAGAATCTATTGCAACACTTTTCTTGAATCATGTTGCTCCTCTTTGTCAATTTCTTTAGACAAAAAATGATTTAAAAGGGTTCTGATTACTGCTATTGCAGCGAGTTTACCAATGGTGTCCCAATTGGGTGAAACAGCCGTTCCAAGGATGTCAGCACCAAGCTGGAACTCCAGTGCTAGCATCAGATATCTTGCCAAAGTTAATCGAACTTTTGAAAAGTTGATTTCCGATTTGAACAACCCTAGTAAGTATATACGAATTGATAGGATACAGCCAACGCAAACGAGCAAGGCTCCAATGGTTTCAATAATCAGTTTGCACGTATTTACCCAGTGTATAACAAGATGATCCATAATGATAAGATTTGGAAAATAATTATGAACCATAAGATAATAAAAGACAGAAACAATCTTTTAGCGATTGTCAATCTATGGCAATCAGAAACAATATTGATTCTCTGCAATCACTTTATCGGCGACTTGATGGCGTAAGCCAATCACATTTGGATGATTGACATATTTTGTAAATCGCTTTAGACCCATGAGAAGCATTTTTTGCTCATCTCCTTCAGCAGAAGAAATAATCGCTTCTTTCCCTTTGGATTGTATTTTCTCAACGGATTGAAAAAGATAGAGTTTTGTCATGGCCAATTGCATACCTTGTGTGTCTAGCCCATATCGTTTGATATTCTTTTCCGTTCGAAGTATGGCCGATTCCACCAGATAGATTTCAATCAAGATATCAGAGACAGCCAACAAAAGCTGCTGATGTTTCTCGAGGTCGGTTCCATATTTTTGGACACCAGCACCTGCGATCATCAAAAATACCTTTTTCAGGTTTTTGAGAATTGATTTTTCCTCGCTCAAGGGTTCTGTAAAATCTGGAACGTCGAATGATGGCACGCCCAAAAGTTCCTCCCCAACGGCAGTTGCAGGACCAATCAAATCAAGGTGACCTTTCATGGCTTTTTTGATCAGCATGCCAACAGTGAGCATCCGATTGATTTCATTTGTTCCCTCATAGATTCGAGAAATCCGAGCATCTCGCCACGCTGACTCCATGGGCATATCCGCAGAATAACCCATACCTCCAAAAATCTGAACGCCTTCGTCTGTACAGTCTTGGGTGTGTTCCGACACAGCCACCTTTAAAATGGAACATTCGATTACATACTCTTCTACTCCTTTCAGCTCTGCTTCTTGATGGCTTATTCCTGACTCGGATCGGATAGCTATTCGATCTTCGATGTCTTTGGCCGCACGGTAACAACCCGACTCACCCACGTAACAATTTGTAGCCATATTGGCAATTTTTTGTTTGATTGCCCCAAACTGACTAATCGGTGTTTTGAACTGGATTCTCTCGTTTGCATAACGGACGCTTTCGCTCACAGTACGTCGCTGGGCATCAATACAAGCAACAGCAAGTTTAATACGACCCACATTCAGTGCGTTCATTGCGATTTTAAAACCATTGCCACGTTCAGAAAGCATATTTTCGACGGGTACCTTGGTTTCACTGAAAAAGACCTGTCTGGTTGATGAAGCATGAATCCCCAATTTATGTTCTTCTTCGCCCATGCTAATTCCATTTTCTGGGTCATTAGGAACGATAAATCCTGTGATATTTTTATCATCCTCGATCCGTGCAAATACAATCATTACACTGGCATATCCAGCATTTGAAATCCATATTTTTTGCCCACTGATTGTATAATGGGTGCCATCTTCAGAAAGTACAGCTTTGGTTTTTCCGCTATTTGCGTCCGATCCTGCCCCCGGTTCGGTAAGACAATAACAACCAATCTCTTCTCCAGAAGCGAGCTTCGGGACATACTTTTGCTTTTGCTCTTCGGTTCCGTACAAAACGATGGGCATGATGCCAATCCCAGTATGGGCACCGTAGGCAGTGGAAAGTGAGCCAGTTGCCCCTGAAAAGTAATCACAGACGAGCATGGTTGAGACAAACCCCATTTCAAGCCCTCCGTAGGCTTCAGGAACGCCAACGCCCAAAAAGCCAAGTTCTCCAGCTTTGCGCATCAGCTCAAATGTGAAGTCGTAGTCTTTTTGCTCAAAACGATGTTTATTGGGCCAGACTTCTCGATCGATAAATTCCTTTGCGGCATCTCGCATCATCTGTTGTTCTTCGCTAAAATCTTCAGGTGTAAAGACGTTTTCTGCGTGCGTTTCTTGCAATAAAAAAGCACCTCCGCGCGTGCGTACGATTTCTTTTGTTTCCATAATTCTATATCAATTCATAAATTCCTGCGGCACCTTGTCCAGTACCGACACACATGGTAACCATGCCATATTTTTGTTTTCTCTTTTTCATTTCGTCAAATAACTGCACTGAGAGTTTTGTACCTGTACAACCCAGCGGGTGTCCAAGAGCAATTGCTCCCCCATTGACATTGACCAGTTCTGGGTTGATGCCAAGCTCGCGGATTACAGCTAAGGATTGAGCAGCAAAGGCCTCATTGAGTTCGATTTGCTCGATGTCTTTTAGTTTTAGACCCGCTTGATCCAGTGCTTTTGGGATTGCTGCTACGGGGCCTATACCCATGATTTTGGGTGGAACGCCAGCAGTAGCATAACTCACAAGCCGAGCTATTGGGGTGAGTTTGTGCTTCTTAACCATCTCTTCGGTCATCATCAATAATACAGCTGTACCATCACTTGTTTGCGAGGAGTTCCCCGCTGTTACCGAACCATTATTGGCAAAGACAGGTCGCAGCTTTGCCAATGCCTCTAAGCTTGTATCTGCTCTTGGTCCCTCATCACGATCAACGGTATAGGTGCGCGTTGCTTTTTTTCCATTGTCGTCGATATATGTTTCCTCTATGGTAATCGGTACAATTTGATTATCAAACGCACCATTTTTTTGAGCTTTCAGGGCTTTTTGGTGTGATGCATACGCAAAAGCATCTTGATCTTCTCTGGAGATCTTATACTGGTTGGCAACTGCTTCGGCAGTGAGTCCCATTCCCCAATAGTAATCTTCATTTCCTTGCTTGGCGGCTTTGTAGTCGGGGGCAGGTTTAAAGCCACCCATCGGGATATAGCTCATGCTCTCAACCCCACCCGCAATCACGCACTCTGCCATTCCTGATTGTATTTTTGCAGCTCCCAAAGCGATTGTTTCGATTCCTGATGCGCAATAGCGGTTTACGGTTACTCCTGGAACGTCATTGGTTTTGAGCCCCATTAATGAAATGAGCCGCGCCATATTTAGGCCCTGTTCGGCCTCTGGCATGGCATTCCCAATCAGAACATCATCAATTGTGGTAACATCAAAATCAGGCAAGGTACTCATCATATGCTCGATGGTTTCTGCAGCGAGCTCATCTGGACGTTTAAATCTAAAAAGGCCCCTTGGTGCTTTACCAACGGCTGTTCGGTGTGCGCTTACGATGTAGGTTGTTTTCATGTGTTAATTTCTTAAAGGTTTTCCTGTTTTAAGCATATGCTGTATGCGTTCAAGTGTTTTGCGTTCGGTACAAAGGGATAAAAACGCTTCTCTTTCAATATCTAGAAGATATTGCTCGGACACATAGGACGGCTGTGATAGGTCACCACCAGCCATGACGTAGGCCAACTTGTCGGCAACTTTTTTGTCATGTTCCGAAATGTAATGAGCGGCCTCCATAGAATCTGTTCCCACCAAAAACATTCCAAGGGCTTGTTTGCCCAAAACTTTTACGTCGTTTCGCTTTATGGGTTTGGTATAGCCAGACTCTGCCATTAAAACAGCTTGTTTTTTGGCAACAGCGATTTGTTGGTCAGCATTCACAACAACGACGTCCTTACCTTTTTGTAAAATCCCCAAATCGAATGCTTCGTAAGCTGACTTAGCTACTTTCGCCATTCCGATTGTGAGAAAATATTCTTGAAGTACATTGAGTTCTACGTCATTTTTACGAAAAGAATCCGAGGCACGGAGCGTCATCTCTTTAGATCCACCGCCCCCAGGAATTACACCAACTCCAAACTCGACCAAGCCGATATAGGTTTCTGCAGCGGCCACGACCTTGTCTGCATGTAAGCTGAGCTCACAAGCACCCCCGAGGGTAAGGGTGTGCGGTGCCGCAACGGTGGGGATGGACGAATATCGCATACGCATCATCGTATCTTGGAAATATTTGATTGCCGTGTTGAGCTCATCATATTCTTGCTCGACTGCCAACATAAAAATCATACCAATATTAGCTCCAGCAGAGAAATTAGCTCCCTGATTTCCGACAACCAGGGCTTGAAAGTCCTTTTCAGCCAAGTCAACGCCTTTGTTAATTCCCTGAAGAACGCCACCACCGATTGTATTCATTTTGGAGTGAAACTCCACATTCAGCACCCCGTCTCCAAGGTCAATTAATGAGCACTCTGGATTTTGCCAAACGGTTTTCGAATCTCTAAGGCGGTCGAGGATTATAAAGCTACTTTGACCGGGAATGACATTCATGTTTTTGTTTGGAATGTCATAGAAGTGTTGCTGGCCGTCTTCTAATACATAAAAACGTTGGTGCGATCCTTTCGCCATGGCAGTCACCCACTCTGCAGGTTTATGTCCCGCCTCTTTAATAAGTTCAATTCCTGTTTCCAATCCAACCGCATCCCAGAGTTCAAAAGGACCATGTGTCCATCCAAATCCAGCTTTCATGGCGTCATCTATTCGATAGATTTCGTCAGAGATTTCAGGAATTCGGTATTGGATGTACGCAAAAAGCTCTCCAAAGTTTTTTCGATAAAATGCAGTCGCTTTATCTGATCCCGAAATTAAAACGGGATAGCGTTCGATAAGATTATCAATCGTTTTGGTTTTTTCAAGAGTGTCAAACTGCGCTCGTTTTTTTGATCGGTATTCGATGGTATTGAGATCCAATGTTAAAATCTCAGATTTTCCCTTTTCATTTTTTACTTTCTTATAAAATCCTTGACCACTTTTGGAACCAAGCCATTGTTTTTCCATCATAGTGGAAATGAAGTCAGGAAGTTGGAATACATCTCTTCGCTCGTCATCTTCACAGTTTTCATGCAACCCATTCGCCACATGCACCAAGGTGTCGAGACCCACCAAATCAACCGTCCGAAAAGTAGCCGATTTTGGCCTTCCAATTACGGGTCCGGTAAGCTTGTCGATTTCCTCTACAGTCAGACCCATATCCCTGACTTGATGGAAGAGACTTTGAATACAAAAAATACCAATTCGATTTCCAATAAATGCTGGCGTGTCTTTGGCAAAAACCGAACGTTTGCCGAGGAAAGTGCTACCATAATCCATCAAAAACGAACTGACTTCGGGCAAGCAATTTGGGCCTGGTATGACCTCAAAAAGTTTTAAGTATCGAGGCGGATTAAAAAAGTGAGTAACAGCAAAATACTTTTGAAAATCATCTGATCGACCCTCGTTCATTTTCGAAATCGGGATGCCTGATGTATTTGAGGTGATCAATGTGCCTGGCGTTCTATGGGCTTCAATTTGCTTAAAAACAGTTTGTTTGATCTCAAGTCGTTCCACAACCACCTCGATAATCCAGTCCATATCAGCGATTTTCGGAATATCATCAGATAAATTTCCTGTATGGATTCGTTTTTTAAAATCCGTATGATAAAGTGGCGCCGGATTGGATTTGATTGCTTGTAAGAGATTTCCATCAACAATGCGATTACGCACAGCAGGGTCGGAGAGTTTGAGACCCTTCGTCTTTTCTTTTTCATTTAATTCGTTTGGTGCAATATCGAGAAGTAAAACTTCTACACCAATATTCGCAAAATGACAAGCAATACCAGAACCCATGATTCCAGACCCAATGACTGCCACTTTTGATATTCTTCTTGTACTCATGATATTTGTTTTTGGGGAATAAAAATTGATTTTTCTTGTACTTTTTGTAGGATCAATGCGATGACTTTATAAAACGATTCCAGTTCTTCGGGACTTACAGCGGATTCAATTGCCTGATTGAACTGTATGACAACTTCACGCGAGAGAGAACGCTTTTCAAGCCCTTCTTCTGTAAGGCGAATCAAAACACCTCTGCCATCTTCGGGGTTTGGCTCTCTTCGGATTAAGCCCTGATTTTCCATTGTCTTTAAGGTGCGTGACAAACTTGTCGATTCCATCCCCATCCTCGGACCTAGCGAGGTAGAGGGAACGCCTTCTTCCGCATCAATGCTCAGAAGAGCCAATCCAGTTGCCATCGTAGCTCCATATCGAGAAGCCTCTTCATTATACATTTTGGACACAGCTTGCCAGGTCGCACGTAAAAAATGATCGATTGTTTTTGTTCGCATAGAGCCAAATGTAATAAAAATTTATTATGCATGCATAATAAATAACAAAAAAAAGGGATTAGCTATAAATCTCTTCGATAAGGGCTTTATATTTTTCAGCGATTATTTTTCTTTTGAGCTTCATCGTGGGGGTGAGGTGACCAGAATCAATGCTCCAAATATCTTCTGTAAGCTTAAATATCTTAACTTTTTCCCATTGTGCAAAATTGGCATTTGCACTTTCGATATCGCTTTTGATTTGATCAATGACTTTTTGATCTTGAATAAGTTGCTTGGCAGTTTTTGGATTTTCAACATTGCCCATCCACTCGTTTACAGCTTCAAAGTTGAGTTGAACAAGTGCCGAAGGGAATTTTTGGTTTTCTCCGACTACCATCACTTGATCAATCATGGTTGATTGTTTAATCATGTTTTCAATCACTTGGGGAGCTACATATTTCCCTCCTGAAGTTTTAAACATCTCTTTTTTACGGTCTGTGATTTTTAAAAACCCATCCTCGTCCACATGTCCAATATCACCTGTATGGAAATAACCGTTTTTAATGACTTCATCTGTGAGCTCTTGATTTTTATAATACCCAATCATTACATTGGGTCCTTTGCAAAGAATCTCACCATCTTCCGCGATTTTAACTTGTACATGCTCGACCACTTTACCAACGCTACCAATGCGGAATTTCCCGTCTCTCATATCGTTGACTGAGATTACAGGCGAAGTTTCTGTTAGTCCATATCCCTCAACAACCGTCAGTCCAGCGGCCGTAAATACACGAGCGAGGCGCGGTTGCAAGGCAGCGCTTCCAGAGGCAATCAGCTCGAGATTACCGCCCAATGCAGCTTTCCATTTTTTGAAAATCAACGCGCGAGCGATTGAGAGTTTAAGACTATACACCAAGCCATTCTTTTTGTAGGGCTCATAAGCGAGTCCCACATCAACAGCCCAGTTGAATAATTTCTTTTTGACTCCTGTTAGTGTTTGCCCTTTGCCATAGATTTTGTCAAATAATTTTTCCAGTAATCGAGGAACAGCAGTCATCACATCTGGGTTGATCTCATTGAGATTTTCTCCAATGGTTTCCAGTGATTCGGCAAAATGTACTTCTGTTGATGTAATTTGATAGAGATACATCAACATTCTTTCATAAATATGGCATAGCGGTAAAAAGCTCAATGCGACTGCTTTACCATATTCGAGTGGTAGGCGTTTTTGTGCAGCAAATACATTGGAGACAATATTGTTGTGACTCAGCATCACGCCTTTGGGCGTTCCTGTTGTTCCAGACGTATAGATGATGGTTGCCAAGTCGTGGGAGAGTACAGATTCTTTAATTGCAATCACTTTTGGTTGATGAGCAGCGTCTTTGCCAAGATCCAGAACCTCAGTCCAATGCTTACATCCTTTGATCTCATCAAAACTATAGACTTCCTTTAGATTCGGACAGTCTTTCTGAACGGATTTGATTTTATCAAAGACCTCTTGATCCGAAACAAAACAGTATTTTGACTCAGAGTGATTGATGATATACGCATAATCTTCTGCGGTGATGGTCGGATAAATTGGAACATCAATTCCGCCGATTTGAAGAACCCCGATATCAACAATACACCATTCTGTTCGGTTATTGGAAGAAATGATAGCGACCTTGTCTCCTTTGCTCAAACCAAGCTGGAGTAAACCGCGGCTGATTTGGTTTGATTGCTCTAAAAATTCTTCAGAAGAAGTAGAGACCCATTTGCCATTGTATTTGGAATTCAAAGCTCGTTTAACAGGTAAGGTCTTTACTTGATTTTCGAGGATGTCAAATAAGCGAGTCGGTGCGTTCAATTTGATTTTCGATTGCATGTATAGTAACAAATATGCATTTATTTCTTTTAAAGAAAAAATAATTGCCTAGCTAGTTGCCAGTATAAAACCACTTGTGGGCATCTTCAAAGGCCTGAATCCAAGGGGAGATAACATCTGATTTTCGGTCTGCTGGATAATGTGCCCAATTCCATGGAAATATCGAACGTTCTAAATGAGGCATCATCACAACATGACGTCCATCATCACTGCTCAGTATGGCGGTTCCATAATCTGACCCATTGGGGTTTGATGGATACTGATCATAGGAGTAGTTGCCGACAATTTGATAATCAGCTTGGTTTTGAGGGAGTTCAAATCGCCCTTCTCCGTGCGCTGACCAAATCCCGAGTCTGGAACCACTTAACCCCTGAAATAAAACGGTATTGTTGGGTTGAATATCAATTGTACTAAAAACACATTCAAATTTTCCAGAAAGGTTATGATGCATTTTAGGTTTTTGATCATGGGTTGGGTGTAAAAGACCCAGTTCGATAAAAAGCTGACAGCCATTGCATACGCCCAAGGAAAGGGTATCGGGTCGATGAAAAAAATCGGTAATCGCTTTTTTGGCTAGGGCGTTGTAGGTAAAGGTGCCTGCCCACCCTTTTGCCGAGCCGAGTACGTCAGAGTTTGAAAATCCGCCAACTGCGACGATGAGTTGGACATCTGTAAGATCCTCACGACCAGTCATTAAGTCGGTCATATGAATATCTTTGACCTCAAATCCTGCGAGATCCATCATATAGGCCATTTCACGCTCCGAGTTGCTCCCTTTTTCTCGAATCACAGCTGCTTTGATTCGTTTCCCTTCGTCCACAAGGGGAAGCTTTCCACTGAATGAAGTCGGGAATGTAAAACGTAATGGCGTTTTATCAACACTGTCAAATCGTTCCTTTGCTTTGCTTGGGTCTGTTTGGTTTTTATCCATCATATATGAAGTGGTCATCCAGTGCTTTCGATAAGTTGGAACATGAAATTCGAAGGATTCGTTTGCGCACTGTATGTTGAGTACATCTGATTCATTTACTTCCCCGATTTCAAGGATAGATACTCCTTTATCACTGAGATATTTTGCACTCTCCGCACTGGTTTGAATCACTACAGCAGGGTTTTCGGAATATAAAATCTGCTCATCAAAAGCAGATAAATCAATTTGCATACCTACTTTATTTTCGGTAAAACACATTTCGAGTAAGGTTGTAATGAGTCCACCAGAGCCAATATCATGACCAGACGCAACTTCGCCCTTTTTGATTCGGTCTTGTAAAGCGTTAAAACTGGCTTTAAATTGTGCAGCATCACTGATATCTGGCACATGGCTGCCCACACAATTTTTCAATTGCGCATAGGCAGATCCACCAAGTGGATAGCTCGAATCACTCATCGAAATATAGTAGAGCTTACCCTGATTCGGTCTTGCCATCGGCCGAACAACATCTTTGATATTGCTACACGATGCGGATGCCGATATAATTACTGTCCCTGGAGCCAGTACTTCTTTGTTGGCATACTTTTGTTTCATCGACAAGGAATCCTTTCCCGTTGGAATATTGATGCCCAAAGAAATGGCAAAGTCTGCACAGGCCTTAACCGCATTGTATAAGCGTGCATTTTCACCAGGATTGTTACAAGGCCACATCCAGTTGGCAGACAAACTCACTGCTGCAAGTCCATTTTCCAAAGGAGCCCAAAGAAGATTTGTCAAGGCCTCTGCAATGGATATTCGACTTCCTGCGGCCGCATCGATTAAAGCAACTGCTGGCGCATGTCCGATCGAAGTCGCAATTCCCTTTTCTCCTTGATAGTCAAGGGCAACCACCCCACAATTCGCCAAAGGCAGTTGAAGGGATCCTACCGTTTGCTGCTGGGCAACGCGACCACCCACACAGCGGTCAACTTTGTTGGTAAGCCAATCTTTACAGGCCACACTTTCCAGCTGGAGTAAATTCTCGACGTCTTTGTAAACGTCTTTTATTTCAAAGGGAACAGCAGAAAATCGATTTTCTTGGTTTTGATCGACTAAAATGGTTTTGGGTGTTTTTCCAAAAAAATCATCAATCGACAAGTCAATGGGTTTGGCACTGGTCTTTTGTGATTCAACAACAAAATGATTGTCTTCTGTGATAACGCCAACATCGAAAAGCGGGGCGCGCTCCCGTTCTGCAATTTTTCGAAGTCGGGGAAGGTCCTTTTCGCTGACAATCAGCCCCATCCGTTCTTGGGATTCATTCCCAATAATTTCTTTTGCAGACAATGTTTGATCTCCTACAGGCAAGGCATCGAGATCGATTGTACCACCTGTGTCTTCAACCAGTTCCGAGAGACAGTTGAGGTGCCCACCTGCACCGTGGTCGTGAATGGAGATAATGGTGTTTTTCTCAGACTCCGTAAGGGCTCGAATGACATTGGATACCCGTTTTTGCATTTCTGGGTTGGAGCGTTGTACAGCATTGAGTTCAATTCCTGATGAGAAAGCCCCAGTATCTGCTGAGGATACGGCAGCGCCCCCCATTCCAATACGATAATTGTCACCACCGAGAATCACAATGCGATCCCCTTTTTTTGGCGTTCTTTTCGCACTGTGATCGGCATGAGCATAGCCAACGCCCCCAGCGAGCATTATCACTTTATCAAAGCCGACAGTTTGTCCGTTTTCTTCATGCTCAAAAGTCAATAGAGATCCCGTAATCAGGGGCTGTCCAAATTTATTTCCAAAATCACTTGCTCCATTCGATGCCCGAATCAATATGTCGAGAGGGGTTTGGTATAGCCAATCACGTGCAGGGTTTTGTTCCCAAGGGCGATCAGATTTGATGCGCGGATAGGATGTCATATAAACAGCAGTTCCCGCCAAAGGAATCGATCCTGTACCACCTGCCATACGATCTCTGATCTCTCCGCCCGAACCCGTAGCCGCACCACTAAAAGGTTCGACCGTAGTGGGGAAATTATGTGTTTCTGCTTTAATAGAAATGATCGATGGGATTTGTTTTTTATGATAAGCACTCGCTCGATCAGCATCTTGTGGAGCAAACTGCTCAATGGTAGGCCCTTTGATAAATGCAACATTGTCTTTATATGCTGACACCAAGTTTTCAGGATGTTTTTTTGAAGTGTTTTTGATTAGGGAAAATAATGAGTCTTTTTGTTCGACCCCGTCAATGTGAAATGCTCCATTAAAAATTTTGTGCCGACAATGCTCTGAATTGACTTGCGAAAAACCAAACACCTCCGAGTCGGTGAGAGGACGACCCAGTTGCTCAGCCAGTTGCTCGAGATAACGGACTTCATCTGGATTTAGCGATAACCCTTCTGCCAAATTATATGCCGAAATATCATCGATTTCACGAATGGGTTTGGGGCTAATTTCAACGGTAAATAGATTTTGATCCAAGTTTTCAAACCGCTCCGAAACCATAGGGTCAATGGTTTCTCCTGCTTGTAAAGGCGTAAACTGTTCAATGCGAATCATCCCTTTGATTCCCATATTTTGTGTGATTTCAACAGCATTGGTACTCCAAGGCGTTACCATACTTACGCGCGGCCCAACAAAAACCCCATCAATTTTGGTTGTGTTCAGGAAGGGTTGGTCTCCAAATAGCCAGCTGAGTTTTGATGTGGTCTCTGCATCGATTGCGTTTTGTGTCTGTAAGGCAAATATGCGCTGGGTTGCGTCCCCAAAAAAACAAATCATAAACACAGATTGAGCTACAAAAATAATTAAATGATTGCTTGTTGCGTAAAGATCATGATGGGAAAGTACTAAGGGTTTCCACTTAGTTATCAACAATCACGATCGTAGCATTTTCGCCATATAAAAGCCGTCAAAACCGCTTTTAGCGGGGCTGACAAACTGCTCTTTTTCAAGGGTAAATTGCTTGCCAATTTCCGATTGCAGAAAGCCCTCAACCTGACTTTGGTTTTCCTCTTTTAAAATCGAACAGGTGGCATAAACCAGTTTTCCGCCCGGTTTGACCATCGTCGCATAAGTATGTATGATGTGTTTTTGTGTTTGCTTGACACGTTCCAAAAACTCGGCATCAATTTTCCATTTCGCATCGGGGTTGCGACGCAAAACACCCAATCCAGTACATGGGGCATCAATCAAAACACGGTCTGCACGACCATGTAGCTTTTTGATCACTTTG
>NHEI02000039.1 GCA_002171575.2 Flavobacteriaceae bacterium TMED81
TTAGAAAAAACAAGGCGAAATGGTGTGAAAATCAAAGCTTGGTCCGTGTGCTTTATTCGCCCGTATTGACGAGCTCTGCAACGATTTTGGCAGACAGCAAACACAAGGGAATTCCACCCCCCGGATGCACACTCCCCCCACAAAAATAAAGCCCTTCTATTTGACGTGAAAAATTGGGATGACGCAAAAAGGCTGCCATACGATCATTGCTCGCTGCACCATACAAAGCCCCGGTAAAGGATGCCGTCTTGTCCGCAATCACAGGCGGAGTGACCACAAACTCCTCTTCAATGCAATCTGCCAAGTTTGTCTTCAAATTCCGATTGAGCTTGTCCAATACCCGTTTCCGCAATTCTTGCGAAAGCGCATCCCAGTCCTGACCCACGTCGTGGGGCGCATTGATCATCACAAACCAGTTTTCCTTGCCCGCTGGGGCATCGCCATGCACGTCTTTGGCCGTGATATTGACATAGACCGTCGGATCAGCAGCTAGGGTTTTGTCTTTAAATAGCGCATCGAATTCTGCTTTGTAGTCCTCACTAAAAAAGATGTTGTGCAAATCCAAGTCGGGAAACGACCGGTTGATCCCCCAGTAAAAAATCACTGCAGAACTCGACCGTTCTTGCCGAAGACTTATCTCGGGCGCTTGTTGAGTAGACATCAAATGCCGATAGGTCGGTACGACATCCATATTGGATACCACCACATCGGCTTGATGTGTTGTGCCATTCGTCCGTATTCCGACTGCTGTTTTGCCCTCAACGATGATTTCATCAACGGGAGTGTTGTTGTGAAACTGTACCCCGTTTCGTTTGGCAAGGGCAACCAAACTATTGGTGATATCAACCATGCCTTTTTCAGGAACAAAGGTGCCATAATGCTGCTCAAGGTGTTGAATCAAGGTCATCATACCGGGCGTTTGATAAGGATTTGAACCGTTATAGGTGGCAAAGCGATCGTAGAACTGCACCAAATGAGGTTCTTTCAATCGGCGGGTGTTGACCTTGTGCAGGCTGGTGTCGAGTTCGTAGGAAAACAAATGGACAATACCCTCCAAAGTAGCTTTGTTGAGATAGGTCCGCCATTTGTGTAAGGATTGCTCTAGAAATATGGATACGGTTCGATTGTATTTTTTCTCGGCTCGGGTAAGATAATCTTGCAGTTGGTGTTTTGGTACGCCCAATTTGTCATCGACTTCTTCCAAAAACTGTTCGGTATCGCCATAGGCATGGAGTCGAACGCCATCTTCCCAGTAGTATTTACACCCAATCTCTTTGCGTTTGTACTGAAAATGATCCCGTGGATTTTCGCCAGCCAACTGAAAAAGCTCATCGACAAAATGTGGCATGGTAAACAAGGAAGGGCCAAAATCAAATCGGTAATCCCCCAGCGAAAAGGAAGATAATTTTCCCCCTGCATATTCGTTTTTTTCAAAAACGGAAACCGCAAACCCCTGACAAGCCAACCGAATCGATGTGGCAATGCCTGCGATACCCGAACCAATTACGATTGCTTGTTTGCTCATGTCAAAGGGGTTTTTTCTTCGCTCAATACCTCAAAACGATTAAACATATCTTCTTTGTACCATTTGCGTTCTCTTGTCTTTTTGACAATCGAGGCGTGTGCCTGAGACACATAGGCAAAGGTACGAATCGCTTCGGCGCTTTCCCATACGCTAAAGGTCGCTTGTTGCACAAAAGGCCACTCTCCGATCCCTTTAAAAAATCCAACGCCTTTTGCTTCTTTTATCGCTTGTGATGCCTGCGGAACATGCCGCCAAAAATCAATCAGCCGCGAGGGGTTAAGTGTCGCACGGGTGATAACGCCTATGGGTTTATCGCCCAAGGGTTCTTGCACAACAAAAGGCGACTGACCGCTCCATTTCCCATGCGTATGGATGGGGCGTAATGCATAGATGCGTTGCGTTGCAGATCGGTCAAAAAACGACCGTAAAACGGACGAATTCGAAAAGGCCTGTTTTTTGTCATCTTCACTGTCCCAAACGCTGAGCAAGGCATAGGTCGAAAAATCGGGACGTAAGCTAAAGCCCGCGCCCGCACCTGTTCCCAACATCTTATAAAACTGCAATCCCTTGCAGTCTTGTAAACCAGCATGTGCGCGTTGCATTTGGGTAAATGCCCAAAAGCGATGTTGATTGTAGCTGAAAAAGTGAAGATAAACGACTTGCCCCATCTTGCTAAAGATATCACTTATCTTTATGTTAGGCACACCCCAAAGCGAAGTTTTAAAACCAAACAGAATTTGTAATTTGCAACCCATGAAAAAGATCATTGCCTTTGGTGCGAGTTCCTCTATCCATTCCATCAATAAAAAATTGGCGACTTATGCTTCTTCCTGTGTGCCAAATGCCCAAGCGACTATTTTGGATTTAAACGATTATGAGATGCCTATTTTTAGTGTTGATCGCCAAAACAAGGATGGCTTTCCCCAGCTTGCCCATGATTTCAAAGACTTGCTTATGTCGGCAGATGGGATTATCATTTCCTTTGCCGAGCACAACAGTTCCTATTCGGCGGCATTTAAAAATATCTTTGATTGGATCTCTCGTTTTCAGGGCAACCTTTGGTACTCCAAGCCCATGTTGTTGTTGGCAACCAATGATGGTGATCGGGGTGCCAAAACCGTTTTGGAACAAGCCCATAACCGAATCGCAAGGAAAAACCCCTACGATATTCCGCATTTTTCCCTTCCAAATTTTCCGAAAACCTTTGATGATAATAAGGGCATCCTAGATTCGAAATTGGAATCCCAATTCCAAAACGCTTTGGCGGTATTTGTCGGACAGCTATAAAAGCATCCACCCTGCCATACCAATCATCACTGTATTTTCAGTCAGAGTGGCCTCGGTCATCGGGAGATTGAGCACCGAACCCAAACATGCACATTGAATTTGTTGTTTAGACAGCAATACCTTGACAACCCCTAGCGTTGTGATGCTCAAAATCCCCAAAGTCAGCCAAAGTGCCAGTTGAACTTCTAAACGCATCAAAAAAAGAACGCCCAATGCAAGCTCTACAAACGGATACACCCAACCATAGAAGGGAAGGGATTTAGCCAATGGGTCATATCGCCTAAAGCTATCTTGAAACCCTTTTAGGTCGAGAAATTTAAAAAACGAAAACACGACAAAAAACAAACCCATAAAGTCGGGCAAAACCGCTTGTGTTTCAAAAATGGGAAAATGCATGATTGTTGTTCCGCCAATCAGGAACACAAAAATCAGTCCAAGTGGAAAAAGCTGTTTGGCTTTTGAAGGGGCTGTTGATGGATGATCGACCAGTGCGTATTTGGGTGGTAAAACCGCTTTGATTTCGTCGGGACGGACTGGGGATTGCTGCAAAACCGCTACCACCCCAGTTTTGGGATTGGCGCTAACGCTTTCTACAGCGGGAAGTTGGGCAATGGCTTCTTCTACAGACGAGGCGCACCCTTGGCAGGTCATCCCCTCAATATGAATGATTTGTTTCATGGGCGATTGAATTGGAAATGCAATGTACTCAAAAATCGGCTACGCCAACTGAATCATGGGCACTTGAACCAGAAGAAGTTCAGAGTTGGACTTTGTTTTGATCTCTACCTTTTGGGTTTCCCAAACCCCAATGGCATCGCGACGAGAAAGGGCTTGATCGCCAACCTCCACTTCGCCTTCAATCACGATTATATACACCCCGTGGTTTGGACTTTGCAAATCGTAATCAAAAGATTGCCCCGAATCCGCATCGAGCATATGCATCCAAGCATCTTGATGAATCCAAACCCCTTGATCATCGGCTGACGGAGACAGAATTTGAAAAAAGGCATTTTTCTGGTGCAAGCTCCGAATCGGCAATTGGTCGTAGCGAGACGTTACGTTGCGCTTGTTGGGAAACAACCACAACTGAAACAAATTGATGTCTTGATCAGGGTTGTTGTTGTATTCCGAGTGCTGGACGCCCGTTCCTGCGCTCATCACTTGTATATCGCCCTCTTGAATAACCGCGACATTGCCCATAGAGTCTTTGTGCTCCAAGTCTCCTTTGAGCGGAATGGTCACAATTTCCATATTGTCGTGTGGATGGGTGCCAAAGCCCATCCCCCCTTGGATGATATCATCGTTGAGTACACGCAATGCCCCAAAATGAAGTCGATCGGGTTGGTACCAACTCGCAAAACTAAAACTGTGACGAGCTTCTAGCCAGCCATGGTTTGCATATCCTCTTGAATCGGAAGGGTGGAAAACGGTTTTCATGCCATTGAAATTTTAGAGTGGCGCAATCATATCCGCAACGATATTCCCTGAGATCAGGGCTGGCGGAACGCCAGGGCCGGGTACGGTCAATTGGCCTGTGAAATACAAATCCTTTACTTTTTTACTTTTGAGCTTGGGGCGCAAAAATGCGGTTTGGGTCAGGGTATTGGCCATGCCATAGGCATTGCCTTTATAGGAATTGTAGTCGTTTACAAAATCGAGCACGCAAAAAGATTTGTTAAAAAGCACATGCTCTCGAATCGATTGATTGGTGAGTTCCTCCATTCGCGTTACGACAATATTGTAGTATTTGTCGCGAAGTTCTTGGGTGTCTTCGAGTCCGGGCGCGATTGGAATCAAAATAAAACAGGCCTCTTTGCCTTCAGGAGCCATGGTCTTATCGGAAATCGATGGGAGGTTGACATAAAACAAGGGCTCTTTAGGCCATTCGGGTGTGTCGTAGATACTCGATGCGTGCTTGTCAAAATCCACATCAAAAAAGAGGTTGTGATGCGCCAAATTATCCAGTTTTTTATCGACCCCCATATAAAATAGAAGGGAGGACGGCGCAAATACCTTTTTCTTCCAATAGGCCTCGCTATATCCACGAAGGGATGCCTGTAGCAAACTTTCGGTATGGTGATAGTCTGCGCCACTGATGATGATATCTGCCTCATGTATGGTATCCCCCACACGAATTCCAGTTGCTTTTTTGTTATTTGTGATGATTTCATGTACAGGGGCACCGGTATGAAAGCTCACGCCGAGTTCTTTACCCAAAGACACCATGGCATTTACAATCTGAATCATTCCGCCTTTTGGGTGCCAAGTTCCCAAGCCAAAATCGGCATAATTCATAAAGTTGTAAAAGGCCGGGGTTTGCTCGGGTTTTGCCCCGAGAAAAAGGACTGGAAATTGAAGGAGTGAACGCAGTTTTGGGCTTTTAAAATCTCGTTCCACTTGTTTGCGCACATTGGTCAGGAATAGACCTGCATTTTTGATGGTGACAGGCGTGATGAGTTCCAAAGGGGAAACCCCAGGTTTATAGACCAAGTCCTCGATGGCAACGTCATAGTTTCGTTTGGCTTGATTGAGAAAAGAGACCAATTTTCGACCGCTCCCTTTTTCTTCCAGTTCAAATCGGTCTGCGATTTTCTCGATGCTATTGTGAACAAGGAAAACCTCATCTTTTCCAAACACAACTTGATAGCCAGGGTCGAGGCGTTCGAGTTCGTAATAGTCGGACACTTGCTTGCCAAAACCTGCAAAAAACCGCTCAAAAACATCAGGCATCCAGTACCACGAAGGACCCATATCAAAGGTAAAACCGTCTTTCTGAAACTGTCGCGCACGACCGCCTAGCGAACTGTTTTTTTCAAAGACCTCCACTTGATATCCACGCTTTGCCAAATGACAGGCAGCAGAAAGAGAGGAAAAGCCAGAACCGATGATGTTGATTTTTCTCATATCCTACAAAAGTAGTGCATCTGCGCTAACTCACGACTACAATAAATCAGAAAAATCAGGTCTTGTACAATGACTTCTACATTGTCAATGTAAGTTCGTCTCCGTTTAGCGAGGTCGTAAAACAATCGAGTTGTGTGTTCTCGCAGTCTGTACTGTATGAGTTCCCTTGGTGATTACATTTAAACTTGTTACTTACCTTTTCCCACTGATTTCTTTGTCCATGAGCAGGACAGCGATTGGAATAAGCTTGGATGCTGGTTGATGATGTCCGTAGAAATAAAGCTTGAATGCCAATGCCAGATCCATTCATCCAACCTCCATCTTGCGCTAATTGTGAAAAATTGGAATGGGTTAAATCAATGGTATATGTCGAATCGCTTTTGGTATAGCCATTGTCGGAACTCCCGCCATTATCAGAACTCCCGCCATTGTCTGTGGGTGTGGTTCCATTACCTGTGTCTTCTTCTAAGCTATCGGAACTACAGGCCTCTAAAAAACTCACCCCAAAAAAGGCAAAGGCAACTGTAGGGCAGACTTCCTTTAGAAAATCTCTTCTATTTTTCATATTTTTTGTGTACAAGATAACTAAAAATTTAGGAGTGGGATTTTTCCTTTGTTCATCAACTGCTTGCTTGGTGACCAAAGAAATTGAATATCTTGCAGCTATGAATAGTTTTAAAAGCATGCGATATCGTTTTGTAATTCTCTTTGCGTTGGCTTTGGGAATTGTGGACGCACAGGTAAATCCGGAAGATGTAGAAATCATTCGCGACAGCTATGGGGTTCCGCATATCTATGGAAAAACCGATGCCGATACCGCCTATGGATTGGCGTGGGCGCACGCCGAAGACAATTTTTCGACCATTCAAAAGGCCTATTTCGCAGGCAATGGCGTGCTCAGTCGATGGAACGGGAAAAAGGGAATCGGTGCTGATTTTGTTGCGCAGTTTATTCAAAGTGCCGAAACCGTCGATCGCCTCTATCACACCTTGAGCGATGAGTTTGTCGAAGTGATCAAGGGCTATGCAGCGGGCTTAAACAGCTATGCAAAGCATCATCCCGATGAGGTGCTGCTGCCAGACTTCTTTCCCGTCACACCCAAAAAAATGCTGATTTATTCGCAGCTTCAGCTCTTTGCTTCCAACCAAGGGGACAAGCTCGTAGAGGCCATTTTTACCAATCGAATCGATCAATATGAAAAACCAATCCACGAAGACGTACACGGCTCCAATCTCATCGCTTTGAGTTCTCGAAAAACAAAAATTGACGAAAGCTTTTTGACCATCAACACCCATCAACCTTTGGAAGGGCCTACCTCATGGCATGAAGCTCATTTGGTCAGTGAAGAAGGCACCAATATCATCGGGGCAACCTTTCCCGGTGCCCCTTGTATCCTCACGGGTGCCAACGAATTTTTGGGCTGGACCCATACCGTAAACTATCCCGACAAGGCCGATGCCTACCAATTGGAAATGACAAACAAAACCACCTATATTGTTGATGGAGAAGAACACCAACTCGTAAAGAAAAAAGCAAAGATGTTTATCCGCTTATTGGGTTTGCGGATTCCCATTTCCAAAACCTATTATCAAAGCATCTATGGTCCTGCCCTAAAAAACAAAAGTGGTGTTTTTGCCATCCGAACGCCAAGCTCAACCAATATCAATGCCCTTGAGCAGTGGTGGCGCATGAACAAAGCCCGTTCTTTTTCCGAGTTTTATTCTGTTTTGGAATGGAACGCCCTGCCAGGCTATAACATTGGCTATGCCGACAGAAATGATACCATTTTTTATATCTCCAACGGGAAAATTCCCCGACGTGATCCCAATTACAATTGGCAAAAACCCCTCCCCGGAAACACCAAAAAAACATTGTGGGACAGCTACTATACCACCCAAGAACTCCCCCAAGTCATCGCGCCACAAGCAGGCTATGTCTACAATGCCAATCACAGTCCATTTTATTCGACTGCCCCTGACGAAAACCCAAACCCCGATGACTATGCCAAAGCGATGAACTACGAAACCTATAACAACAACCGCAGTACACGCTTATTTGACTTGCTCTCCGAAAAAGACAGTTTGTCCTATGCCGATTTTAAACGCATCAAATACGACCATACCCTGCCCAACCCGCTCAACTACAATTTTGTTGACTTTAATGCACTTTATGAAATGAAGCCCAAAGACTATCCCGATGTGGCAGACTTGTTGGGTGACATTCAAAACTGGGATCGTGTGGCAAGTGCGGATTCCTATGGAGCAGGTGCTTTCGCTGTGCTGTACTATAGTCTTGGCAAATACTATTCGCGTCTCGGCCCTTCAAAAACCTTTAACCCCTTGTTGATTTATACCTGTTTGAAAGATGCCAAAAAACATCTGCGCAAACACTTTGGAACAACCAAAATTCGCTTGGGCGATTATCAAAAGCTGGTGCGCGGCGACAAAGAACTTCCCATTTTTGGACTTCCCGACTTGGTGACTGCCATGAGAGGGGCACCATATAAAGATGGACAAATCAAAATCGAACATGGAGAATCCTATATCGCCCTGATTCGGTTTGGGAAAACGAAAACTACCTTTGAGTCGGTGATCTCCTACGGCAACAGTGCCCGTCCCGACTCCCCACACTATACCGACCAGATGGAGATGTATCAACATTTTCAGACCAAACCCATGTCTTTTGATCGGGAAGTTGTGCTAAAAAATACCAAACGAATCTACCACCCCCAATAGGCTTGTTTAATTTTGGGGTTTATAATTAAATATTAATTTTACGCGCAAATCAATACTATGATTGTAGAACAAATCTATACAGGTTGTTTGGCGCAAGGGGCCTACTATATCGAGAGCAATGGCGAAGCCGCTGTGATTGACCCCCTTCGTGAGGTGGAACCCTACCTCCAGCGCGCACAGAAAAACAAGGCAAGCATCAAGTATATTTTTGAAACGCATTTTCACGCTGATTTTGTCAGTGGACACCTCACCCTGTCCAACAAAACCAAAGCACCCATAGTCTTTGGTCCACTCGCCGATCCAGATTTTGATGTGATTATCGCTAAAGACGGTCAGACGTTTCACATCGGAGATGTGACCATAACAGCTTTGCACACACCAGGACACACCATGGAAAGCACCACCTATTTGCTTCGGGATGCCAACGGAAAAGATCATGCGATTTTTAGCGGAGACACCCTCTTTTTGGGCGATGTTGGCCGGCCAGATCTCGCACAAAAACAAGGCAAAATGACCCAAGAGCAATTGGCCGAAACCCTATTTGACAGTCTGCGAAACAAAATCATGCCCCTTGCCGATGATATCACCGTCTATCCAGCGCATGGTGCGGGCTCGGCCTGTGGTAAAAAAATGATGAAAGAGACCGTGGACACTCTCGGCAACCAAAAAAAGGTCAACTATGCCCTACGCCAAGACATGACCAAGGAAGAGTTTGTCAAAGAAGTCATTGATGGTTTAGATCCCCCGCCCCAGTATTTTCCAGAAAATGTACAACTCAATCGATTGGGCTATGACGATATTGATGTCATTCTCAAAGCGGGGAACAAACCCCTAAACCCAGATGCTTTTGAGGACACTGCCACACGCACTGGTGCCGTGGTATTGGATGTGCGCAGCGCAGACGATTTTGCCAAAGCACATATCCCAAACGCCATTTTTATAGGCATTGACGGAGGTTTTGCCCCTTGGGTCGGAACGCTAATTGGCGATACCAAACACCCCATTTTGATCGTTACGCCAGAAGGGCGAGAAGAAGAAACCATCACCCGCTTGTCTAGAGTGGGGTTTGACAATACACTTGGCTATTTGCAAGGTGGCATAAACGCCTGGGTCAAGCAAGGAAAAGCAGTCGAACAGATTGAGAATATCCATGCACAAGAATTGAAATCCCAAATCGAAAATGGGGCTGCCATTGTTGATGTCCGCAAAGAAAGCGAATACAATGCTGTACATATCCCCAACGTAAACCTTGTGCCTTTGGACGAAATCAACCAAAACCTCAACCGTTTTGACCACGACAAAGCCTTTTATCTGCACTGTGCTGGGGGTTATCGCAGTATGATTGCCCTTTCGATTTTAAAAAACCGGGGGGTTCACACGGGAATCAATGTGCTTGGCGGGATGAAATCCATTAAAGAATCTGATATTTCTTTGCAACAATCTAGCTGCACCACCACAAGCTAATTTTCTAAAACGCTCTGCCAGCTAGGATCAAGTGACAAAGCGTGTGTGTCTTTGTTTTGTCATGCCTGCCTACCGTAGGTAGGCTGTGCTTGACACGGCATCCATCGGTAAGGGTACGCATTGTATGCTATGGGAACAATGGACTCCTGCTTTCGCGGGAGTGACAAAGCGTTTCGATTAACGATTAACTGTTAACTGTTAACCATTCCCCATTTCCATTCAAAATCAGCTTGTGGAGGTTGGAAAATTCTGCTCACAAAAGGATAGATTATTGCCGATTTATTTTGTATTTTTCAGCCAAAAATAAACCCATTACAATGGATCATATGAAAAGCACAAACGGGGTTTCCAAATGCCCATTTCACGGCGCAACAACCCAACCGAATCGAGGTACCCAAAACAAAGATTGGTGGCCAAATAGTCTCAACGTTGACATTCTTCGTCAGCACGACACCAAAAGCAATCCGCTGCAGGACTTGGATTATAAAGATCGTGTAAAGTCTTTGGATATTGAGGCGGTAAAAAACGATATCAAAGTGGTCTTGACCGATAGCAAAGACTGGTGGCCAGCAGACTATGGACATTATGGCCCATTTTTTATTCGCATGACGTGGCACGTCGCTGGTACCTATCGCACAGGCGATGGTCGTGGTGGTGCTGCAACAGGGGCACAGCGTTTTGCGCCACTCAATTCGTGGCCAGACAATGGGAACTTGGACAAAGCCAGACGTTTGTTGTGGCCTGTGAAAGAAAAGTATGGGAACTCGCTGAGCTGGGCAGATTTATTTGTCGTTGCTGGAAATGTAGCCATTGAGGACATGGGCGGTCCCAACCACGGATCGGCACTAGGCCGAGAAGACATTTGGCATCCAGAAAAAGATATCTATTGGGGATCAGAAGACGAGTGGCTGGGCGATAACCGCTATGGCGATACGCGCCAAGACCTCGAAAACCCTTTGGCAGCAGTACAAATGGGTCTGATTTATGTGAACCCACAAGGACCCAACGCCAGCCCTGATCCCGCTTTATCTGCGCAAGATGTGAGAGAGACTTTTAAGCGTATGGCGATGAATGATGAAGAAACCGTTGCGCTCACCGCAGGGGGTCACACCTTTGGAAAAGCACACGGTGCTGCAGATGCCGACGAATATGTAGGCGCAGAACCCGAAGGCGCACCCATCGAAAGCCAAGGATTTGGATGGGAAAACAGTTACAAATCTGGAAAAGGCGTCCACGCCATCACCAGTGGGATTGAAGGCCCCTGGACAACCAACCCCATTCAGTGGGATATGGGCTATTTGACCTTGTTGTTTAAATACGAGTGGGAATGTCAAAAAGGTCCCGGAGGTGCATGGCAATGGCACCCTGTCAATTGTGAAGAAGCCGATATGGTACCACAAGTTGACGGCAGTGACGAAAAGGTGTTGCCGATGATGACAACGGCTGATATTTCGATGAAAGTCGATCCGATTTACAGAGAAATCTGTCAAAAATTCCTCGCCGACCCAGATGCCTTTGGTGAGGCCTTTGCCAAAGCGTGGTTTAAGCTCCTCCACCGTGATATGGGTCCAAAGTCCAACTATGTGGCAGGTGACTATAAAGACGTTGAGTATATCTGGCAAGACCCCGTTCCCGCTGGTAAAACCCTATCGTCAGGCGAAGAAAGTGAAGTGAGAACTGCCATTGCAGCCGCAGGGATCGACAACGCAGTGATGGTCGAAACGGCATGGGCTTCTGCCTCTACTTTTAGAGGTTCAGACAACCGAGGTGGTGCCAATGGTGCACGCATTCGCTTGGCACCGCAAAAAGACTGGGCAGTCAACCAACCCGAGCAACTTGCCAAGGTGCTGGCTGCTTATGAAAGCATCTCTGCTCAAACTGGGGCGAGTGTTGCTGATATTATCGTCATTGGTGGTGCAGTAGGAATTGAACAACTTTCTGGTGCTAAGGTTGAAGTTACCACAGGACGTGGTGATGCAAGCCAGGAGAATACAGATGTGTCTTCCTTTGACTTGCTCAAACCCGGTGCTTGCGGATTTCGAAACTATATCGAAAAAGAGTATAGCGTTTCACCCGAAGAGTTGTTGCTTGACAAAGCCCAACTTCTCGGACTTTCACCAGTAGAACTCACTGTGCTTGTCGGCGGCATGCGCGCAATGGGGGTTTCCCAATCGGGGGCTGGCCTTTGGGGCGATGGCAAACTGAGCAACCAGTGGTTTAAAGAACTTCTGTCAATGGATCGCAAGTGGGAGCCCGATGGCTTTAATGCCTATAAAGGGGTTGATCGCAACTCTGGAGAAAGCGTCGGTTCCGCATCGAGAATCGACTTGTTGTTTGGGTCAAACTCCGAGTTGAGAGCGGTTGCCGAGGTCTATGCGCAAAACGACAACAACGATAAGTTTGTTGCGGATTTTATTGCGGCTTGGAACAAGGTGATGAACGCCGATCGGTTTGACATTTCATAAACCACCCACCCATTCAGATTGAGGTTTAGGGGATAATTTTTACCTCTTTTCATTAATTTATCATAGATTTATGATAAATAAAACGATGTTCAAAAGATACGTTGTGCGTAAATATGCAATTGTACTTCTGTCACTTTTTGTGCTGTCGTGCCAAAAAGACGAAAAAGAAGTTGACATATTAGATCCGAATCTTCTATCGGTGAGTTTTCAAAAAGCCAATAACCCTTCTTTGGAATCAGACGTCGAACTCGATTTTGACAATGAAGACACCTTTAGTGGTTTTGTTCCCTACGGAACTTCGATTAGGTCCTTAATTGCAACCTATGAGTTTGTGGGTTCTTCAGTGCAAATCGATGGGGAAGAACAAACCAGTTCTGTTAGCAGTAACGATTTTGGCAAAGAGCGTATGGTCTCGATTTTAGATGATGGTGGTAATGGAAAAGACTACTTGATCAGACTCCATTATCACACTGGTCTTCCGATTGTTTCTCTCAGCGCTTTTGATCCAGAAACCGTTGCAAGAGAATACTATATTCCAGCAGAAATTTCGATCTACGGAGGTCTTGATTTTCAAGATATTGAGGACCGCCCGATTCAGATTCGCGGTCGCGGAAACTCGACCTGGACAGCAGAAGGTGTCGCTAAAAAACCTTATCAAATTAAATTTTTAGAAGGGCAAGAGGTCCTTGGGATGGCAGATGATAGGCGTTGGGTGTTGCTTGCTGAATATTTTGACCGGAGTATGATTCGCAATAAATTGAGCTATGAAATGGGTCAAATGAGCAGCTTTGATTATTCCCCTCAAGGAGAGTATGTCGAGTTATTTATCAACGATAAGCCGCAAGGAACATATGTGCTCGCCCAAAAAGTAGAAGAATCAAAAAATCGTCTAGATATTGGAGACAATGGTTATTTGATTGAAATGGATCAACGCTATCGTGTTGCTGAAGATGATGTACATTTTGAATCCCCCATTTTTAGGCAACGTACCGAAAAATTTTCTTGGCTTGATACCATTTATAATATCAAAGAGCCAGCAGATATTCAGTATGGTTCTGAGGCGTATTCAAATATTGAAAATTTTGTGAATGCGTTTGAGGAAGTGTTGTTTGGAGACAACTTCAAAGACTCTGAAGAAGGGTATCGTTCCTATATCGATTTGGATTCCTTTATCGATTGGTATTTAATCAATGAGATCGGCAAGTCTGTTGATGCTTATGGTTATGCAAGTGTGTTTTTTAGTTATGTGCCCGGAGAGAAGATAAAAATGGGTCCGATTTGGGATTTTGATCTATCGTATGGGAATGCTGACTATAGTGCAACTGCTTTCTATGCTGAAGGCAATCATGTCAATCAGCACCCTTGGTTTGAACGCTTACTTGAAGATGATTTTTTTCGGCAAAAGGTTATTGAGCGCTACACCCATTATTTTGACAAACGCGATGAATTTCTGGCCTTGATTGACAAGTTTTCGGATAAAATCAATCGCTCTCAAGTACTCAATTATGAGCTTTATCAGAATCTTGGTGAAGAAATGTGGAATAACCGTTTAGCTGTTTTTCAGACCCATGCGGAAGAGGTTGAATACCTCAAAAGCTGGCTCTTTGAACGCATCAATTGGATGAACGGAAACTTGTAGTTCTATTGTTGCTTTTCTTTTACAGAAATTCGATACTCATACCGTAAACTTAAGATGTGATACGATAGAGGTTGTGTGATTCCCACCTCTTTTTCAAATAAATATTTAAAAGAAAGTGCGCTTGTGTTTGAAAATCTCTTTTTTGAGCCCAGCGACAATCGAAATTTGTCATAGGCCTCAGTACTGTAGAATTCGTCGAGCATAAAAAATTCGATACTGAGTCGAGGGTCTAATTCCCAGTTTGGAATATTATAGCGGGAAGAGAGTTTGTATCGCCATCGGCTGTTGTTCTTTGGGTCTTCGGATATATTCCGTTGGGTTTTGACCTGATGTTGTACCCGAAAGCGCCAATCAAAACGGTTGAATGTGGTTTTTGCTTGCGCAAAGCCAAAAAATCGATTGAACTTTTCGTGGCCTTGTTTTTTACCGACATCATCCAGTCGATCCGAGTTTCGATAGCCCACGCCAAGATCTAAAAAAGGTTGGAGCTCAAATTGGGCTTGTGCTTCAAAAAAAGACATATTGTAAGAATCTCCAACCGATTTGAGTCGCAACTGCGCCTCGAGACCCAGACTGAGTTTTTCTGTGGGTGCATATTCGATTTGTAGGGCGTTCCAGCTTTCAAAGCTTTGATTGTCACTTGTAGTCAATTCGTCTTGTGCGGATAAAAGGAGGGGAGAAATAAACACCCCCAAAATGAGGTATAATCGAATTTTCATAAAACGTCTACTTGAGAGTTAATGGTGACGTTGTGTGAAAATTGTTAGCTCCGCACTATTGTCAAGTTGGTTGATTTTTTTGATTTTGAAATGGATAATGGGTTTGCTGATGAGTTGTTCAAGATGTCTGGTCTTTTCATCAGGCGGTAAGGACGAAAATGAATCAAATTTTTGCAAGGTTACAGAGACCGTTTCTTTTTTTTCTGGTTTAATTCTGGGGGAAATATTTTCTAAATAATTCACAACAAATACAATGACGAAATTGGCAAAAAGCAGTTCAATATAGCTGACTTTTTTATTGGCCAAGGCATTGATTACGGCTACGCCAATAACCACAAATAAATAGGTCATTTCTTTGATGGGAATGGTACCTGTACGAAAACGAATGATGGTGAAAAGTGCAAATAAACCAAGTGCAAAGCCCAATTCCAATTTGACGCTGCTCAATAAAAAACACATTAGGAAGGTGACAATGGAAATGGTGTTATAGCCAAAATAAAATTGATAATTCTGGTTGTTCTTTACATACACTCGATTTGAAATCCAGTAAACCACAAAAGTGTTGAGCAATAGTCGTAGCAAAAGCTCGAAAAAGTCACCCGAATTGATCAGTTTAATTCCAAAAACCTTTATTTCCTCAATACTTTCTATCATCACATCTAATTTCACAACATAGATAAGTAAATTCTGAAAACTAAAAAAACGGCTGTACAGTTTTACAGCCGTTGTTGTCTTCATGCTGCTTTATCTGTGGAGCTATTTTCTTCTAACTCCTTTAATAAGACATAAGCATGGCCTTGATTTGGTTCAAGTGCTACCATAAACTCTTCGCTCATAATTAAAAAATTTTAGCGTTAAACTTATGAAACGATTGATCCGGATGCGTTCTCTCCACCCGCGACTCTATTGTAAATCCCAGTCCACACGGGATGTAGTAATCCAAATGTACAAAAGATTGTTTACTCTTACTTAAACAGCGGGTTTCATCTCTGTTGGAACCTTGGGGTTCATCACAAAAAACCACAATGGAGGAACCAGACTCAGCAAAATGGAAGCGGGATAGCCCATCGGTAAATGAGGGCTTTCTTTATGGGTTTCTAGAAGCTGATATTTTTTGGCAGACTTAAAATGGTGATCACTGTGTCTGGTCAGTTCATATAATACAATACGCCCAATGTTGTAATTTGAATTCCACGAGTGGTGGGTTTGTACACGTTCATACCGCCCCGATGGCGTCTTGGATCGAAGCAGGCCATAGTGTTCGATATAATTGATGCACTCCAAAAACAAAAACGAAATCACCCCCGCAGCGAGGGCAAACAGCATGGCAGTTTGAGAAAACAAAACCAGTACGGCAAGCAGATACAAGGGCTGAATCAAGTGATACCAAAGCATATCGTTATAAAAAGAGAAAAACGAACGTTTTTTGGCCGAGAGTAGCTCCATTTGCTTTTTCCATGCATCGACATACTGTTTGGATACCGAACGAATCCAAAAAGCGTAAACACTTTGGTTGTATTTGGCTGTTGCACCATCTTCAGGAGTTGCCACTTTCATATGATGCCCAAAATTGTGTTCGATGTAAAAATGCATGTACAAGCAAGGGATGTAAAGGATTTTACTCATCGTTCGCTCCAAAAATGATTGTCGATGTCCCAATTCGTGTGCGACATTGATGCCATTGGTCGCCAACAAAATCCCTGCTGAAAGCGATAAGCCAATCCCCTCTGAAGTGGTGTAACTCTGCGTTGTGACTTGAAACAAACAATACGACATTAAGCCAAACACAATTGGTAGATTGAAATACAACGTCCAATCAAAAAGAGTATTGATGGCTTTGCTCTTGCGCGCTTCGTCATCCAAATTGGTCGTGTTTTTTCCCAATACAACATCTAAAAATGGCAATACCACAAAAGCATAAATCACAGCTGCATAAGTGCCAATTCCTGTTGATGCAAAAGAAATAAATGCAGCCAGAGGAACGGTATAAGCAAAAAGATATTTCAAGTCTTTCATATCCGAAAAATAAAATAATTATTTAAATATACCTATTTATCTTTATGACAATCAACGATTTACCCACATTCGCATGCTTAGAGCCAAAGAAAAAGGGTCAAACCAAATCGGCTTGACCCCAAGTTAATCTAGCTATTCATCACACTAATTCTTCACAATAAACTTGTGTTCTTTTGTGCTCGTATTTCCGAGCATGTCCTCTGTCTCCACCTTGACATCATACACCTTCGACTCGGTAAAGGTGTTTTTCTCTGAGATGTCTAGTGTACGTGGACTGGAGTATTCTGTCATCGGACCCCCATCAATAGAATACTTGATGCTTTTGGCACCTGTCTTTTCATCGGTTGCCCCGATAAACATCCGAACATAGTTTGGATAAACGGGTAAGTCATCTTCTTTACCTATATTGTCTAGACTAAAGTTGATAAATATCTCTGGTGGGGTACTGTCGACATACACCCGACTGGTTTTATTCTCTTCTCGGTTGTTGACCATATCCACAGAACTAAACACAATTTCTTTATGACCCTCTGTTGGAATCGTAAATTCATTGCCTGCTTGCACTTCGCCATTCACAGTTGTGGTAGTTGACTGCACGCCGCTATGCTTGTCACGAGGGATAATCGTAATCGGTGTTGTTTGATTGATAAATAAAGTGTCTCTTGTAAAAAACTGTGGCTTGCCGTAATCTATGGAGGTATTGGGCGCTTTGTTGTCCATATAGAAGATTCTGGTTTCTTTTTCTTCTACATTGCGCACATTGTCTTCACTATTATAAGTTATTGAATGCAGCCCAAGCTCGTTTGGCAAGCCAAAGGCAGTGGTGTAGGTTTGTGCGCCTTGTTTGTCGATTGAAAAACTCGTTTTGGCAACACCTGCTTTGTTGTCTGTTGCTGGTAGCTCAAAGGTTGTTCTAGAAGAAACATAGTAATAGGTTGCGTCATGCTGATCTCCAATGACGACGAGCTGTGTTTCTGGATTGATTTTGTCTAGATAAAACATCAGTTCTTTTATACTCTCCTCATTCTCCACATTGTCGTCCGAGTAGAATCGCAAGGTGTGGGGGCCATCCGAAAGANCCGATAGGTCGATTGGACTGCCATATACGCGCTGCGACATCTCATCAATGGTGTAATAAGTTCCTTTCACTCCAGAGAGGTTGTCTGTCGACTCCAAGCCAATGTTGAAGGTTGGGCCTAAAATGTTATCGCCATACACATCGGAAAGTGTGTAGTTCGACACAGGCGGCGTGAGATCCAATACAAATGATGACGACTTGGTTTCTTCCGTGTTACCCACATTATCGACCGAAAAATAGTAGATCGTGTTTTCCCCCTCAGTTGTCACATCAAGTGGAGACTCGTAAGTTGTATAATCCGAATCATGGCTTTTGAAAGTGGATTGTACGCCTGAGGTCTGATCTGTACTCGATAGACGATAACTAAGGCCTTTGCCGTAGTAATCTACGCCTTGATTGGTGTAGCTTGGTGCGCCACTAAATGTAATCGCTGAAACAGGCGGCAGTCCATCGGCATGAACGGGAAATAAAACCTCACGCTTAGGGGATGCGATCTTTTTGGTCTCAGGATCAACGGCCCATTTGGAGCGAAAATAATTAACCCCCTCAGAATCGAGGTACATCGGAGAACCATCAGATGGGTTGGCAGGCGTGTCTAAAACAATCGGATCTGAACCATCAGGACTCGACGAAATCGAAAGGTAAATCGGTAGGGCTTTATTGGCGTAAATCTTACCGTCGTTCTGATAAAATACAGATTCGAAAACAGGTTTGGTGGGCTCTTGAGCGTATGTGAATAATGCCAGTAACGAGAATGTGAATAGTTGTGAATATCGCATGGTTGCGGTTGTTTGTTATAATTGGTTGTAATGAAATCGAACCTTACAATTATTCATCCATATTCCAAATGGGGGACATCGCTAGACTGCAATCAACAATATGAAAGCACAACCATCGTCAGACTCACAATTAGGAACGTCCAGAAAAATAAGAATTTGATTTTCATTTTTAATTTNTCAGGTTAAATATCCGAAAATTTATTTAAATTAGACTAATTTTATTTTTATTAAAAATTATCTCTTTTGAAATATATAATATCTATTCTCTTTCTTGGCTTTTTTGCTTTTGGGGCAGAACAAGACTATGACTATGAATTGGTCAGTGTCGATTCAGAAAAAATATATTATACGATCATTAAATATGAGGGGTCTTTGTTTTTCGGAACAAATCAGGGAGTTTATAAACTCGAAGAGGGGATTGAACTCATTGAACATAACCCATCTGTCAAAGGTCCGATTACAACCAATCTAAAGCGAGAGACGCTTCACATTTCTTTTATACGAGCCCCAAAAAACATCCCAACTGGAGAGTTTAGTGGCTCGATCACTGCTATTCAATCCTTTCAAAATTATGTGTATGTGATCTCGAGAGGAACGCTCTTGGTTTTTAAAAATAAATTGTATTCATTCACTCCCTATGAGAGTGTTCGCAGTATCACAACAAGCTACGTCGGAAGTTATAATGGCATTTATCAAAAGGGTGAAGTACTTACCTATCCGCCATATACGAATGGACAAATCAAAGAATATGACGACATTACTTTTATCTGTTATGATGGTCTATTTGCCATTCGAGGCGATCAGCAAGACATCCTGTATGATGCTCCCGCAGGAAATCGAATTTATGGAGCTATTGAAAATATCTTCAAATTGCAAAATGGAAATTATGTGGTCGTTTCAGATCTGGGTCTATACCTGTATAAGTTAGAAGAGAATTTGTTTGAAATGATTTATGACGGGCGTGATGGTCCGATCATTCCTTTACGCGTTAGTTTTCGAGATGGTTTTGAGTTTAAACCAGGTTTATGGTTTGGACAAAATAACACCCTGTACAAAATCAATCTATCGACCTATGAGGTTTCGACCATACAAACATTTGATGCCAAAATCGTGGACTTGGTTTCGGAAAGAGACCTCTTTTATGTCCTTACAAGTGATCAGCAAATTACGAGTCTTTACTCAGACAATCACCGAACTTTTGTTGTCAATAAAATCCCTTTAGCAGACAAATTCCATACTATCGAACACAAGAGAAATTATTTGTTTATCAGCGGAAATAATGGTCTTTCGATTTATGATCTTTCTGAAAATCAATTGCACAACCATGTGGTTATCGATGAGTTTAATCGAGGTGCTGTATTCAAAACAGACGACGCCATTTCGATTGGGGGCATCCATGGGGTTTATCGGTTTGAAAATATCGACCTATTGGTCGACTCCATTTCTACAGATTTTGTGGTCGATGAGCTCGACTATCGCAACGATACAACTCTTATCCTTATCGTCGTTCTTTTGGGGTTTGTTGTTTTGATCTATTTGTTTAAAAACAGGCGTAGAAATTACAACAATCAAGAAATGGTGATTGCAATCCAAAAGTATATCGACGCAAATCTCAATACAGTTGATGTCGTGGCGATCTCTGAGAAATTCAATATTGATAACAATTTACTTTACCACCTTGACCCTGATTTTAAGCCAGGGGACTACATCAAGCAGAGAAGAAAGGAAAAAGCAGCAGAGCTCATTGCAAAAGGGTTGCCAATCGAAAAGATCGCCAAGGCAACTGGTTACTCTGTTTCCTATTTAAAACGCTATTTTTAAAACGTAAGCAAGCACTCTACTTCTTATTTTTAAATTGGTTGCCTTTGTATATAAAAAAAGGTATGGGCAATACCTGAATGGTAATCCAAGCCCATATCGCAAACTGTTCATCTGTCATAAAAAACAATAAAAAATAGATCAGGGTTCCATAAACCCCTAGGTTGTAAAGAAAGGATTTGAAGAATCTGAGATATCCCTTTAAGTCAAATTTTTCTTGGTCCGCCTTTGACATGGTATTATAGCCTGACAACCAAGTCTTGGCATTGTTTTTATTAATAAAGCNAAGGGCAAACATATAAACCANCCCTGTGCCAATAACCGTAAGTGGAACTGCAATCATAAGAAAAGAGCGCATTCAATTGAAAAGAACACGCTCTGCGTTATTCATTAGATTTCCCCTTTTTTCCACCCATACGCCAATGCAATGACAGGAATTGTACCCAGTAGCATTATAGGAACTGGTGGATGTGCACTGCCCATTACCAAATTGACCCAATCCGGAAGGACCCAGCCCAAGTGAATGATAAACAATAGCATCGCTGCCGTTTTGGCTGCCTCCAAAACCGCTATCCTTATTGATGCAGCAACTGCAATGACCATGGCCGCAGCAATGAAAGCAAACACAAAATGGAAGAGATCAGATATTTCTTTTGCCAGTTCATTTTCTGCCATGCCTGAAAATTGACTATATACCATTTCTTCCTTCATAGCAGGAACAAAGATCATCAAAAAAAGTGGTGCGGTTGCAAGTATATCAATGATAAGGGTTATTGAAAAAAGAGTTTTTAGTTTTTTCATTTTTGTTTGTTTTGATAAAAATACAAATTTTAAAGAATTGGAGTTGATATTAATTGTAGATTCGCTTACACATGGAGCCGTTAAAACGAAAATATCGCTTTTCCAGTTTTGAAGATGCGATTGCATTTATCGATCGTGTTGCACCGATTTTTAGTCGGGAAAACCACCATCCCCAAATCACTAACTTTTACAATACAGTTGAGTTTTCATATTACACAACCTCTGCAAACAATGCGGTAACAGAGCTCGATCACAAGATTGCAAATGAAGTGGAGACCATCTACCAAACGCTGAATCCCCAATCCTAGTCCCCTGCAATTGGACTGTCAAATATGCCTACTCCTAACTCCGCCCAAAGCAATATAAACAGCACAATGACAAATAGAATATAAACCCATTTTTGCCGATTTGGAAGGGATCGTCGAATGAGTCGAATGGTGACACTGAGAGCAAGAAGAAGCGCACCCATAATACAAAAATCAAGCAAAGACCAATTGACTTGATCTGTCCAAATCATCGCCAAAGCGGGAATCCCAAGTAATAGAAGAGGCGATAAAAGACGAAGACGAGACGGATTCATGATTGATTTTCGATTGACAAAGTGCTATAAATATCGCACACCTTTAGATGATAAAAAAACCCCTCAGAGAGGGGTTTATAAATTGTAAAAGAGACTTTACAGACTCTTAAAAGGCAAATAGGGTCCTTTTATCCACTTGACAAAGGTCGTTACCAATGTATATAAAAAGTGATATACCGCCAGCGAAATAAAAAGCTGAATCAGTAACACCAGAACGGAAACATAAGAGAGGGCTACAGACGAAAGTCCATCCCAAGTCCAGCCATCAACTGATGAGGCCATGGTACCGCCCATAAATTCCAGACTATAAAGCTGATTGAATAAATCACTCAAGTCTCCAAAAGAAATCATGGCGAGGAACATTCCTAAAATTTCGAGTGGGAAGGAAACAATATTCCCCAGTTCATTGATTACACCATAGCTAAATCCAAATACATCTACATTGAGAATAAATGAAATGGTCATCACAAGTGCGGTAAAAAAGGCACCTAAAGCAGTGATGAATCCGACCGCTCTGATATTGACCACAACGATATCTTTAAAAACAAAATCAATGATTCCGCTTTTTGAAGACGCCAAACTGTCTCCTGCATTTCGAATGATTTGAGCTAAGGGAAAGGCAGCATAGACATAGAGCAAGATTGCGAGCACACTTCCCACTTTTGAAAGACTACTCGCCCCTCCGCCCAAATGGTCGAATCCCGTTTGGATAACTGCGTACAGCATACTGACCAAAAAGACTAAGGCAAAAACCTTGTATACAAGACCTACCCATCCTTTGATCGATTTTTCAGACCCATCCATCACTTCATTAAAGTTATTTCTGGTAGCTTTTGGTTAATTGTAGCTGGTAAATCCAGCAATAAATTCAAATATTTATCCATAATGATTTTTGTTTGTTTTTAGTAAATCTATAATAATTTTACTAGAATA
>NHEI02000040.1 GCA_002171575.2 Flavobacteriaceae bacterium TMED81
ATTTATGCCATTGATCCCCTTGATCCAAACTCACATAAACCCCGTACTCAGTTGCCAAAAACAATAGTTTGGGGTTGACATGATCCTGTACAATTCTCCAGACCAGTGTTCCTTTNGGAATCCCATTGGTTATCGAAGNCCATTTTTTTCCNCCANTAGTTGTTTTATACANGTATGGGGCATANTCACCATACTTGTGGTTATCGAGAGCNACGTANGCAACTTGNTCATTGTGAAGGTCAACTTTTATNTCATTTACAAATGCNGTTGCAGGTGAGCCGGGTAGCTTNTCAACNGTCATTTTTGTCCATGTTTTACCCCCGTCATTCGTNTGCTGAATGATACCNTCATCAGTACCTGCATACAAAAGNTCNGNATTTGTGGTTGATTCACTCAANGAGGTNATNGTATTATAGGTTGACATCGCATAAACATCCNAGGGGTTGTCAAAACTTTGCTGACGACCCATAATNGGCANAGCCAAACGCTCTTCGTCTTTTGTNAGATCNCCAGANATCGNAGACCAGCTATCTCCACGNTNATCCGATCTCCAAACNCGNTGNGTNCCAAAATACAATCGCTTGGGGTCATGNTGACTCACAAGGATTGGTGCATCCCAATTGTAACGTTCATAGGGNTCTCCAATTCCACTTTGTGGTTTNATATANATGGCTTCCATTGTGGTTTTNTCGATNCGATACANGTTNCCTTGTTGCCACTGCGCATACACAATGTCGGGGTTTCCCGGCTCGGTAGCAGGTTGNTGACCATCACCNCCNANCAAAACATACCAATCTGAATTTGTNATTCCATTGGTTCGAAAAGTACGAGANGGACCGCCTTGTGTATTATTGTCTTGTGTNCCNCCNTAAATATTNTAGAATGGNGCTGCATCGTCAACTGCNAGTTTGTAAAACTGNGTNAAAGGNAGATTGTTGACAAACTTCCAAGTTTTGGAATCGTCAAACGATTCNTAAATCCCTCCGTCAGTTCCAAAGAGAAGGTAATTGGGNTCGTCCTTTTTAAAAGTCAATGAGTGATTGTCAGAGTGTTTGTTGGCCTCACTCATGGTATAGAATGTNTTNCCACCNTCTTCAGAGACCAGTGCNCGGACATTCATNAAATANATCCGATCAAAATGGTGTGGAGAGGCAATCAACTCTTGNTAGTAGTGAGGGCCTGTTCCACCNGAAACGGTATCNGACATTTTTGTCCAGCTACCACCACTGTTTGATGAGCGATAAACTGCTCCCTTGCGNCGATCGAGTTCGATTGCGGCNTAAAGNACCTCAGGGTTTATTGGAGAAATNGCCAATCCGATTTTACCCATATTNGANGNNGGTAATCCATTNTCTATTTTATACCAAGTTTCTCCTCCATCAACACTTTTGTAGAGAGATGTTCCAGGGCCTCCTCCCATNTGGGCAGCGACATTTCTGTGACGTTGCCAACTCGCAAGATAGANTANGTCTGGATTGGTTGGATCAATAACAAGATCCGTAACCCCTGTCCACTCATTGATATTNAGTTTGTTTANCCATGTTTTACCTCCATCTGTGGATTTATANAATCCTCTNTCNCCCCCTGAACTCCATAACGGACCTTGGGAAGCCACCCAAATGNTATTTGAATCNTTGGGATGGACNATAATNTTTGAAATATGTTCGGACTGTTTTAAACCCATATCTTGCCANGACGAACCNCCATCTGTACTGCGATAAATCCCATGACCGATCCCGACATGACGACCGCCTACGTTCTCTCCAGTCCCAAGCCAAACAACAGACGAGTTGNTCGGNTCAAGGGTGATGCANCCTGTTGAATAAAAGGACTCNTCATCTGTCAATGGGGTCCATGTTGTCCCAGCATTCATGGTTTTCCAGGTTCCACCTGAACCNACTGCGACATACCAAANATTTTCGTTTGTTGGGTCNATGGCAATATCAGCGATACGACCTGACATAAAAGCAGGGCCGATACTGCGAAAAGAAAATCCGTTTAAAACAGATTTGAGTCCGGTTNCTTCNTCATCNGACTGGGCAAATGAAAANGAAAAAATGAGCATCAAANATGCGCATACGAGATGTANAAAAGTATTTTTCATGATTACGACNTTAGGAATTAANNNATTAAANTACAAAATAATCNAGATTNNTGTGCTTTTCAGANNANAAAATCCNTTNAACCTATCTATTTTTNCAACCGAAATGAAAGTCAAACAATCTATTGAGTTAACNCTGACAGGGATTGCNGCGAAAGGNATGGCAGTTGGTCGAACANCNTCNGGNNTCGTTGTCTTTGTNAAAGATGCTGTTCCNGGTGATGTTGCCATNGTGTATCTCTANAAAAAAAGGAAAAGTTATTTTGAAGGAAGACTGGANAAACTNATCTCCCCCAGCCCANATCGAATCTCAGCCAAATGCAGTCATTTTGGAATCTGTGGCGGTTGCCAGTGGCAACATTTATCNTACTCNAGTCAGCTCGAACACAAACAAGAAGANGTCCATCAAAATTTTGNAAAAATCGGNTCATTNGATTTTCCTAAATTNNAAAAGATTATCCCGAGTAAATCNCAATTCAATTACCGAAACAAAATGGAGTATAGCTTCTCCAACAGTCGTTGGCTNACCAAAGCAGAGATTGAATCNGGGNAANTCATNNACCGCAATGCCNTGGGCTTTCACAANCCGNGGATGTGGGACAAAATTGTTCATATTGAGGAATGCCACCTTCAGCAGGAACCAGGGAATGAAATTCGAAATTTTATTCATCAATATGCNCTNGATAATGGAATCTCTTATTTTGATCTGAAACAGAAAACAGGNCAATTACGGAGNATGATGATTCGCACGGCTACAACTGGACAAATCATGNTCGTNATTCANTTTTTNGAAGATCAANCCGNANAGAGGGAGNCCTTGTTTGAAGCAATCCTTNCCAATTTTCCGNAAATCAACTCTCTNCANTACATTGTNAATCAAAAGGCAAACGATAGCATCTACGATCAAGAGGTGATTTTGCATGCTGGAAGTCNATTTATTGAAGANGAAATGGAAGGACTTCGGTTTCAGATTACACCNAAATCTTTTTATCAGACCAACTCGTTACAGGCCTATGAATTGTACAAAATTACGCGTGACTTTGCAGGGCTTACAGGAAATGAAATCGTTTATGACTTGTANACAGGTTTNGGAACCATCGCTCAGTTTNTCGCTAAAGGAGCAAANCATGTGGTTGGTATCGAAGCNATCCCCGAAGCCATTGCTGCTGCAAAAGAAAATGCAAAGAGAAACAAATTGNCCAACTTGAGTTTTATTTCTGGNGATATGAAAAAAGTGTTTACNGATGATTTTATCGCTACCNATGGAACACCANATGTTGTGATNACAGACCCCCCTCGTGAAGGGATGCACAAAGATGTTGTTCAGCAATTGATTGCAGTTCAACCACAGCGAATCGTTTATGTGAGTTGTAACTCCTCTACGCAGGCGCGAGATNTAAATTTGTTAACNGANCATTATGCAATTCAAAAAGTGCAGCCAGTCGATATGTTTCCNCATACACAACACGTAGAAAATGTTGTACTTTTGGANAGAATCCATGCGTAAAATCTGGTTTTTCTTTTTGTTTCTTTTTCTCAANTCCAGTTGTGAGCCAGATGANGTGTGTAGTGANNCAAACCCATCGACTCCACAACTTGTTTTTCGATTGTACGANTCAAGTCAACCAAATGAATTTAAAGNTGTNGATACCTTACGGGTCATGAGCTTNAACGGNGANGCTNCTCTTGNNTTTNTCAATACCGATTCGATTGTATTTCCTCTTCAAGTCAATGCCANTAAAATAAATGCAGACTTAANCATTNCTAATGNNNTNACAGATCGTATTGAAATTGATTACCTAACGAAAGATGTTTATTTGANTCGAGCATGTGGATTTCAAANCACATTNCAAATCCATACCATTNAAGTTGACCAGCCCGCCAATTGGATAAATTCAATTGAGATTGTAACCAATGAAGTCATCATAGACACCCTAGCCCATGTTAAAATCTTCCATTAGCNGTTTACTTCTTTTTATGGTTTGCATTGGCTATGGCCAGGATAGCATTCCCAAATACACCGAACGATATAGTCTTCGTTTTGGANTTGANATGAGTAAGCCCATTCGNTCTGTAGTNGAAGATCACTACAAGGGTCTCGAGCTCACAGCTGATTATCGACTCACGCACANCCTGTATCTNGCAGGGGANNTCGGAANGGAGNACAAGCGAGTNGTCAGTGAGTCTCTCGATTTTCAGACTTCAGGTGAATACCTCAAGCTNGGNTTAGANATCAATTTATTNANAAATTGGCAAGGCATGGAAAATCAACTCNTGACAGGATTCCGNCTNGGTACAAGTANGCACAAGCATCNACTCCATGGCTACGCANTNCGACAACTCAATCANNTCTGGCAAGAANAATTATACAAGCCACTANANNCNNCTNTCGAATNCAACAATCTAANTGCATTTTGGTTTGAACTCTTGGTTGGCGTAAAAGCTGAGNTGCTAACCAATNTNTATATGGGANTCAGTNTNCGGATGAATTACTTGATCAACGATANGGAAGTCGATAATTTTGACAACCTNTATGTTCCTGGNTTTCATCGNGTTNCAGACGTNAGCCCNTGGGGTGCTGGANTAAACTATACCATGATGTANCANTTTCCNCTGTATCGAAANTAAGANAATACTCTTGCAATTAGATAATAAGGGNTAAACGGTTGCACACNAAAAAAAAATATCTAATTTTNCAGANCCTNGGTTCAACCGCTGACGATGGTCGTGAATGTTGCTCNTAGTTATTTTTAGCTAAANATNATGGAACANCTAGTTCAATATGTTCAAGACGAATTCGTCGAGAANAAATCCTTTCCTGCGTTTCAAGCAGGTGACACNATCACNGTTTATTATGANATTCGCGAAGGCGAAAAAGTAAGAACCCAGTTCTTTAANGGANTTGTNATCCAAATNAAAGGTACTGGCAGCACCAAAACNTTTACAATNCGTAAGATTTCTGGTACTGTTGGGGTTGAGCGAATTTTTCCTTTCAACCTCCCAACCATTCAAAAAATCGAGGTTAANAGTCGTGGTAAAGTGCGTCGTTCNCGTATTTTTTACTTCCGTGAATTGCGTGGAAAGAAAGCGCGAATCAAGGAAAGAAAGAATTAACAATTCTCATTTCACAAANACCTCCTTTTTAGGAGGTTTTTTTTTGATTTCCTANTTTTTTTAAGGNATTNGTTCGGATCGTTTAAAGAAAACGAATTCTCTTGTAAAGACCTATGTCTTTTGNNTGTNGCGTTGTATATTTGCGCCACCAAAAACAAAATNATGTCCAAAATTAAAGTTGNNAACCCNGTCGTTGAGATCGATGGTGATGAAATGACAAGAATCATTTGGAAGTTNATCAAAGACCAATTGATACTNCCCTACATCGATGTTGANCTTTTATACTACGACTTGGGTCTTGAGANCNGAGATGNAACAGATGATCAGATTACGATTGATGCTGCCAATGCAATTAACAAGTATAAAGTTGGTATTAAATGTGCCACCATTACCCCCGATGAAAATCGTGTAGAAGAATTCGGCTTAAAGAAAATGTGGCGTTCCCCAAACGGAACGATTCGCAACATNGTAGGGGGAACTGTNTTTCGTGANCCCATTATCATGAAAAATGTTCCGCGGTATGTACAAGGTTGGACAAAGCCCATTTGTATTGGACGTCATGCTTTTGGAGATCAGTACAAAGCGACNGATACTGTTATAAAGGGGAAAGGGAAACTCACCATGACCTTTACACCAGAAGACGGAAGCGAAGTCCAAAGTTGGGAAGTATATAACTTTCAAGAAGGTGGAGTCGCCATGAGTATGTATAATATCGACTCATCCATTTATGGATTTGCTCGTTCTTGTATGAATCGTGCTTTGAGCAAAGGATGGCCATTGTACCTAAGTACCAAAAACACCATTATGAAAGCGTATGATGGTCGGTTTAAAGACATTTTTGAAGAGGTTTATCAAAACGAATTCAAGTCGAAATTTGAAGAAGATGGTATCCACTACGAACACCGTTTGATCGATGATATGGTCGCTGCCGCCATGAAATGGAATGGTGGGTTTGTATGGGCATGTAAAAACTATGATGGTGANGTGCAATCGGATACCGTTGCACAAGGATTTGGNTCACTGGGCTTAATGACCTCTACCTTGGTTACNCCAGATGGAGAAATCATGGAAGCAGAAGCAGCGCATGGNACGGTAACAAGACACTATCGTCTNCACCAAAAAGGAGAAGAAACCTCTACCAATCCGATCGCATCNATATTTGCCTGGACNCGTGGACTTGCTCATCGTGCTAAACTNGATGACNACCTNGACCTTGCAAATTTCTGTGAAACGNTAGANCNAGTGTGTATTCAGACGGTGGAAAGCGGCAAAATGACCAAAGANTTNGCATTNCTTATCCATGAGAAGAATCTCAAAAGAGAGCACTATTTNAGTACACAAGAATTTTTAGATGCAATCAAAGCTNAGCTCGANAAAACACTGGGCTANGGNAATGGTTTTTTAACAAGATATAAAAGCANCTTTTTTNAGTTGCTTTTTTTTGTTACATTTGTANTGAACAGACCCAAATCTAGTTTCAAATGNACAACCTACAATATNCAAACATATTATTTATTCATCGTATNTGTCTTNTCAGATGCAATTCTATNTATTCAACTTAACCTCAATNCTATTCAAATGAAATCATTANCCCTATTCNTATTTATGATTGCTTTGGCGTCANACTCACTACAAGCACAAGATGTGGTTGTGTACACTCATTATGAGAACCTATACAAATCCTCAACAAAAACTTCTGATGATAAGAAAGAAGCCCGACTTATCAAGCCATCAAAAGACAAACACGATCAAATTCCGCTACATGCTACCCCTGTTGGTAATTTCCTGAACGTCAGCCATAAACTTCCAAAAAACTCCTCATATCAAATTTATGATAACAAAGGGGTACAGTTGATTGTAGGCCGTCTGACAGTCAACGGGGTCATCCCAGTAAAAAGTCTTTCAAAAGGAACCTACAAACTACATATCAACGATAAACCGATTCTTTGGTTTATTAAAAATAAGACAGTGACCGCTAACGCTATGATGTAAAAACAATTCATAAATTTAGCAACACAACAATTTGAATATGGACATCACAATGATTATCGGGCAAATCTTTTTGCCAATTTCCTTAGCAATTATCATGTTTGGTATGGGACTTAGCCTGGTTACAGATGATTTTGTAAGACTCTTTGCCTATCCAAAAGCTGTACTACTTGGTTTGTGCAATCAGCTGTTGTTTCTTCCACTCATCGGATTTGCGATTGTTGTATTGTTTGATCTCAACCCAACAATGGCCATTGGAGTGATGATCCTTTCGGTATGCCCAGGTGGACCCACAAGTAATTTGATAACACAAGTTTCGCGTGGAAATATTGGACTTTCAGTCACATTGACTGCCTTAGCGAGTCTCATTACTGTATTTACCATTCCAATTCTGTTGTCAAAAGCCATAGCATATTTTACTGGAGACACAGATGTTGTTATCCAACTTCCCATATTGGAAACCATGCTGCAGATTTTGGTAATTACCGTTATCCCGATCTCTATCGGGATGATGATTCGTAAACGACGAGAAGCATTTGCGCTTCGTATGGAAAAGCCCATGCGAACCGCCTCCACTGTA
>NHEI02000041.1 GCA_002171575.2 Flavobacteriaceae bacterium TMED81
CACGACCTCTTCCAACTCCTCCAGTACCGCCACCACGACCCCAAGAGCCGTAGATAACAGTTGATAAGTCAAGAATGTCATTAATATCCCAGTCCCAAGTGAAGTTTGCTACAGGTTTATGATAGAAGTTTCTTCTTTCAGAATGTTCTTCTCCTTTGTAAAGTCCACCATTTTGGTTCGCATCAATGCCATACTCTTCATAGTATTCTAAACTCTGGTCAAAATTTTGGTGGTGCCACTGAGGCGCTCCAGTGAATAACAAATTAAGATTATGGTTAGCATTTGGCTTGTAGCCTACAGAAAAGAAATAAATCTGGCCTTGACCTTGTGTCCATTTAGCCCATTTCTTAGCGCCTTGCCAATGATCTAAAAGCATAGAAAAAGATAAACCGGAATCCATCAGCCCTGTATTGTAAGCAAATGAAGTCTTGTAATATTCATTAGAACCAACTAATTGTCTTAAATACCCACCTTTTCTTGCCTCTGTTGTTTTAGTTACAATGTTTACAGTTCCACCAACAGAAGAAATGGCAAGTTTAGAAGATCCAAGACCTCTTTGTACTTGAACTTGTTGAGCAACATCACTCATTCCAGACCAATTAGACCAATATACTAAGCCGTCTTCTACCGCGTTAATAGGCTGTCCATTTAAAAGAAGAGCTGTATTTGCTTGGTTAAAACCTCTAGTAAAAACCTCGGCTTCACCAAACCCTCCAGAAGTAGCTGTAACAAAAACTCCTGGAACCATTTTTAAGGTTTCAGCAAATTCAACGTTACCCACTCCCTTNAGTTCAAATTCCTCAGCAGTAATAGTACTAACAGCAACTGGAGTAANTCGATCTTTAGCAAGGTCGATAACTCCGTCACCCACAACTACAACTTCTANAAGNTCTGTAGTNACGATTTCTTTTTCTTGCTCCTCGTCTTGAGCAAATNCNGCAACAGCAACANANCTGAAGCANNNANTNAAAANTAGTTTTTTCATAAAATTTATAGAGTTAATTNATTNGTNAANCAAANNTANNNANNANNCNAGTNNNGNTGTTAANAAATTGCTATGGATTTCTCAACAATTCATTAACGNTTNTANNNNCGAAGTANNNTCGAAGTNGAACTATCNTGTNCACCCCCNTTTTTGTTGACAATTTCTTTTAAAATTGTANTNGCCAATTNCTTGCCCANTTCCACGCCCCATTGGTCNTANCTGTANATATTCCAAAGNATACCNTCCACAAAAATTTTGTGCTCATACATGGCGANGAGTTTTCCNANACTAGAAGGNGTTAGCTTGTCAATNAGCAGGGTNGTTGTNGGCTTGTTNCCAGNAAAGACTTTAAAGGGNANCAAGGACNCNTCGACNCCCTCANTGCGAACCANTTCTTCNGANTTTCCTTTCATCANGGCTTCGGTTTGTGCAAAAAAGTTTGCCATCAGTTTGTCGTGGTGATCTTGCTTGCCNTGCAGGGGNNTTTTAAANCCNATAAAATGNGCAGGNATCAGCTTGGTTCCTTGNTGAATCAATTGAAAAAAGGCGTGTTGGGAATTGGTGCCTGGCTCCCCCCAAATCAGATTTCCAGTTTGATAGTCAACCGCATTGCCTTCGCGATCAACACTTTTCCCATTGCTCTCCATAATGCCTTGTTGTAAGTAGGCAGGCAAACGGTGGAGGTATTGGGTGTAGGGGATTATCGCTTCGCTTTCTGCGCCGTAAAAGTTATTGTACCACAAGGTGATCAGCGCAAGCACGACAGGAATGTTTTCATGCAAAGGCGCATTTGCAAAATGTGTGTCCATAGCATGAGCCCCTTGGAGGAGTTCCTCGAAATGATCGGGGCCAACCCCCAACGCAATCGATAGTCCAACGGCACTCCACAACGAAAATCGCCCCCCTACCCAATCGTTCATTGGGAATACATTTTGGGGATCAATCCCAAAGGCGTTGATCATTGTTAAGTTGGTCGATACCGCTACAAAATGATCGGCAACGGCTTGTTCTCCGAGCGCATCGACAAGCCACTGCTTGGCAGTGGTGGCATTGCTCAGGGTTTCTTGGGTGGTAAAGGATTTGGACGCGACCACAAACAGTGTCGTTTCTGGCGTTACGTTTTGAAGCACTTCCATGACATGATCGCCATCCACATTGGATATATAGTGCAAGTTGAGGTGGGTTTTGTAATGCGCCAAGGCCTCAGTGACCATGACAGGACCCAAGTCCGAACCTCCGATGCCGATGTTAACGACGTCGGTAAAGGGCTGTCCACTGCTGCTTGTAATGGTTCCGTCAATCACGCCTTGGCTAAAGCTTTTGATTTGATCGATAACCGCATGAACACCCGGGATGATATTTTCACCATCCACATGAACGTCCTGATCCCTCGGGGCACGAAGGGCAGTGTGCAGCACCGCTCTCCCTTCCGTAGCGTTGATCAGCGACCCGCCAAAGTAATGACTCATCGCTTCGTTGAGTTGGCATTCTTCTGCGAGCTCAGTCAACAAGGCAAGGGTCTCTTGCGTCAGGTGGTTTTTAGAAAAATCGACATAAAAATCATCCCAGCAAATGCGAAATTGCTCACCGCGTTTGGCATCCCCATCAAAAAGGTCTTGCAACCTTTGACCTTGCGTTTCTTTATAGTGTTTCTGAAGTTTGCTCCAAGCTGCTGTTTTCGTTGGATTGATTGTTGGTAATGGCATTGGTATTTGTTTTTTGTTCTTCAAAATAAATGCAGTCGAGTTTATCCTTCCACGGAATCATATGTTGCAAATATGCTGCTTTCAGTCCACTTGCAATGGGTTTGGCGTCGGGTAATTTGGTTTTAAACGGATCGACTTGTTTTCCGTTTTTCCAAAAACGATAACACACATGAGGGCCAGAGGTATATCCAGTCATACCGACCGTGCCGATATAATCTCCTTGATTGATGGATTGCCCCACGCGAACCCCTCTTTTTTTCATGTGGAGGTACTGGGTAGAATAGGTGGTATTGTGCCGGATAGTCACATAGTTACCATTCCCACGGGTATAGCCCGATTTGATAACGGTCCCTGCAGCCGTGGAGCGAATGGGGGTGCCAACAGGTGCGGCAAAGTCTGTCCCCAAATGGGGCTTAACACGACCGTAATANGCAATGCGNCGTTTGGTGTTGTAGCGTGACGAAATCCGTGAAAAATTGACGGGTGCACGCAAAAAGGCACGGCGTAGATTTTTCCCTTTTTCATCAAAAAATTCGGTGATATTGCGGATAGAGTCCGATTCAAATTCGATGGCGTAAATTGGTTTTCCACGATGTTCAAAATAGGCAGCATGAACTCGATTGTGACCCACAAAAACAGAGTCGTTTACATATTTTTCGGTGTAGAGGACTTTGAATCGATCTCCTTTTTCCAAGCGGAAGAAATCGATTGTCCAGGCATAGATGTCCGACATATCATAGGCCACAAGCGGACTTAGCCCTTGTTCGTCTAGGGTTTCGTATAGCGAGCTGTTAATGACCCCCCAGGCCTGTCGTTCGAGGAGTTTGACTTCTTTCTGATCTTGTTTTGCCCAGAGAGAGTCCGTGAGTTTGACCGTCACATAGTCAATCGCACTGGGCTGATAAATCAAAAATTCTGGGGTTTGCAACGAGTCTTTTTTGCACAGGATCGTATAGGGTCTGCCGGTGCGGATTTTCCGAAAGTTATATGCTTTTTTGGCAACGTTGTTGATGTTGTAGATCTGCGGATAATAGATGCCGTATTTTTCCAAAATTCCCCCAAAGCTATCTCCTCGCACAACCGTATCTCTGACCACATGATAATCGTTGAGCAAAAACCCAAACTCATATACTTCGGGCACCACGGGCTTTGCGGGTTCGCGTTCTGCATCTGATCCACAGCTTGCGAGCAGACCGAGCAAAGCGATGAAAAGAAAATAGAATTTATTCATCTACGATAATTTTAAATGGATGTTTTAACCCCCCAAAACTTTCCAAATCAACGTCGATTGACCCCACGCGTAAATCCGCAACAACACGAATTGGGATTCGGTTCTTGTCGTTGCTCACCCAAAGCGATAGCCCTCCATTTTCGCGAAAGATTCGTCCTTCNTCTACATAGGGTCGAAACTTGATGCAAGGAACAATCCCAAACTTGGTTTTTAGGTTTTCATATTTCAAAAAGCGAAACCGAAATGCAAAGGGTTCTTTGTCATAAATCAAATTCACCGCGGCAGTTTCTCCAACTTGAATTNCATCCAAATCCAAGTGGTTCCTCAAAAAATAATAGGTGGAAACCAAATCTTGTAGGTTTGGGGCGTATTTAATTTCAGTTTTGGTTTCTTTGCGCAAGTCGTGCATCAACCCCGTTTGGGTATTGTGATCAAAATCAATTTCCACATGACGCTTGTAACTGCCTTCCGAGATATTACGCACAAAATGAATGGGACGAACAACGTCTTTTTCAAAGTAACTGTCAAAGTAGTCATCTACCTTATAAAACCAGCGGGCAAATCCAGTTGTTTTTCCAGTGGCTGCAACATGATATACCGCTTGATCTCTAAAGGTTGTTTCACGTAGCTTGACCGTTGCATAACTCGCATTTAAGAAGCCATAGCGCATGCGAAGACGAAACCATTCGCCGTCTTGAAAGGCATCATTCACTTTCTGATCGGAGAAAATACGATCGGACTGCATGCGATCGCCAGTCGTTGGTTGGGGGTAGGCCGTAGCCCCCAAAAAAAGCATGAGGAAACAGATGAGATTTTGAATCAAATACATCGATTGTAAAAGTAAAAAAATCCCTTGAGATGAGCTTTTAGAGAATGTTAAAAATTGAGTTCTCAACCCAATTTCTGCTTTTCCGGGTGAAAATGCTGATAAATTTCCTTGGCTTTGGCGGTTCCTACGGCCGTTGCGAGTTCTTCAAGCGGGGCCTCTTTGATGCGTTTGACAGACTTAAAATCTTTGAGTAGTTTGACGATGGTTTTTTCTCCAATCCCTGGGATGTTGTCGAGAGAGGAAGACACTGCGCTTTTACTTCTTCGGTTTCGATGTAGGCGCACACCAAAACGGTGGGCTTCGTTCCGCAACTGCTGAATGATTTTTAGGGTTTCAGACCGTTTGTCTAAGTAAAGAGGGATGGGGTCATTTGGGTAATAGATTTCTTCGAGTCGTTTGGCAATACCGATGACTGCAATTTTTTGGCGCAAACCCAGGGCGTCGATGCTCAGTAGTGCCGAGCTCAACTGGCCTTTTCCGCCGTCTATCACAATCAGTTGTGGAAGAGATTGTTTCTCTTCCAGCAGCCGTTTGTATCGTCGGTAAATCACCTCCTCCATCGAGGCGTAGTCATTGGCTCCTGTTACGGTTTTGATAATATAGTGTCGATACTCTTTTTTGGCGGGCTTGGCCTGACGAAAAACCACACATGCAGCAACGGGACTGCTGCCTTGAATATTGGAATTGTCAAAGCATTCGATATGTTCTGGAAGCACTTGTAAGCGGAGGTCTTTTTTCATCTGATTCAGCAAACGCATACTGTGTTGTTGGGGATCCGAGATTTTGATTTGCTTGAGTTGTTCCAATCGCCCCTGTTTGGCATTGCGCAACGACAAATCCAACAACTTTTTTTTCTCTCCTTTTTTGGGAACAGTCACACTAATATCATCGCCCAAGTCAATGGAAACAGGTAAAATCACATCTTTGGAGGTGGACGCAAACCGACGCCGCAATTCGACCACCACCACCCGTAGGACGTCCTCATCACTTTCTTCCAGTTTCTTTTTGATCTCCATATTGTGAAAACGAACAATCGATCCATAGGCCACGTGGAGGTAGTTGACATAAGCGGTTTGCTCGTCGCTGATGACCGAACACACATCCACATTGCTGATCGTCGCGCTCACCACAGCAGATTTGGATTGATAATTGGTGAGGATTTCGATCTTACCTTTCTGTTTTTGCGCCTCTTCATAATCGAGTCGATCGGCAGCGATACTCATTTTTTGCTGAAACCCCCGAATGGCCTCGCTGAAGTTTCCACGGAGCAGCGCACGGATTTCACGGATTTGATGGTCATAGTCCGATTCACTTTGTTCCCCCACACAAGCCCCCAAGCAGTTTCCGATATGATATTCCAAGCACACCTTATATTTTTTGGTTTCAATTGATTTTGGCCGTAAGTCATACGAGCAATTTCGAAGGGGGTAGAGTTCTTGAATGAGATTCATCAACAGCCGTACGGTCTTAAAATTGGTGAATGGACCAAAATATTCCGATCCGTCCTTCTGGATTTTACGCGTGGTAAACACCCGTGGGAACGCTTCTTTTTTAATACAAATCCAGGGGTAGGTTTTATCGTCACGCAGCAGAATATTGTAACGCGGTTGATGTTCTTTGATCAAGGTGTTTTCCAAGATCAGCGCATCAGATTCGGTGGGTACGACGATATGTTTGATCAAGGAGATGTTTTTGACCAGTCTTTGGGTTTTTCTCGAATCGACTTGCTTTCGAAAATAGGACGACACCCGATTTTTAAGGTTTTTCGCCTTCCCCACATAAATAATACTCTCTTGACTGTCGTAAAATTGATACACCCCGGGCTGACTCGGCAGGGCTTGAACGTGAAGTTTTAGCGCATCTTTCGACATGTGACGAAATTAATTATTTTATTTGTGTTCAATCCAAGCAAATGACCAAAGCAGAGATTCGACAACATTATCTCAACAAACGAAAGCAACTCAGCCCATTGGAGATCAAAAACAAGCAGCGGGGATTGCTAAAGCATTGTGCGTTGTTTGATTTGTCGCCTTTTTCCATTGTTCATCTGTTTTTATCGATTCAAAAACAGCGGGAACCCAACACCCAGCCTTTGATGGAGCATTTGTTTTTTGAAGGAAAAACGGTGGTTGCATCTCGATCTGACTTCAACACCAAACAAATGACACACTGGGCAGTTTCCCCAGACAGCTTATGGCAAACCAATCGCTATGGAATTCCCGAACCGACCAAAGGAACGCCTGTACCCCCTCGTGCGATTGACTTGGTTTTTGTGCCTTTGTTGGGCTATGATGTCAAGGGGCAACGCGTGGGGTATGGCCAAGGGTTTTACGATCGATTCTTATCCCTATGTGATCCGCATACGGTTTTTGTGGGTTTGTCGTATTTTCCACCAGAGCCTGAAATTACAGATTGCGAGCCGACAGACATCCGCCTTCACCACTGTATCCACTCGGAGGGAATCGTTCGGTTTTAGTTTTTGGGAAAAATACGTTTGTTAAACACCAGGATAATCCCCACACCAGTACTGATAGCGGTATCCGCCAAGTTAAAAACAGGTTCAAAAAAAGTAAAGGACTCCCCACCAACCCAAGGCATCCACGAGGGCCACACCCAAGTCAACATCGGAAATTGTAACATATCGACCACATGTCCAAAAAACAAGGGAGCATAACCACCGCCCTCAGGAAATAAGCTAGCAACTTGCCCATAGCTATGTGAAAAAAGAAGTCCGTAAAACAAGGAGTCTATGATATTGCCAAGGGCACCTGCAAAGATCAGGCAACCCGCAATGAGCAACAGTTTGTGTTGCTGTTTTTTGATCGCATCCCAAAGCATAAACCCAATAAAACTTACGGCAACAATGCGGATAAGTGATAGAAGGAGTTTTCCTGTATCCTCAGAGATAAAGGGGATAAAATCACTAAAGCGTGTACCCCATGCCATCCCTTTATTTTCAATGAATAGCAACCGAAACCAACCCCAATCTACTATGGCATCTGAACTGTAAACGCTCAACGGGAAAGAGAGCTTGATGTAGAATTTTGAGCACTGGTCGAGTAGAAGTACAGCACCGATTAAAAACAGGGACTTTTTAAGGGTCATCTATGTGACTTCTGCATGTTTTTCGCTTCGATACTCAAGGTGGCGTGTGGAACCAATTGTAGGCGTTCAGCACTGATCAGCTTTCCGGTGACACGACAGACCCCATAGCTTTTATTTTCGATGCGAATCAACGCATTTTTGAGATCGCGAATAAATTTTTCCTGACGGATCGCCAGCTGTGTATTTGCCTCTTTCGACATGGTTTCAGACCCTTCTTCAAAGGCTTTAAACGTCGGAGAGGTATCGTCTGTACCATTGTTTCCGTCATTCATATATGCACTTCGAATAAGCTCCAAATCGTGTTGGGCTTTGGCGATTTTTTCTTCGATTAGCACCCGGAACTTGTCAAGATCATTGTCTGGGTATCGATTCATTTCGTTTGTTTTCATTTGTTTTTCATTTGGTTTTTTCTAGGCGAATCATAGTTTCGATATCATCAAATGACAGGGGCTCTCCATCTGGGTTTGTTTCAACAAACTCGATGTTTTTGGCCAACACTTCACTCGTTACATAGCTTTCATT
>NHEI02000042.1 GCA_002171575.2 Flavobacteriaceae bacterium TMED81
TAGAAACAAAACGATCATAATAGTGGCACTTCACCCCCCACAACAAATTGAGTTGTGACAAAATGCGCTTGTTTGAAGTAAAGACAAGAATCGAAGAATCCGGACGCCAAGCAGAAATTTGGAAAGCGGTGTATCCACTATTTGTCAGTGTACAAATGGCTTTGGCCTCAATTTCGGTAGCCATGAGGGCCGCGTGATAGCAAGTGGACTTGGTGATAAAACGGTCATTTTTATTTTGAGGTGCTTGATCGTATTTCCGAATTAGGGGCGAATTTTCCACACGAATTACAATTTTACGCATGGTTTGAATCACTTCAACAGGGTATTTCCCGACAGAAGTTTCGCCAGACAACATCACGGCATCAGCCCCATCTATTACCGAATTGGCAACATCATTGACCTCTGCTCTTGAGGGCGTAAGCCCGTCGATCATCGATTCCATCATTTGCGTGGCGATAATGACAGGAATTCGCGCCGCCTTTGCCTTGATAACCAAGTTTTTCTGAATCAAAGGAACCCCCTCTGCAGGCACCTCAACCCCCAGATCACCACGAGCGACCATCAAGCCATTGCTGTGATTGATAATTTCATCAATATTGTCTAGTGCTTGGGGTTTTTCGATTTTCGAAATGATAGGGATTTCGTAGGAGCCGTGTTTTTTAATGAGTTTTTTAAGATCGAGTAAGTCTTCTTTATGACGAACAAAAGAGAGTGCAATCCAATCAACCTCTTGCTCGATAGCAAAAACAGCATCTTTTACATCTTTTTCCGTCAATGCGGGCAAAGACACTTCCGTGTTGGGAAGGTTGACGCCCTTGTTTGATTTTAGTGGACCGCCCTGAACGACAGAGGCAATGACCTCTGATTGACCATCGGTTGACACCACTTCAAAAATCAACTTTCCATCGTCCAACAAGATGCGCTCTCCTGCTTTAACGTCTTTTGGAAAAGACTGATAATTCATATATACATGGTCGGCAGTACCCTCTTCAATCTTTTCGGTAGTAAACACCACACGGTCGCCAGTTTCCACGACAACACCATCTTTCATTTTACCCACCCGAAGTTTAGGGCCCTGTAGGTCGGCGAGTATCCCGACATTAAACCCAAGTTCTTTGTTGAGATTCCGAATGAGCTCAATCCGCTGTTTTGCAGCATCAAAGTCGGCATGAGAAAAGTTAATTCTAAACACATTTACCCCAGCAATCATCATTTCTTTAATCGTATCCCGATCAGAACTTGCAGGGCCAAGTGTTGCTACTATTTTGGTTTTTTTGATATTTTTCATCTTAAAAGCTAAGCCGTTGTTTTAAGTGGCTAACTTGTTTAGGCAGGGAATAGCAAGATTGAATATCGGGGAGTTGTGCTAATTTTTTTTGAACGCTTTTCGACACTTTAGTTCCAACAGACAGCAAATAATCAACGCCTGTTAACTGTTTAAAAAGATAATGGGTCTCGGAAGAGGAAAACAAAAGACTCTCGGAGTCCACAGCACTACTTGTTTCGACTTTGTTTCGAATCAAATGCCAATGAACTCCCTCTTTTCTTCTTTGATAGCTAAAAATCGGAAAGTGCTCACTCGATTTTTGTGAAGCATAATCTTTGGGACGTCTTTGCAAGCGAACAGAAAAAACCTTGTTGATATGGTATGCCATTTGATAATCAGGGATTGGTGTGTGAACACAAATCCAGTCATCATCAGAGTTATCAATAGACAACGAAAGCGTATGCTTAATCATCATTGGTTTTTGATCAAACAAATATACAACTGTTCGTGGGTTGACGGGCATAAAATGACAGACATTACAGTTTGTTTTTGATTTGTTTTTGTTGACGAATTCGGTCTGCAAACTTAAAATAAGCTCTTTTGGAGACTTTTTCAGCCGCTTTCTTTTTATTCGATGCCCGNGCAGAAGCAACAAGATCATTGTTGACAAAGAGTTTTGCTTTAAATACAAGCGATTTGTTGGCACCTGAATCTTCGAACACATCAAACTGGTAAGTCATTTTTTGCTGCTGAAACCAATTGACCAAAACACCTTTGTAACTGATTACTCTGTCTTCAAAAGCAGCCAAATCAACATAAGGTTTGATCACTCTTGTTTCCACAAAAGACTGACATTTTGAAAATCCCACGTCCACAAACACAGCACCGACCAAAGCTTCAAAAATATTACCGTGGATGTCATCGCCATATCGATCCTTGTCAACTTTTGATTGCAGCAAGGGGTACAGCCCCAAGGATTTTCCAATGTGATTTAAAAATTCACGCCGAACAATTTTGGAGCGCATTTGTGTAAGGTCCCCTTCATCAGCATTTGGCATTTGGGAGAAAAGGTAGTTTCCAATGATTGTGCCCAACACAGCGTCACCGAGAAACTCTAAGCGTTCGTAGTTTATTTTTCGACCGTCATCACCTACTTTTTCAAGAGATCTATGGGTAAATACACGCTCAAAAAGCACGAGATCTTTTGGGGAATACCCGATGATATCCGTAATGGTTTGTTTGAACGAATGATCGGGTTTAGATTTTCCTAGAAGTGAAATCAACCCCATAATAGTTTAGACAAATTTNCGCATCACCACACAGGCATTATGCCCACCAAAGCCAAAAGTATTGCTCATCGCCACATTGACCTCTCTTTCTTGTGCTTTGTTGAAAGTGAAGTTGATGTTTGGATCGATATTTTCATCATCCGTGAAATGGTTGATTGTCGGCGGAACGATATTGTGTTTGATCGACAAAATGGTAGAAATTGCCTCAATCGCACCAGCAGCACCCAACAAATGCCCGGTCATGGACTTTGTAGAATTGATATTCATCTTGTATAAGTGGTCGCCAAACACTTTTTTCAGGGCGTTAGACTCTGCCACATCTCCAAGAGGAGTTGAGGTACCATGCATGTTTATAGCATCTACTTCAGAGGCGGATATCCCAGCGTCTTTTAGTGCATTTTCCATAACAAGGGTTGCTCCATCCCCGCCGGGGTGAGGAGCTGTCATGTGGTAGGCGTCCGCAGAAAGGCCACCACCAGCAATCTCACCATAGATTGTTGCACCTCTTTGCTGAGCGTGCTCTAATGTTTCCAGAACCAAAGCACCGGCACCTTCACCCAGAACAAAACCATCACGGTCTTTATCGAATGGGCGAGAAGCCGTCTCGGGGTCGTCATTGCGAGTAGAGAGCGCATGTAGCGCATTAAAGCCCGCAACACCAGAAATTGCAACACAAGATTCAGACCCCCCACAAACCATAACGTCAGCATGACCCAAACGGATATAGTTTAGCGCGTCAATAAGAGCGTTTGCAGAAGAGGCACAAGCAGAAACAGTGGCAAAATTTGGACCTTGGAACCCATACTTTATAGAAATCATTCCAGGCGCAATGTCTGGGATCATTTTTGGTATAAAAAATGGATTGAATCGCGGAGTGCCATCGCCTGCTGCGAAATTGAGCACTTCATTTTGAAAAGTTTGAAGACCACCAATACCAGCACCCCAAATTACCCCGACACGTGTTTTGTCGAGAGTGTCAAGGTTAAAACCAGCATGCCCAATAGCTTCATCGCTAGCGACCATTGCATATTGGGTGAATGGATCCATTTTGCGTGCTTCTTTGCGATCAAAATGATCACTGGGGTCGAACCCCTTAAGCTCGCAAGCAAATTGAGTTTTGAATTTTGAGGCGTCGAAATAAGTAATCGGTGCACACCCGCTTTTACCAGAGACTAAACCGTCCCAATACGCAGGGACTCCATTACCTATAGGAGTCAACGCGCCTAGACCAGTTACGACAACGCGTTTGTTTTGCATAAAATATTATTTTCCGCCCTCGATGTACTGGATAGCTTGTCCAACGGTGGCGATATTCTCGGCTTGATCATCAGGGATCTGGATATCGAATTCCTTTTCAAATTCCATGATAAGTTCTACAGTATCCAAAGAGTCTGCACCCAAATCGTTGGTAAAACTTGCTTCAGAAACGACTTCGTTTTCATCCACACCTAATTTATCTACGATTATGGCTTTTACACGTGATGCAATATCAGACATATAAGAAGTTTTAATATTAGTTGGGGGCAAAAATAAGAAAACTTTGGTTCTATTAACTCAATCCGAATAAAATCTTAGCATTCTTGTAAAATTACACCGCGTTCTATTCTTATACCCACTTGAGAATCCGTAAGTTTGCATTGCGACTCACAACGATGGTAAAACATCATAAAATTTTGATTTTTGCTTCTGGATCGGGAACAAATGCCGAGCAAATTGTTCGTCACTTTTCCCCCAATTCCAGTGTAGAAGTCTTGGGAGTTTATTCCAACAACCCCTCTGCCTTTGTTTTAGAACGCGCGAAGCAATTGGGCGTTTCAACCCATGTTTTTAATCGTGAAGAGTTTAACAATCCAGAAGGTTTGTTGAAAAACGTACAAGCCCAATCACCAGATCTTATTGTCCTTGCTGGCTTTTTATGGAAAATACCAACTCATATTATCGATGCCTTCCCCAACAAAATCATTAATATTCACCCCGCTTTATTGCCCAAATTTAGTGGCAAAGGGATGTATGGCCACCATGTTCATCAAGCGGTGATCGACGCAAAAGAAACAGAAAGTGGAATCAGCATTCACTATGTCAACAGTCAATATGACGATGGAGCGATTATTTTCCAAGCCAAAACTCCGATAGATTCAGACGATACCCCGGAGAGCTTGGCACAAAAAATTCACAAGTTAGAACACAGACATTTTTCGGAAGAAATTGAAAAACTACTTCTTCCAAGAGGCAAACAAGTCAATCTGTACACCGATGGCGCAGCAAGTGGTAATCCAGGGCCAGGGGGCTATGGCCTGATCTTAGAATGGGAGGGAACACCTCATAAAAAGACACACTCTCAGGGCTTTATTCACACAACCAACAACAGAATGGAGCTTAGAGCTGTCATTAAAGGGCTACAACTGCTTAAAAAATCCCCCCTTGACGTTGTCGTATATACAGACTCGAAGTACGTCAGTGAGGCGGTTGATAAAAAATGGGTGCTTGGCTGGGAGAAAAAAGGGTTCAAAAACAAAAAAAACGCAGATCTTTGGATTGAATTTTTAGAAGTGTTTCGCAAACACAACGTGAGAATGGAATGGATTAAGGGGCACAATCAACACCCACAAAACGAATACTGTGATAAGATGGCAGTAAAGGCATCAAAACAAGCCGAGAGTCACATTGAAGATACCGGATACCAAAATAAAGAATAGACAATGGCAGATAACAAAGTATTAATTGTGGGAACCATGGCTTTTGATGAAGTCGAAACCCCAACAGGATCAAGCGGAAAAATCATAGCTGGCTCAGCGACATACATTGCGCTAGCAACATCTTTTTTTGATGTGGAAAGTGCCATTGTTTCGATAGTAGGGCGAGACTTTCCCCAAGATTACTTCATAGAGCTAAGCAAAAGAAACATCAATTTGGAAGGGGTGGAGGTTGACAATTCAGGAGACACTTTTTATTGGAAAGGACGCTATCACAAAAACTTAAATCGACGCGACACCTTAGTTACTGATCTAAACACACTTGCCAACTTCAATCCGATTGTTCCTGATAACTTTAAAGATGCCGAGGTTGCGTTGCTAGGCAACTTGCACCCACGCATTCAATTGTCGGTTCTTGACCAAATCAACACCGAAAAAACAACGATTATTGTCGACACCATGAACTATTGGATTGAGGGAACGTGGGACGAGCTTGTTCAGGTTGTTGCGAAGACAGACATCATTACCATTAATGATGAGGAGGCACTCCAAATGACAAACGCAACCAATGTGATGTCAGCAGCAAAGAAAATTAGCAAGATGGGCCCAAGCCATGTAATCATTAAAAAGGGTGAACATGGCGCATTGCTGTACCACAAAGAACAGACTTTTTTAGCTCCCGCGGCAGTTTTAGACAATGTTATCGACCCAACAGGAGCAGGAGATTCCTTTGCTGGCGGTTTGGCGGGATTTTTAGCTAGCCAACCAAAGCTTGACTTTGAAACGATGAAAACAGCAATGGTGTATGGCTCATCTGTCGCTTCGTTTTGTGTAACAGACTTTGGGACAAAGTCGATCGTAAACACAACCTTTTCACAAATCAAAGAACGAGTTAAGCACCTAAAGACACTCGTTCATTTTGAAGCCCCTTGAAATAAAAACCAAAATGAAGGCAAAAGAAGGCAAACAAATTTTTTATTTTTACCACAATGAGTGATTCGATCAAACACGAATGTGGCATAGCACTTCTTCGGCTATTAAAACCACTGCAGTATTATCAGGAGAAATACGGGAGTTTATTTTTTGGGATTTACAAAATGTATTTAATGCTTGAAAAGCAGCATAATCGCGGTCAAGATGGTGCGGGCTTTGCGAGCATCAAATTCGACATGAACCCAGGCGACAGTTTTATGAGCCGTGTACGGTCGTCTGAAAACCAACCCATTCAAGACATTTTTTCAACAATAAACAGTGACCTGAACGAGGTGTTTCAAGAATTGGGGAAAAACAACTTGACTGAACTTGAAATCAAGCAAGCATATCCTTATTTGGGCGAATTGATGATGGGCCACTTGCGATACGGCACATTTGGAAATAACGGAATCGGTAGTGTTCACCCATTTTTACGTCAAAACAATTGGATGCACCGAAACTTGGTGTTGGCAGGAAACTTTAATTTGACCAATGTCAACGAGCTTTTTGACAACTTGGTTGCTCTTGGGCAGCATCCAAAGGTAAAAGCAGACACCGTTACGGTGATGGAGAAAATCGGACACTTTTTAGACGACGAAGTCACCAAAGAGTATAAAAAACTAAAAAAGCAAGGGTACTCCAAGCAACAGGCCTCGCCAATTATTGCAGAAAATCTAAAGGTTGCAAAAATCCTGAAAAAAGCCACCAAAAATTTTGATGGCGGCTATGTGATTAGTGGGATGCTTGGGCATGGAGATGCATTTTTGATGCGTGACCCAAACGGGATACGCCCTGCGTATTATTTTCAGAATGATGAGTTTGTTGTTGCGGCGTCCGAACGCCCTGCGATTCAAACGGTTTTTAATGTGCCTTTTGAAGACATTAAAGAGGTATTACCCGGACATTCCCTGATTATCAAGAAAAGCGGTAAAACCTCAATGAAAGAAATTTTACCAGCTGGGGAACCAAAGGCGTGCTCTTTTGAGCGTATATATTTTTCGAGAGGAAATGACGCAGAAATTTACAATGAGAGAAAAGCATTGGGAAGACATCTTTTTCCCAAAGTGCAAAATGCGATCAATGACGATTTTAAAAACACGGTGTTTTCGTACATTCCAAATACCGCAGAAACTGCTTTTTATGGTCTCGTTGAGTCGGTACAAGCCCATTTAAAAAAACAAGCCTTAGACACCTTGCAATCAAAAACCAACCCCACAGAGGCAGATCTACAAAAGATACTAAACTGTAGCCCTCGAACGGAAAAAGTGATTTTGAAAGATGTAAAGCTTCGAACATTTATTACTGAAGACAGTAGCCGAGACGATTTGGTTGCCCATGTTTATGACATTACCTATAAAACAGTAAAACCAACAGACAACTTGATTGTTATTGACGATAGCATTGTCCGGGGGACAACATTAAAGAAAAGTATCTTAAAAATTCTTGACAGATTGTCTCCAAAAAAGATTTTGGTGGTCTCCAGCGCACCGCAAATTCGCTATCCAGATTGTTATGGAATCGATATGGCGCGTCTAGAAGATCTTATTGCTTTTCAAGCCATGCTTGCCTTGTTGAAAGACAACGATAAAGAGTCGATGTTGGAAACGGTTTATAAGGCCGCCAAAGCGGAAATGAAAAAACGAGACGTTGAGGCAACAAACGTCGTCAATACATTATACGAGACATTTTCAACAGATCAGCTATCCAAAAAAATAGCGGAGCTTGTTAAGGAAGATGGGATTCGGAGTGAAGTTGACGTGGTTTTTCAAGATGTTGAGAAGCTGCACCAAGCGTGTCCTAAAAATTTAGGAGATTGGTATTTTACGGGGAATTACCCTACACCAGGCGGCAATCGTGTTGCAAATCAGGCGTTTATCAACTTTATGGAAGGCAACAAGCAGCGCGCATATTAGAAAAAAACAGAAAAAGATCTAAATTTTTTCTAGAAAAGTGCTCTGGTATCCAAAAAAGATGTATTTTAGCAAAGCCATAACATAAGTAGGTTAAGTTCATGGTAAGATTTGGGGCAAAAAAGGTGGATTCTTTCCACCTTTTTTATTTAACAC
>NHEI02000043.1 GCA_002171575.2 Flavobacteriaceae bacterium TMED81
TCGTTATAACGCATTGTCATGCCTGAACGAAATAAAATATCTTCAATCCACATATCTTCCTGTACTTCCGATGGGTTGAATTCTGTCTTTAAATCAATGTCAAACAACTTGGCCGTAAACTGATAAACGGTCGCTCGCAATCCATTGCGATAGGTCTTGACCAAGGCATGCGGTGTAATCCCCGTTTCGCGATGAATCAGCTTGACCAATATCTGTCCCTCTTTCCGCGTGAGCTTTTTTAATTCCTCTGAAAACTCTCCCTCCAAATACTTTTCAATCCTTTTGGCATAGCGCTTTTTTTGGCGACGTTTATCCATTTGATCTAAACGCTCTTTAAGAGTTGAGAATCGCTCCGAGGCCAATTGTGCATAGGGATATACCTTGAGCACACGACGACGCAACAGCATGTATTTCTTCATTTCCTCAAAAGAATTGAGCTTGATGGGCTGATAAACAACCACCTCGTCCAATCCGATATAGGACTGCGGTGTCTTCTCACCCGGCAGGATTACCATGGGTAAAGAATCCGTTTGTGCGTGGATTGACACGACAGACAAGCACAAAAACAACCAAGTCCATTTCATGCTTCAAAAGTAAACATTGCCAGAAAACAATACTGGTTCACAATCTTTAAAGTTGTATTTTTACAAAAAATTATTTTAGATGAAAAAATCGAATGTGCTGAATAAAAAGTCGATGCGCTTTTTGGAAACCTATCTCAACAATCCCTCCCCCACTGGATATGAATGGGAAGGTCAAAAAATTTGGATGGACTATCTTAAACCATATGTTGATACCTTTATTACGGATACGTATGGAACTGCTGTAGGCGTGATCAATCCAGATGCACCTTTTAAGGTGGTGATCGAAGCGCATTCAGATGAAATTTCATGGTATGTGAACTATATCACTGAAAATGGACTCATACACGTGATCCGAAATGGGGGTTCAGACCATATGATTGCCCCTTCAAAATGGGTCAATATCCATACGAAAAAAGGAATCGTAAAAGGGGTTTTCGGTTGGCCTGCCATCCATACCCGTATGGCTGGTAAAGAGGATACGCCCAAGCTCGAAAACATCACGATTGATATCGGAGCGAAGGACAAAAAAGAAGTCGAAAAAATGGGCGTACACGTTGGATGTGTGATTACCTATCCAGATGCTTTTCATGTCCTCAACAAAGATAAGTTTGTGTGCCGTGCCCTCGACAACCGCGTCGGTGGATTTATGATTGCGGAAGTTGCACGTTTGCTGCATGAGAATCAAGTAAAACTTCCTTTTGGTCTTTACATTACGAATTCCGTACAGGAAGAAATTGGATTGCGTGGTGCTGAAATGATCACACAGCGTATCCAGCCCAATGTGGCAATTGTAACCGACGTTTGTCATGACACCTCCACGCCGATGATTGACAAAAAGAAACAAGGTGATAATGTGATTGGAAAAGGACCTGTGATTTCCTATGCGCCTGCCATTCAGCAAAAACTACGCGATCGAATTATCGAAACCGCAGAAAACAATAAAATTCCATTTCAACGTCATGCGTCATCACGCTACACAGGTACAGACACCGATGCCTTTGCCTATAGCAATGGCGGTGTGCCTTCTGCTTTGATTTCGTTACCGCTCCGGTATATGCACACCACAGTGGAAACTGTACACAAAGACGATGTGGAAAATGTCATTCGTTTGATTTACGAAAGTGTCCAAACGATACAAAACGGAGAGACTTTTAGCTATTTTGACGCTTAATCTCCTCGACTATTTCTGGGTTTAACAAAGTGGAGATATCCCCCAATTGGTCATGTTCACCAGCAGCGAGTTTGCGTAAGATTCTGCGCATAATTTTCCCACTGCGTGTTTTGGGTAGTCCGCTGACAACCAAAATCCGATCTGGCTTGGCAATCGGACCTATCGTTTTGGCGACCTCCTCTCGGATTTCTTTTTCAATGGTACTAGAGTCAACGCCCATATCCCGTACAATAACATAGGCACAAAGGGCATTTCCTTTGATATCATGTGGAAACCCAACAACTGCACTTTCGACCACTTCAGAGTGCTCGTTGATGGCATTCTCAATCGGTGCCGTACCCAAATTGTGACCAGAAACAATGACCACATCATCAACTCGTCCTGTGATGCGATAGTTCCCCTCCGCATCTCTTAAGGCACCATCGCCAGGAAAATAATAGCCCGGATAGGCACTGAAATACACATTTTTATATCGCTCGTAATCTCCCCAAATGGTGCGGGCAATCGATGGCCAAGGATGCTTAATCGCTAAAATTCCTTCGCCCTCCCCTTCAATTTCATCGCCTTCATTGTTTAGAAGCACCGCTTGAACCCCCGGCATGGGTAAGGTTGCAAAGGTTGGCTTTTGTGGCGTCACCCCAGCCAAGGAACTAATGAGTATCCCGCCAGTTTCAGTTTGCCACCAAGTATCTACGATCGGACAATTGTGCTTCCCAACATGCTCGTCGTACCAATGCCATGCTTCGGCATTGATGGGTTCGCCTACAGAACCCAATACTTTTAATGAGGACAAGTCATGCTTTTCAACAAGTGATGTGGGGTGTTTTTCCAGCGCACGAATGGCGGTTGGTGCTGTGTAAAAATGGGTGATTTTATGCTTGGCACAAACCTCCCAAAAGCGATCAAAAGCTGGGTAAGACGGCACACCTTCAAACATGACCGAAGTCGCTCCATTGGCCAAAGGACCATAAACTATATAGGAGTGCCCTGTGATCCAACCGATATCTGCTGTACACCAATACACATCGTTGGGCTGACACTGAAACACATTTTTAAAGGTGTATGCTGTATAAACCATATAGCCCCCACAAGTGTGTACCATCCCTTTTGGTTTGCCCGTAGAACCAGAAGTGTAGAGGATAAACAACGGATCTTCGCTGTCCATCACTTCAACTGGGCAATTGTCATCGACTTTTTCCAACTCTTCATGCCACCATTTATCTGTGGAGTTCCATTGTACTTCTTGCTGGGTACGTTGAAGAACCAAACAACAGTTGACCGTTGAACAAGAGACCAATGCCTCATCAGCAATTTCCTTTAGTGCAATGGTTTTGGAACCACGAAAGCCCCCATCGGCTGTGAGCAGCATGCTACATGAAGCATCATTGATGCGTGCAGCGAGAGCCGTTGCCGAAAAGCCCGCAAAGACAACCGAGTGAATTGCCCCAATGCGCGCGCAAGCCAAAACAGCAATGGCTAACTCTGGCACCATGGGCATGTAGATACAAATGCGATCTCCCTTTTTGGCACCATTGGCCTTGAGCATATTGGCGGTTTGACAAACCCGTTTATGAAGTTTTTTATAGGAGATGTGTTGGGCCGTCTCAGTTGGGTCATTGGGTTCAAAAAGAATAGCGGTCTTGTTTGGCTGGGTTTCGATATAGCGGTCAAGACAGTTCTCGGTTATGTTGAGTTTACCGCCGACAAACCATTTGATTTCCGGTTTTGAAAAGTCAAAGTCAAGGGTTTGTTTCCAAGGCGATTTCCATTGAAATTCACTGGCGATTTCACTCCAGAACGTATCTGGGTTTTCTTTGGCCTGTGCGGATGTCACTTTAAATTCTGATAATGAGTTGATCATGGTTATTATTTAGCAACCTAATTTACATAATTCTAGGGTTTTAGAGAATTAATATTATGAAGCCAATCCCAATCAGTAACACCCCAAAGAATTGTTGTATTGTTTTCTCATAACGCTTTAGAGTAGTTGTAAAGCGCGGATGAGAAATCAGTAGAGCGACTAACGAAAACCATAAGATGGTTGTCACTACAAGCAGCACTGCAATCACCACCAAATTCAACTCGCCAACCGTTGGGTTGAGCATGGTCGAAAACAAACTCAGAAAAAAAAGCGTGGCATTCGGGTTTAGGACATTGGTGATAAAACCAATACGGACTGCACGGAATGGAGAAATACGACTTGAGGCAGTTGCGGTTTCTTGCCCTATCTGACTCTGAAAAATCCGCAAGGATTGAAAGCCAATCAACAACAGATAGAAAGCTCCAAGGTATTGAATGACTATAAAGATTAGTTCATTGTTGGCAATCAACCATGACAATCCAAAAACAGCATAACTTATATGGACACAAATCCCAAGTCCAAAGCCCAGTGCAGTGTAAATCCCAATCGTTCGTGAATACAACAAGGAATTGCGACAGGCCACCACAAAGTCGGGGCCAGGGCTAACCAATGCGACCAGATGGATCAGACCAACAGTTGCGATGAGTCCAAAATCAAGCACCTGCACTTATTTGGTCGGAAAGCCCCTTGCTCGCAACAAGGCATTGACATCTGCATCCCGACCTCTAAACAAACGATAGGCCTCGTTGGGATCGATAGAATTGCGAGGTGCAAAAAGGTATTTGACCAACTTGTCTGCCAAGTCCTCATCATAATAGCCGCCTGGTGCTTGGGCAAAAGCTTCTGAGGCATCGGCAGTCAGCACATCGGCCCACATATAGCCGTAATAGGCGGTAGCATAGCCCTCGCCAGAGAATACGTGTCCAAAATGAGGCGTGCGGTGCCGCATGGGAAGTTCTTTTGGCATATTTAACTCAGCCAAAGTTTCTTTTTCAAAAACTCCGACATCCATCCTCGTTGGATCTGCCAAGTGTATTTTCATATCGATCAATGCGGAAGCGAGATATTCGGTTGTCGCAAAGCCCTGATTAAAAGTCGCTGCGTTTTTGATTTTAGCGACCAACTCATCTGGCATTGGCTCGCCGGTTTCTGCGTGGAGCAGATAGTTGTCAATCACCTCGTCGGTTGAGAGCCAACGCTCGAGCAGTTGAGACTGAAACTCCGTATAATCACGAACCCCACCATTAAGCGTTGGGTAGCGCACTTCTGAAGAAAAGAAATGGAGTGCATGTCCAAATTCGTGAAAGAAGGTAATCGCATCATCCCACGAAATCAGTAATGGCTCGCCAGGTGCGGGCTTGACAAAATTGGAGTTGTTAGAGGCCAACACATTTATTTTACCGTCAAAGTTGATATGGCTGCGGTAGGTGGTTGCCCATGCCCCTGACCGTTTGCCCTCTCTCGCATAGGGGTCGAGATACCATAATCCAATGTGATTGCCAGTTGTGATGTCTGTCACATCCCAAACCTTAACGTCCTCATGAAAGACGGGTACACTGCCCTCAGGAACAGGATTAAAGGCATAGTTAAACAATCGACCTGCCACATAATGCATGGCATCGGTTAGCTCATCGAGTTGAAGATACTGCTTGACCTCCTCAGAGTTGAGATCGTATTTTGCGCGGCGTACCTTTTCGGCATAAAAGCGATAATCCCACGGTTCGATGGTAATCTGATCTCCACTTTGATCGGCAATGGCTTGCATATCGGCAACTTCTTCCGCAACACGCGCAATGGCTGCTGGCCAAACGGTTTCCATCAACTGGAGTGCGTTGGCTGGGTTCTTCGCCATACGGTCTTGCAAGCGCCATGTGGGATAATCGGGATATTCCAAGAGTTCTACTCGCTCTCGGCGTAATTTTAGAATCTTAGCAATAATTGCTTTGTTATCATGTTCGTCATTATTGTCACCTCGCGAATAGTAGTTGGTCCAAACGATTTTACGTTGATCGCGTTCGGTTGAAGATGTCAAAAACGGATCCATAGAAGACCGCGTATTGGTCACTGCGTATTTCCCCTCTTGCCCTTTGTCTGTGGCAGTACGAGCAGCGGATTTGATATAGCCCTCGGACAGTCCACCCAATTGGTCTTTTGTCAAATAAGTGACATAATTTTCCTCATCGTGGAGCACGTTGTTTGAAAAGGTTGTGTATAGAGATGAAAGTTCACGATTTATATCGGCATATCGAGCTTTGGATACAGAGTCCAAGGTCGCACCATTCATTTCAAAACGCTTATAGGTAAGTTCCACAACACGCTGTTGGTCATCTTCCAAAGGGTTTTCTTGCGAGCGCTCATAAATCGTTTTAATCCTTGAAAACAAACGTTGGTTTTGCGTAATTTTGGCGCTGTAATCTGCAAATTGGGGAGCGAGTGCCACATCAATTTCTCTAAACGCTGGTGTGGAGATATTGCTTCTTAAAATCCCGTAATAGCGAAATGCACGGTCGAGTGCTGCACCAGATCGCTCCATTCCGACAATCGTATTTTCAAAATTGGGTGCTTCGGGGTTGTTGGCTATGGATTCAATTTCAGCTAAGCTAAGCTCCATTCCAGTGACCATCGCATCTTCCACATCGGCAATATCGATTTGGTCAAAAGCAGGCAGACCACCATAGGGCCCTGTCCACTCTTGTAGTAAAGGGTTATTTACTCCTGTCTTGGATGTACAAGAGGTAATGAATACACAGCCCAAAAGCATGGGTGCGTACTTGAATAATTTTTGAATTGACATCGTCGTTCTTTTAGAATTGTGAACTTACAAAAATTGATGAAATTATTCAGTAGACCAATTGTTAACCTAGTTTCCTGTTGCAAAAAAAGGCTATGTCCGCTGTGCGCAGCAGACAATGAAAACAACGATTACCGCTCCGACTAAACTTGCCGCCAGTGAAAACTGATTTGGGTCAATTGCCAAACTTCCAATAAACGAACCAACTACACTAAAAATGTAGAGGGAACGTATTTTAATTTGGAAAAATTATTGAAAAGAAAGGCAATGATTAGACCAGTTAGAGCCATAGATAGATAAATCATAACAATAAGATTAGGGTTAATACTTTGTAAATATAGAAAATATATTGTTTCTACAAAGCTTTGAGAATACGTTTCACCACGCCAGGCCCTTCATAGACAAAGCCCGTATAGATTTGAAGTAAAGATGCGCCTGCTTCTAGCTTGTCAATCGCATCTTGAGGAGTCTGAATGCCTCCAACTCCAATGATCGGAAAGCTACCTTTGCTGGTTGTGTGTAGAAAGCGAATCACATCTGTGCTTCGATTCGTGAGGGGCTTTCCACTCAATCCACCTGTTTCTGCGCAAATCGCAGAGTCGCTTTGAAGTCCATTTCGGGCAATCGTTGTGTTGGTAGCGATGATACCATCGATCTTGGTGTCAGAAACAATATCAATGATATCCAACAATTGGGTGTCGGTCAAATCAGGGGAGATTTTTAACAAGATGGGCTTGGGATTTTGGTGCTTCTGGTTTTCTGCCTGTAGGGTTTGTAGCAGAGTCGTAAGTGGTTTTTTCTCTTGCAGGTCACGTAAGTTTGGCGTGTTTGGCGAACTGACATTCACAACAAAATAATCGACATGAGGAAATAAGGCATCAAAACAAAAGAGATAATCTTCAGTAGCTTGGTCGTTTGGTGTCGTTTTGTTTTTGCCGATATTGCCCCCTATAATCACATTTTTATTCTTTTTTAACCTCGAAATTGCTGCATCAACGCCTTGGTTATTAAACCCCATCCGATTGATGATCCCCTGATCAGCTAACAATCGAAAAAGGCGCTTTTTGGGGTTTCCGTCTTGAGGTTTTGGCGTAAGGGTTCCGATTTCAATAAAGCCAAATCCAAAATTGGAAAGCTCTTTATACAGCTTGGCGTCTTTATCAAAACCGGCAGCGAGACCAATTGGGTTTGGAAAACGAATGCCAAATACATGGCGTTCCAGTTTGGCCTTATTTATGGAATACAAACGACGAACCAAGGCCCCAACAAAAGGGATTTTATGAACGAGTCGGATTGATGCAAAAGAGAAATGGTGAACACTCTCCGCGTCGAATAAAAACAAAATGGGTCTAATGAGTTGTTTGTACACCTTTCAAGTATAAAAAAAGCGCCAGAGGCGCTTTTGGTTGTTATTTTTTGGAGGGCGGTGATAATTTTTGACTGAGTTCCATTGAAATGAAACCTCGTTCCATTTTCAATTTTCCAGCCATGGTTTCCACCACACAGGAATCGTTTTGGTCATTGACTTCTACGATTTTGCCGTGAACACCAAACTTGGTAATTACACGGTCTCCCTTTTTCATGCTGTTTTTGAATGTTTTCTCTTTTTTCGCTCTGCGTTGCTGAGGTAGAATCATAAAAAAGAATATGATTCCAAACATCATCAACAGAAATGGGAGCTGACCTGCAAATGCGCCTTCCATAATTGTTATTCGTTTATTGTTGATTGGCCTGCGCTGCTTGGCGACGAGCCTCTCGTTGTTGTTCTTTTAAGGGGTCTGGAGTTACAAATGTTCTGATTTGAACAACCTCTCTACCCTTTTCAGTGTTGGTCGTGAACGTCACAGATCGGTTGTTTGCATTCGGCTTGTTGTTCGAATCAAACTTAACCGTCACCTCTGCACTCTCCCCAGGAGCAATGGGTTGGTCTTTTGGATAGTCAGGAACCGTACAACCACAACTTCCACGTGCATTGAGAATGATCAAATCGGATGAGCCAGTATTTGTTAATGTAAACACCGTTTCTACAACCTCACCTTCGTTGATTGTTCCAAAGTCATGTGATAATTTGTCAAATGTCATTACAGGAGCATCGGACGTCGAGGTCTCTGCTGCTGCCGTTGCACTCTCATTTGCTTTTGCTTTTTTTGACGGGTCAGTCGAGCAAGCACTTAGGAGTACTGCGAAAAATAAAATATGGATGTATTTCATGCGATAAATTTTGTTGTAAAGGTAAACATTTCGATTGATTCTCAGTATTATTTATCCGCGGACTGATTGCGCTCCAGATCTTTCGAAATCACGTCTAAAATTCCATTGATAAACGTACTGCTTTTTGGGGTTGCATACTCTTTGGCAATTTCGAGGTATTCATTGATTGTAACCTTGGAAGGGATCGAGGGGAAATACAGAAATTCAGCGATGGCGAGTTTGAGTAAAATCATATCCAATACCGCAATCCGATCTTGCTCCCAATTGGGTGTGCGCCCTTTCAATTGAGCTGTTAGCTCCTCATCATGAACCGCGACAGATTTTAATAAGTCTATCGCAAATGCTTGGTCATCTTCATCTTTATGTATGGACGTCAATATCGAATCCTCTGGGTCGGTATCCTCGTGCATGTGGAAAAGGGTGTTTCGCACTATGGTATTGACCAATGGAAAATCGTCAACCCATGAGGGCTTGATTTCTTCGATCAATTCATGGAGTCGTTCATAAGGCGCAATTACATCGGTAAAAAGATCAATCAGAGCGGTCTTATCGGCAGCAAAACCGATTTCATTTTCTGAAAGATAGGCAGCATAACGATCACTTGCAGCAATTTGATCCCATATCAAACGAACATACTCATCGTGCTGTTTCCAATAATTGATTTTAAACTTGGTGGTCTTTGATTGCAGAATCTTGCTGTTAGACAATTTTGCAATGGCGTGATTGGAAAAGAATTTTGGATTGAGCTGATTAGAATCGGCTTTCAAATACTGCTTTTCAGCGAGTTTGTGAAGTGACCGACCACATGCTTGCACTTCAATAAACATATTGAGTAGCAACAAGTACAATTCAAAAAAACCTGTATTACTGAGCTGTAATTGTTGTTGAGCGACTTTTAGGTCAAAAGGATAACTTATGGTATTCGCGTAAAGCTGTTGCATTACTTTTACGCGCAAATGTCGTCTGGTCAGCATGTCAAAGATTTCATAAATTCCCTACAAAAATACACTTATTAACGGTTTGAAATCCACAAACGGCTAATTAAAACTTGCACACTATCTTTGAGGACAGAATATTAAACCATTGCGCGCATTACAATACCTTAACAAATATCTTTACAAGTATCGAACGCGTCTTGTGCTCGGATTCGTTTTTACGATCACTGCCAAGGTATTTGCCGTTGTTGCGCCGAGTTTGGTTGGAGATTCAATCACTGTAGTCAATCGGTATCTGACCGAACCCACTGGAGACCTCACAGAAACCAAAAACATCTTGCTACAAAACATTGCGTTGATCGTTGGAGCTGCCATACTTTCAGGGTTGTTTACCTTCACCATGCGGCAAACGATTATCAATGTGTCGCGTTTTATTGAGTTTGATCTCAAAAATGAAATCTATCAACATTATCAACGGTTGAGCTTAAACTTTTACAAAAACAATCGCACTGGAGATTTGATGAACAGAATTAGTGAAGATGTTTCCAAAGTGCGTATGTATTTTGGACCAGCATTGATGTACAGTATCAATACGGTATCGCTTTTTGTGATTGTCATCTCTTACATGATTAGCGTAGCTCCCATCTTGACTCTCTATGCTTTGGCACCCCTACCGCTACTGTCATTGGCCATCTATCAATTGAGCAGATCGATCCATAAACGCAGTACCATTGTTCAAGAATACCTCTCTAAACTCTCTGCTTTTGCGCAAGAAATGTTTAGCGGAATTGGCGTTATCAAAGCAAATGCCATAGAGCCAACTGCAAACCAAAATATGGGGACTTTGGCTTTGGGAAGTATGTCAAAAAATATGCACTTGGTTCAGGTACAAGCATGGTTTTTCCCATTGATGATTTTATTGATTGGGCTTTCCAATATCTTGGTCATATTTATTGGCGGTAGGCAGTTCATCAACGGTCAAATTGAATTGGGTACGCTAGCAGAATTTATCATTTACATCAATATGCTGACATGGCCCGTGGCCACCGTTGGCTGGGTAACTTCTATCGTGCAACAAGCGGAAGCTTCACAAAAACGAATCAATGAGTTTTTGGGACAAGAGCCAGAGATCGTCAATCCAAAAGGTGGCAAAGAGCTCCAATCCTACAGCATCGAATTTGAGAATGTCTCATTTTCTTATGACGATGCCAGAGAGGAAGCCGTTAAAGAAGTGAGCTTTCAACTTGAATCTGGAAAAACCTTAGCGATTTTGGGTCGGACAGGTTGTGGAAAAACAACGCTTTTACAACTCATTACAAGGATGTATGATGTGAGCTCAGGAGCCGTCAAAGTTGGTGGTACAGATGTTCGCGAACTCGATCTCAAGACATTGAGGGATCATATTGGAGCTGTACCACAAGAAGCCTTTTTATTTTCAGATACTTTGGAAAACAATATCCGTTTTGGGAAAGCCGAGACGACCAAAACCGAAGTTGAAAATGCTGCAAAACAAGCGGCAGTTCACAACAGCATCATGAATTTTTCTAAGGGCTATCAAACCGTTATTGGAGAACGAGGCGTATCCCTATCTGGAGGTCAAAAGCAACGGATGTCAATCGCAAGAGCTTTGATCAAGCAGCCCGAAATTTTACTCTTTGACGATTCCTTTTCCGCTGTGGATACCCAAACCGAGGAGACCATATTGAGCAATCTAAAATCGATGTCTTTTCAATCGACAACAATCGTGGTTTGTCATCGGGTATCTTCAGCCAAAAATGCAGATTATATACTGGTGATGGACGAGGGTCGCATTGTCCAATATGGCACGCATGAGGCCTTGGTCAACGCACCAGGCCATTATGCAGAGCTGTGTAAAAAGCAACTGTAAGTGGTTTGCGGTTTCGTTTAAAAATCTTAATTTTAAACAATATTAACCCGAATCAAAATCCAATGAGCGAAGACAAAACACATCGTAGCCCAGTGATGTCCCACAGATTTAGAAGCCGTCACAAAACGTATTTTTTTGATGTTTATGAAAATAAGCATGGGAATCATTATCTCAAATTAACACAAAGTATTCGAGATATAAATTCTCCTCCTGACAATCCACAATATTTTCGTGAAACCCTTCATATTTACGAAGACTCTAAATATGAATTTTATCAATACTTTGAAAATGTGATTCAGCTCATCGAAGAAAAAAACAAGTCAAATCCATCTACAAAAATGGAAAGTATGGATGAAAACTCAACTTCAAAAAAGGAGGATGAGCAGGAATGATATTTGTATGTTTGTAAAAAAACATGGCACGTACACCATCTAATATGTTGCCCTTGGGCACACAAGCACCTGCATTTTCACTTCCAGACACGGTAATTGGAGAAACCCGATCTCTCGACCAAATCCATGGAAAAGAGGGAACTGTAGTGATGTTTATCTGCAATCACTGTCCATTTGTCAAACATGTCTTTATGGGGATAGTTGATTTGGCAAATGATTATATGGATAAAGGCGTTTCTTTTGTAGCGATTTCGAGCAATGATGTTGAAAACTATCCAGACGACGCTCCCGATTTGATGACCAAAGTAGCTACCGAACAAAAGTTTCCTTTTCCCTATCTCTATGATGAAACCCAAGAAGTTGCACGCGCATACGATGCTGCTTGTACTCCTGATTTTTATATTTTTGATAAGAATAAGGCTTTGGTTTACCGCGGACAGTTGGACGACTCTAGACCAGAAAATGGAATTCCCGTTACAGGAAATGATATGCGATCCGCATTAGAGGCCATGTGCAATGGAAAAGAGATTTCAGAGACGCAAAAGCCGAGTATCGGTTGTAATATCAAGTGGAAAAGCTAGCTCACTGCCATAAGCTCCACATCAAAAATCAATGCAGCATCTGGCGGAATCACACCTCCAGCTCCTCTGGATCCATATGCCAAGTCGGAAGGAATGACAAAACGCGCTTTGTCTCCTACTTTTAGTAAGGACACCCCTTCGTCCCACCCTGGGATCACCTGACCTTGTCCCAAGACAAAGTCGATGGGTTGTTGACGTTTGTATGAAGAGTCAAATACTGTTCCATCAAGGAGCTGCCCCTTATAGTGAACTGAAACCGTTTGGCCAGCGGCCGCTTGTTGCCCTGTACCTTCTTGTATGATTTGATAGCGCAAGCCGCTATCGGTTTGTTGAAAGCCCGCACTCACCTTATCGAGCTCTTCCGCTTGCTTGGCTTTTTGAGCTTCTATCCGTTCCTGTGCCTTTTGATTAAATGAATTAAAGGCAGCAACAGCATCCCAGTCTTGAGCGTCTTTACCAATGCGTTGGATCTCGATTTTATCAATTGTATCGCCCTGAGCAATGGAGTCTACAATTTCTTGTTCTTCAACAACACAGCCAAAGACCGTGTGTTTTCCATCTAGCCAAGGGGTAGGAACATGGGTTATAAAGAATTGGCTTCCGTTTGTTCCGGGACCAGCATTTGCCATCGATAAAATACCAGCTTTGTCATGACGTAAACTGGGGTCGATTTCGTCGTCAAATTGGTAGCCAGGACCGCCAACACCACTTCCTTGCGGACAACCCCCTTGAACCATAAAATCTGGAATCACACGATGAAAATTCAAGCCATCGTAATAAGGTGTACCCGTTTGCTTCACTTCGTTGGCTAAACTTCCTTCTGCCAACCCGACAAAATTACCTACGGTAGCTGGTGTTTTTTCGTAATGAAGTTGAAGAGTGAGCGTTCCTTTTTGGGTGTGGATTGCAGCGTAAATACCGTCTTTCATGTCAATTTGTTAGGCGGCAAATATAGCGAAAAGAAAAGTGCTTAATTGGCAACTTCACTAATAAATTTGATGCGAAAAATTCGCAGGTCATCTTCTTCAAATTCTCCATCAAACTCATCAAAAGCTTCTTGAATATCATCGTTTTCAGCTTCCATAAAATACTCCTTCAACTCTTCCTGTTGATCCTCGTCAAACAAAGCATCCACTTCATAGCCAATGTCCAGTTTTGTCCCCGAAAAAACAATTGTTTCGAGTTCATTGATAAAGGTGGTTCTGTCCATTCCCTTGGCGTCGGCAATATCTTCGAGAGGCAGTTTCCGATCGATATTTTGAATGATATACAACTTGAGTGTTGAATTGGCACCCGTGCTTTTGATGATGATATCTTGCGGACGGACGACGTCATTGTCTTCGCAATATTTTTCGATGAGTTTCACAAAAGAGCTTCCAAATTTCATTGCTTTCCCCTCACCTACCCCGTGAATGTTTTTGAGTTCTTCAATGCTGATTGGGTACTTTAAAAGCATGTCTTCAATGGAGGATTCCTGAAAAACAGCGTATGGGGGGACACCAGATAGTTCTGCCACCCTTTTTCGCTCTTTCATCAAAAGTCCNTGCAATTTTTTGTCAAAGACTGCCACACCGCCCCCANTCGATGATGGAGCGGATTGGACTTGNTCGTATTCATGATTTTCTGTCATGAAAAANGAGTGAGGAGATTGAAGGAAGTCCTCNCCTTTTTTCGTCAACTTGATGACGCCATANCTTTCAATNTCTTTTTNGAGTAAACCAGCNANAAGGAGNTGGCGAATCAGAGCTCGCCAATAGGATGGNGNTTGATNAGAACCTNCACCAAANAAATCTTGNTCGACAACCTGACGAGTGATCANCAACGCATTTTTGATNCCAGAAAGAATGTTNACGATTTCCTTAAATCGATATTGTTGGGCGGTATCNNTGATGANNGTAAGNAGTTTTTCNACTTGNTNTTGGGCTTCCTTTTTTGGNTTTGGGTTTCGTGAATTGTCATCCATATCNGCACCNNGACCATTGTTTTCGTCAAACTCTTCGCCAAAATAGTGGAGGATAAACTTGCGCCTAGACATCGAGGTTTCCGCATAGGCNACCATTTCGTGTANAAGAGCNTAGCCNATCTCCTGCTCCGCAATGGGTTTTCCTGACATGAATTTTTCTAGTTTTTCGATGTCTTTNTAGGCATAAAACGCCAAGCAGTGCCCCTCTCCACCATCGCGACCCGCACGACCCGTTTCTTGNTAGTANCTTTCAATACTTTTNGGGATATCATGATGGATTACAAATCGNACATCGGGCTTATCGATTCCCATTCCAAATGCAATGGTNGCNACGACNACATCNACATCTTCCATCAAAAACATNTCTTGATTTNTCACACGTTGTTTGGNGTCTAGNCCTGCATGATANGGNANCGCTTTGATGCCATTNACTTGCAANACNTCAGCGAGCTGCTCTACACGCTTCCTNGATAAACAATACACAATACCCGACTTTCCTTCATTTTTTTTGATAAATGAGGTNATGTCACGGTCAACTTGATCCGTTTTTGNCAGTACCTCATAAAACAAATTTGGNCGGTTAAANGATGCTTTAAAGGTAACTGCNTTTGTGATCCCTAGATTCTTNAAAATATCTTCTTGCACTTTGGGNGTAGCGGTAGCGGTTAACCCAATCACTGNAATCTTTTCATCGATACGNTCNAANATNCCTCTTAAATTTCNNTACTCTGGNCTAAAGTCATGNCCCCATTCTGAAATACAGTGCGCTTCATCAACTGCCATAAAACTAATNGGAACAGAACGNAAAAANTCAACATAGTCTTGTTTGGTTAATGACTCAGGCGCNACATATAGCAATTTCGTAACCCCATTTGTGATGTCATCCTTTACCGTTTGCACTTGACTTTTNGTCAGTGAGGAATTCAAAACATGCGCTACGCCATCTTGTTTTGAAATTCCACGAATGGCATCAACTTGATTTTTCATCAAAGCNATGAGTGGNGAAACAACAATAGCNGTTCCTTNAAGAANCAANGCTGGCAATTGATANCANAAAGATTTTCCTCCNCCAGTGGGCATAATCACAAANGTNTCCTTGCCAGAAAGCAGGGTATGAATCACTTCTTCTTGAAGACCACGAAATTTAGAGAATCCGAAAAAATGCTTTAANGAAGANGAAAGCTTATAATCTTTGGAACTCATATTTACCTGTAAAGCNGNTTTTGTACATTTGCCAACTAAATATACGTCATAATTTTCAAACTTTNTANNCTCATCTAACATTGGGCAAAAAATCTGATAATTTNANCAAGCCCTGTACGAATGGCTGAAAANGAAATGTCTTTCTTGGAACACTTAGAAGATCTACGATGGCATCTTCTTCGGTCNATTGNTGCCATANTGATTGCTGCTTTAGCTGCATTNTTGGCTAAAAATTTTGTCTTTGATGTTTTATTATTTGGACCAAAAAAAACAGATTTTCTAACCTACAAATTACTGTGNCAAGCATCCAATTTTCTTGGCTTTGATGANAGCTTTTGCATCNGTGAATTGCCTTTTCGAATNCANAGCCGCACCATGGCTGGTCAGTTTTCAGCACATATTTGGACGTCNATTACCTTGGGNTTTGTCGTNGCNTTTCCNTATGTGATTTATCAGTTTTGGAAATTTATTAGCCCAGGTCTTTATACNCNNGANAAAAGAACAGCNAGNGGNTTCATNTCCATNTCNTCACTTTTGTTTTTTANNGGTGTTTTATTTGGCTATTATGTGGTTACGCCNCTTTCNATACGNTTTTTGGGCACCTATACAGTAAGTGCAGAGATATTCAATGATTTTGANCTCAATAGTTACACCGCGCTAGTGCGGGCATCTGTNNTGGNNTCNGGNCTNATTTTTGANCTGCCCATTNTGGTCTATTTTTTGACTAAANTNGGNCTNATNACNCCAGAGCTGNTGCGTAAATACCGAAAAATAGCANTGGTCNTGGTCATGTTTTTATCTGCAGTAATNACACCACCAGATGTNGCCAGTCAAATCATCGTAGCAATTCCTGTNCTNATTTTNTATGAGTTNAGTATTTTTATATCCAAACGAGTTGTTCGAAACCTAAACAAAAAAAGCTNAGANAATGTTNAAATTAGCNGCAAATCATATCACCAAANNATACGGNAAACGAAAAGTCGTTGATGATGTNAGTATNGANGTNAGNCAAGGNGAAATCGTCGGGCTACTCGGNCCAAATGGTGCTGGAAAAACAACATCTTTTTACACCATCGTTGGCTTGATTAAACCCAACTCTGGNTCNATCGTATTGGACAATACCAATATCACCTCCTATCCAATGTATCAACGAGCGCAAAACGGTATTGGCTATTTGGCACAAGAGGCATCGGTTTTTCGAAAATTGAGTGTAGAGGACAATATNCGTTGTGTGTTGGAGCTTACGAAGATGAGCAAGTCTGAACAACAAGAAAAAACAGAGTCNTTANTCGAGGAATTCAGNTTNACCNCCATTCGAAAAAATCGTGGAGATTTACTGTCGGGTGGAGAGCGTAGGCGTNCAGAAATCGCTCGTGCATTGGCAACAGACCCTAAATTTTTACTTCTNGACGAGCCATTTGCAGGGGTTGANCCTGTTGCGGTTGAGGACATTCAAAAAATTGTGGCGCATCTAAAAAAGAAAAATATCGGGATCCTAATTACCGATCACAATGTTCAGGAAACACTAGCAATCACTGACCGNACCTATCTGATGTTTGAAGGNAAAATACTGAAAGCAGGAAAACCAGAAGATTTGGCAAATGATGAGATNGTNCGAAAAGTTTANCTNGGGCAAAATTTTGAGCTNCGCAAAAAGAAAATCACCCTTTAGATTTCGCAACAAGGCGGTACNTTACAGAAANTAAAACATATATACCTANTCCTANGCTCCANGCGCCATGGCCAAAGNGCATCCACAAAAACAAGAGTGANAGCATGATTAGCAANACCAACACAACAGANNTGACTGAATTTTTGAGTTGGAAACGATAAAATATAANNGANCTNTTNAGCAAATAAGACGTAANNACTATACCACNTACNAGNAAAGGGAAAGTCAAATCGAGNCCGAGATGAGGAACNCCAATCCAAAGTAGCGCATTTGCNGGAGTGGGAAGNCCTCTAAAGTAGGNCTGACTGTTCTCACTTGTGTTATACTNTGCCAATCGGTAAGCAGAAGCTAGCGTAATGATAAACCCGAGAAATACCCAAGGGTAATCAACATTCAACGTTGTTAGCATCACCGTGGTAAGCCCCCCCGGAACTACACCAAAACTAATCACATCCGCCAAAGAATCCAGTTCAGCGCCAAAACGGCTAGTCCATCCCATGGTACGAGCGACAAAACCATCCAAAAAATCAAATACAGCTGCTAACAATACACAAAGGGTGGCCGTGTCAAAATCCAATACCGCAATAAAAAAAAGTGCGCAACAACCAAGTGCGGCATTGGCAAGGGTGAGGATATTTGGGATAGATTTCATAATGCGAAGATAACAAAGTCATCAACATCAATACGACTTGCTTTTTCCTATCTTTGAACGAATGAACAGCAATCTATTCAAAAGTATCTTCAGTGCTGTGTTGCTAACGTTTGCTTGGCCAATCAATGGGTTTTCTATACTCATCTTTGTCGCTTTTGTGCCTTTGCTTCAAATCCTTTATGATCAACCAACAAAAAAGTCAAAGCAAACAACTGCTTTCTTTTTTCTAAGTTTTTTTCTTTGGAATTTAGGGATTTCTTGGTGGATCTGGAACGCATCGCCTTTTGGGATGTGGTTTGCTGTCCTAGTGAACAGTTGGTTGATGACAATCGTATTTATGGCAACTCGCATGGTCATCCGAAGACTATCACACCAAGCAGGTCTTTTGTTTCTGACTACGTTTTGGATGAGCTTTGAACTTCTGCATTTGCATTGGGACTTTTCATGGCCATGGTTTCAACTGGGCAATGTGTTTTCTGAAACGACCTCATGGATACAATGGTATGAATACACTGGCGTGTTTGGGGGTAGTCTTTGGGTTTGGATTGTCAATATCCTATGCTTTCAAGCCGTTCGAGGGACTTCGTTCGAATTCCGAAAATTAGCATTGGGAATTGTTGCGATTGCCATCCCGATTGGTATTTCTTTGTTGATCTACAGCAATCATAAACCGCAAAATAATCCAACGATTGAGGTTGTTATCGCGCAGCCAAACATTGACCCTTACGAGGAAAAATTTGTGGCGAGTGATCTCGAACAATCCAAATCACTTTTTGAACTCATTGCGCCAAAGCTGACCCCAACAACAGACTTAATCCTTGCGCCCGAAACCTACTTTACGGAAGGTTTTGGCTCCTATTTACCAAGCTTTTTGTTGAGCCCACTATACCAGACTATTCAAGAGGAAATCAATCAAATCGGAACTGTACAGTTGATGACAGGCATAAAGTTTTATCAGGTTTACTCAGAATCAGACAAAACCACAACTTCAAATCGATATGGCGACCAATGGGTTGACTTTTACAACAGTGCGTTTTTAAGCGGGACGAATCCTTTACAAGTGTATCATAAATCCAAACTTGTCGTCGGGGTTGAAACCTTACCGTACAAAGAAGTCATTGAACCCTTATTGGGAAACATCATGCTCGACTTGGGAGGGACAGTTCGCAGTCGGGCTACGGGAACAGAGCGGAGTGTATTTCAACTTCACAGTGAAACCAAAGTTGCTCCTATCATCTGCTATGAATCAGTTTACGGCAGTTTTATAAGTGGCTTTGTACGCAATGGCGCAGAGTTTTTAGCCGTGATGACAAATGATGCTTGGTGGGGCACAACTCCAGGACATCGCCAATTGTTGAGCTACACAAAACTTCGCGCAATCGAGACAAGGTTACCCATTGTCAGATCTGCAAATTCAGGGATTTCAGCTGTGATTGATACTTTTGGAGAAGTCACGCAACAAATTCCTTACCTCGAACGTGGTGCCATGTCTTCTACAATCACCCCACAAAAACAAATCACTTTTTACGTGTTGTATGGAGATTATATTGCACGTTTGTCTTTGTTTATATCCATCCTCTTGCTTTTACTTGCAATCGCACGAAAAAAACTGATTTTTAGATAGTTATATCAATAATCTTTTTAACTTAGCAAAAAGATTGCACCTGCATCAGGCAGGGTTTACTCATGAAAATCTACACCAAAACTGGCGACCAGGGGATGACCTCATTGTATGGAGGCGAACGCGTATCCAAAAGTCATTTGCGCATCGAAACCTACGGAACCGTAGACGAACTCAATGCTTGGATGGGTATGATTGCCTCGAATTCTGAGCGCGAATACTACTATTCTGATTTGGTGACGATTCAAAATCACTTGTTTGTTTTGGGAGCCATGCTAGCTGTCGATGGAGAGCATACCGAGTTGCCTCTGAAAAAAATTGACAATGATGATATTATATGGATTGAGAAATGTATCGATAAAATTGTGGCGACCCTTCCGCCCATGACCCATTTTATTCTTCCGGGAGGCAGTACGGTAGCTTCACATGCTCACCTTGCACGNTGTGTGTGTCGACGAGCAGAAAGACTCGCTGTTACACTGAGTAAAAGTGCATTTGTAGACGACATTGCAGTCATTTACCTCAATCGACTTTCAGATTATTTGTTTTGCCTAGCACGTTTAATCTGTAAAAATACTGANAGTGAGGAAGTTAAGTGGGTTCCGAGAATCTAATCATTTTACTTGCATAATTCCACCAAACCTATATTTTTGCAACTTTAATACAGTGTGTTATGTATTGGACTTTAGAACTTGCATCCTATCTCAGTGATGCCCCCTGGCCAGCAAATAAAGATGAGCTCATCGATTTTGCAATTCGTACTGGTTCACCTCTTGAAGTTGTTGAAAATCTTCAGGCGATAGAAGACGAAGGAGAGATTTATGAATCTATCGATGAAATCTGGCCCGATTACCCAACTGATGATGATTATCTTTGGAATGAAGATGAGTACTAAAATTTAGCAATACAGTTTAGCTACACAACGACCTTTTTTTCCTTATTTTTGATGTCCTAGACGACAACCTATGAGTATTTTAAATCGTGTTTTAAACGTTTTTGTTGGGGATAAGTCCCGTAAAGATTTAAAATCCATTCAACCCATCGTTTCTCAAATTCTTGAACAAGAGAAAAAAATCTCGACAATTTCAAACGATGAACTAAGAGAAAAAACGAACGGTTTTAAATCCCAAATCCAAGATATCAGAACACCCCTTCAGGAAAAAATAAATACCCTACAACAACAAATTGACCAAAGCACCGATATAGACGAAAAAGAGTCTCTATACAGCGAAATTGATGCGCTACAAGAAGAAGCAAATCAAGGGGTTTCGGCTTATCTCGATGAAATTTTACCAACAGCATTTGCCATTGTCAAAGAAACTGCTAAACGATTTACAAACAACAGTTCGATTGAAGTCACAGCCAACGCATTTGACAGAGAGATTTCAGGGACAAAATCCTATGTTAAATTAAATGGAGACAAAGCGACTTGGTCCAATTCATGGGATGCCGCTGGCAAACAAGTCACTTGGGATATGATCCATTATGACGTGCAGCTTATCGGAGGGATTATCCTTCATCAAGGTAAAATTGGCGAAATGCAGACCGGAGAAGGAAAAACCTTAGTGGCTACACTTCCTGTATACCTCAACGCCTTAAGCGGTAATGGAGTTCATTTGGTAACGGTAAATGATTACCTCGCCAAAAGAGACAGTGCATGGATGGCGCCTATTTTCGAGTTTCACGGTCTCAGCGTGGATTGCATCGATTACCACAAACCCAACTCCCCCGAACGTCGAAAAGCATATCTGGCAGACATTACCTATGGCACAAACAATGCCTTTGGGTTTGATTACCTGCGAGACAATATGGCACACTCAACTGAAGATATGGTACAGCGTGTTCACAACTACGCAATTGTGGATGAGGTTGACTCTGTCTTGATCGACGATGCAAGAACACCATTGATTATATCTGGTCCTGTACCAGGGGGTGATCGACACGAATTTACCGAGCTCAAGCCAAAAATAGCTCAACTTGTACAGAACCAAAGGCAATATATCAACACGATCTTGGCTGATGCGAAAAAGCATATCGCCGAGGGCAATACCGTTGACGGCGGATTTATGCTCCTGCGCGCTTTTCGAGGATTGCCAAAAAACAAGGCACTCATCAAGTTTTTGAGTCAAGAAGGTGTTCGGCAGCTCTTGCAAAAAACCGAAGGACAATACATGCAAGACAACAACCGAGAAATGCCCAAAATTGATGCGGAATTGTTCTTCGTTATCGATGAAAAAAATAGCCAAATCGAACTCACAGATAAAGGGGTTGAGCACTTATCAGACGATAAAAATACTGCTGACTTTTTTGTGCTTCCTGACTTGGGTGCTGAAATTGCAAAAATTGAAAGCAAAGGCTTAGAGATCGAAATCGAAGCGGAAGAAAAAGAGAAACTATTTGGTGAATTTAGCGTGAAAAGCGAGCGGATTCACACCTTGAATCAACTGCTAAAGGCATATACCCTTTTTGAGAAAGACATTGCCTATGTGGTGATGGACAACCAGGTGAAGATAGTCGATGAGCAAACGGGACGGATTATGGAAGGTCGCCGATANTCTGACGGCTTGCATCANGCTATAGAAGCAAAAGAAAATGTGAAAATTGAAGCTGCCACCCAAACCTTTGCTACAATCACACTTCAAAACTATTTTCGAATGTATCGCAAACTGGCAGGTATGACGGGTACCGCGATTACAGAAGCTGGTGAATTTTNGGAAATCTATGAGCTTGATGTTGTCGAAATTCCTACCAACCGACCAATTACCCGAAATGATGAAAACGATCTGATTTATAAAACCAAACGAGAAAAGTACAATGCGGTTATCGATCAGGTAACGCAGCTATCATATGCTGGTCGCCCCGTATTGATTGGTACGACTTCTGTTGAGATTTCAGAACTCTTGAGTCGAATGTTACAGCGACAAAACATCAAGCACAACGTGCTCAACGCCAAGTTGCACAAAAAAGAAGCAGATATCGTTGCAGAAGCAGGAGACGCAGGTATCGTTACCATTGCAACAAACATGGCTGGACGTGGAACTGATATCAAAATAAACGATGCGGTCAAAACTGCTGGTGGACTCGCGATTATCGGCACAGAACGTCATGATTCCCGCCGAGTGGATCGCCAACTTCGTGGGCGTTCAGGACGACAAGGAGATCCCGGTAGCTCTCAATTTTATGTGTCACTAGAGGATAATTTGATGCGATTGTTTGGCTCTGAGCGAGTTGCCAAAATGATGGATCGTATGGGGGTCAAAGAAGGTGAGGTAATCCAACACTCCTTGATGACCAAATCAATTGAACGCGCCCAGAAAAAAGTAGAAGAAAACAACTTTGGTATTCGAAAGCGTCTTCTTGAGTATGACGATGTGATGAATGCCCAAAGAGAAGTGGTTTATAAGCGACGAAAACACGCACTGAAAGGAGAGCGATTGAAAGTAGACATTGCCAATATGGTTTATGAGACCGCTCAAAGTATTGTTGAAAACAACCGAGAAACCAAAGACTTTAAAAACTTTGATTTTGAACTGATTCGTTTCTTTTCTATGAGCTCGCCCGTTGATGACCAAGAATTTGAAACCATGGATCATACTGAGTTGGTCGATCAGGTTTACGAAGCTGCATACGAACGTTTACAGAGCAAAACCAAGCAAAGCGCAGAACAAGTATTCCCTGTGATCAAAGGTGTGTATGAGAATCCTGCAAATAAGTTTGAGCGTATCGTTGTTCCGTTTACGGATGGCAAAAAAACCTTGAATGTGGTTACAAATTTGAAAAACGCTTATGAATCAGAGGGAAAGCAGCTCATAGAAGACTTTGAAAAAAATATCAGCTTAGCGATTATTGACGATTCTTGGAAAGAGCACCTGCGCAAAATGGACGAGCTTAAGCAATCTGTGCAATTGGCAGTACACGAGCAAAAAGATCCTTTGTTGATTTACAAATTTGAGGCGTTTGAACTCTTCAAGACTCTAATGGATAAAATCAACCGAGATATTGTCTCCTTTTTGTTTAAAGGCGAATTGCCTGCTCGCGAGAGTCAACCCATACGGGAAGCGCGAAATGTGCGTAGAAAGCAAAATATCCAAACCTCAAAAGAAGAGGTGTTGAATAGCGATGAAATGGCAATGCGAAATCGTCAGGTTGGCGCATCGGCTGGACAGCGACAAAGAGAAGTGGTGGAAACCATTGTCCGCGAAAGACCTAAAATTGGGAGAAACGAAAAAGTTGAGATTCAGCACATCACCTCAGGAGAACGAAAAACGGTTAAGTTTAAACAAGCCGAGCCCCTACTCATCAAAGGAGAATGGGTTTTGATTGAAACATCATGATTGTAATCATTGGTCCTGCACATCCATATCGAGGTGGGATTGCTGACACCAACGAATCTTTAGCACAAGCCCTGATTGAGCTGGGTCAAGATGTTGAAATCTTTTCATTTTCACGACTGTATCCAAGTCGACTTTTCCCTGGAAAAACACAGTTTAGCAGTAAAGAAAAACCTGAGGGAATCGACATTGAAAGACGTATCGACTCGATTGGACCGAACTCTTGGCGAAAGACTGCCAAAGCAATCAATAAAATGTCACCCTCACTCGTTATTTTTCGCTATTGGACTCCATTTTTGGGACCTTGTCTGGGAACGATTGCACGCTTGATCAAAACCAAATGTGTAACCATCGTTGACAATGCCATCAATCACGAGCCAAAATTTGGCGAGTCTTTTTTTCTCCGCTATATGTTAGCAGCACAAGATGGCGTGATTTCACTATCTCATCACACTTCAGAACAGCTGAACTTTATTAAATCAAAACCATCTTTGACATATCCGCACCCCATCAACAAAGGGCTTGTACCAGCGATTGAAAAAGAAAAAGCAAGATCGATTCTTGGACTTGATAACAATGCACCTGTCGTCTTGTTTTTTGGGTTGATAAGAAAATACAAAGGAGTTGGACTATTGATTGAGGCGATTGCTCAGCTCAAAAATCAAATCCCTGATCTACGTGTTTTAGTCGTTGGCGAGCCATACATTCCGATAAGGCCGTATTTAAAACAAACAAAAGAACTTGGCGTGGAAGAAATGATAAGCTTTCACACTTCCTATGTTGAGGACAAGGATGTTGGGGTATGGTTTTCAGCCTGCGATTGCGTTGTTCAACCCTATCAAGCAGCAAGCCAAAGTGGAATTACACCAATGGCATTGCATTATCAACGTCCGATGGTCGTTACTGATGTTGGCGGGTTGTCTGAAGGCTTAGACATGCCAGTAGCTAAAATCGTTTCTCCATTTGCAAGTTCAATCGCAGCTGGCTTGGAGACAATTGTAAAAGCGGATCCCCCTTCGAAAAAAGATTTTGCAGCCCACCAAGAACAAAGAAGCTGGAAATATTTTGCGCAAAAAGTCCTCACTTTTGCACAATCTTTGTAGCATAAACCAAAATCGTTAATATGAAAACACTTATCACCTACTTTTTCACTGGATTCATTTACTTGCTGACGCCATCTTGCCATATCGCACCGCCAAAAATGGTTGACAATCCCACTCCCGTGGGGTTACCAAATTCGATAGCCCTTCAAGAATATAAAACAGCTTATTTCGCATCAGGGTGTTTTTGGTGTGTAGAAGCCATTTACGAAAGTGTATATGGCGTTGAAGAAGTGATTTCTGGATATGCTGGCGGAACGACTGTAAACCCCAATTATCAACAAATTGGAACCGGACGAACTGGTCATGCAGAGACTGTTGAGGTGTTTTACGACCCGAGTAAAGTAGACTTTAAAACGCTGCTAGCTGTTTTTTTTAATTCCCATGACCCAACGACAAAGAATCGACAAGGACCAGACTCTGGCACGCAATACCGCTCCATTGCTTTTTACAACGACGATACCGAAAAGAAAATCATTGAAGACTATATTGCAGAGTTGACTCGCGATCAGGTGTTTGATAAACCGATTGTAACCGAAATCAAGCCGCACACCGTATTTTATAAAGCTGAAGAATACCATCAGGATTTTGAAAAGCTCAATCCGCTCCACCCCTATGTACGTCAGATATCCATCCCTCGATTGAATCGATTTAAGGCAAAAAGCCCAGAAGTTTTAAAAGAGTCAAAATAGGAACATTTTGATTCTAAGGGAGTAAATATCGGCGTGACGTTCGCGCAAATACAAACCCAATCGCTGATCCAAAAAGAGCACCACAAAGGACATCGATGGGGTAATGTACGCCTACATATACTCTACTGTATGCAACAATAGCTGCCCACAAAACCAGCCAACGCATGGCAGGATATATCGATTTAAAAAATGTGATAAAGAAGATGGCTAGGGCAAAGGAGTTTGAGGAATGGCCAGAGAAAAATCCATACAGCCCGCCACAACGATCTTTTACCAATCGCATCAAGGGTGCAATATCCGGATCGTGACAAGGACGTAATCGTGCGAATCCATCTTTAAACAAATTGGTGATTTGATCTGTACAAGTGATCAATAAAGAAATGGTAAAGACAAACCACAGTCCCTTTTTCCATCCAATATGTCGGAAAGTATAGATCAGTAATACCACATAAAGTGGAATCATATTGAATTTGTCAGTCATAAACAGCCAAAACCCGTCCCATGACTCAGTTCCGAGAGTGTTTAGAAACAGAAAGAGTTGTTCGTCAAGTTGAATCATTCGTATGATGAAATTTGTTGATCATAAAATTGGGTAGCTTGCTCAACCCAATGTGCTACTTCTTGGGTTGCGATTTCTTTGTCTTCAGCAGTAAAGGACTCCCACCACTCAATCTCATCGTTTTGAAGATTGATCACAAAACGAGGAAAAACGGTGTGGATCACAAAAATAGATTCTGGGTGTTCTGTATAATCGGCTAAAAGAAATTCAGGTAGTTGTTCCATTGTTTCGAATAAGTTTTTTGGTCTGGAATAAAAAACGAAGATACAACAACAGAGAAGATGCCACCAAACCAGATAAAAGTCCAATCCAAACCCCAATAGCCCCTAAAGGGGTGTAGAGGCCAAGGTATACCATCGTTGTAAATCCAACCAAGCCGTAAGACGCAAAGCATATCCAAGTCGGAATAATCACGTCTTGCAATCCGCGAAGCGCACCAAGGGCAACGACTTGGGCGCCATAAAAAATTTAAAAAAAGCCAGCCACTAAAAATAAGGACGAAGCAATGGTAGCGACTTCTACTACATCGGCTGCTGTTGATGATTCGAGATACAACCAAGGAAAAGCATCTTTGGCAAAAATAAAAACCACTGCAAAGACAATATCAATCAAAAGTGTCAGTAAAAAAACTGACTGGGCAATCCTTCTCAAGTCCACAAAAGCACCCAAACCCTTTTGATTCCCAACCCGAACCATAGCTGCCACACTCAATCCCATGGCTACCATAAAGGTCATGGAAGAAATATTGAGTGCAATTTGATTTGCTGCCTGTTCATTTTTCCCTAGCAGCCCACATACCCATATCGCAGAGGTAAAAAATGCAACTTCAAAAAGCATTTGAAGAGCAGATGGAAAGCCCAATCGAAAGAGCTTACGCATTTGAATTTTTGAATATGCCATCTGCCATATCCCTTTGATATAATATGATAAATGTTTATGGCAGCGAATCAAAACGATCAATGCAAAAAGCATCACTAATCGAGAGATGAGTGTTCCAATTGCAGCACCTGTAACACCCCAAGCGAGGAAACCCCATTTACCAAAAATCAATACATAATTGACAAGCACGTTGACCACGTTGGCAAGCACAGTCGCATACATCGAGTAACGAGTCAGCGACATTCCATCCGTAAACTGTTTAAAGGCTTGAAAAACAATTAATGGGAAAAGAGAGACAGCAACCCATTTTAAATACGGGAATGCCAATTCGACAACTTCTTCTGGCTGACCCATAGAAAACATCAGATTTCGTGAGAGGTAAACCGATAAAAATAGAGCCAAGCCCAAAACAAGACACCACAGTAATCCGTGATAGAAAATGGACTTGACCTCCTCTGGACGTTTGGCCGCGTCTCCCTCGGCTACCAAGGGTGTAATCGCAGTTGAAAACCCAATTCCAACCGACATCGCAATGAAAATAAAGCTGTTGCCGAGTGAGATTGCTGCCAATTCAGCAGTCCCCAGTTGCCCCACCATTACATTATCGATAAACTGAACAAAGGTGTGACCCAACATTCCGATAATGACTGGGTAAGACAGTTTTAGGTTATAGGAAAATTCTTTGGTATATGCCGTAAGATTCAAATCCGTCCGATTATTTGGTTTCTAAAGGTGATCCCCCGACAAGTCCGTAGGTATCGTACAAATAAATAAGAGAAGTCAGGGTGGCAGCACCCAGTTCAAGCTCTCTTTTGTTTACAGCGTCAAAGGTATCGGTGGCTGCATGATGATGGTCAAAGTATCGCTGGGAATCGGGGCGCAATCCAGCCAATACATTGGTTTTGGTTTTCAACGGACCGATGTCTGCTCCACTCCCACCCTTTTCAAAGTAATGAATCAAATACGGCTTGAACAGTGGTTCCCATGATTGCACCTGTTCAAATTCATAATCTGGAAGGTCAAAATTGAATCCTCTTGGTGTAAATCCCCCTGCATCCGATTCGAGTGCGAAAATATGTGTTTCCCCTTTCAAGGCAGCCATTTCGGCATACTTACGTCCTCCTCGGAGGCCGTTTTCCTCGTTCATAAACAATACCACACGAATTGTGCGCTTGGGTTTGTAGTCCAGCTTTTTAAAATAACGCAACACTTCCATAGACTGTACACAGCCCGCACCGTCGTCATGGGCGCCATCGCCAATATCCCAAGAATCGAGATGACCGCCTACCAGAATAATTTCATCTGGAAACGTTGAACCAGTGATTTCACCGATCACATTATAGGACAAGACATCTTCATACTGTTTACACTGTTGACGGAATAAAAATTTGAGCTTAGGAGCAATTTTCAGAAGATTACTTAATTTCTCGGCTGCATTGGTGCTTATTGCAGCAGCAGGAATACGTTGGCTCACTGGTTGGTCTCCATAGCTCATGGCTCCCGTATGCGGATAATCGTCCATACGAAGACTCATCGACCGCACGATTACGCCAATTGCACCGTATTGACTTGCCTGACGAGCCCCATCATAACGTTGATTCACACAACCCCCGTAGGCAGAGAAGGTGCTGATCAAATCCGCTTGCATCGGGCGATTGAAAAAAACAATTTTTCCATCGATATTTTCTCGTCCCAAGACAGCGAGTTCCTCAAAATTTTGTACCTCTACTACCTCAGCTTTTAACCCAACTGAAGGAGTAGCCACCGATCCACCTAGAGCGGTAATCGGAACGTTGAAAGTCACACCAGGTTCGGTTTCAATCAACGCAAATTCTTTTGGACCACGAACCCATTTTGGCACCAATACGGGCTGTAGCCATACTCTGTCTAAGTTTAGTTTTTCTAACTCTTCTTTAGACCATTCTACGGCACGTTCGGCATTGAGTGAACCCGATAGACGTCCCCCAATTTGGTTGGTCAGATAGTCTAGCCAGTCATAGGCCTGGCCGTTGAGCAAAGCCGTTTTATAAATCGATTTTAACATCAAAGAATCTCTTTGCTGCTGGGCATAGGAAAAGTATACCACAAATAAGAGAATAAAGAGGGTGAATTTTTTCATGGTAATCAGTAAATTTAGTGGTTGACAAACTGTTTGACTGTGTCTGCAGTAATGCGATCATCAGAGAGAATATGGAGACGTTCAACTACATTTCGAAGCTGCCTCACGTTTCCCGTCCAATTCATTTCTGTAAGAAGTTTTACTGCGTTTTTTTCAATTGATTTTGGCGGCATCAATGCAGTATTAAAATGGTCGATGAGGAGTGGTATATCGCTTCGGCGGTCGTTTAACGGAGGTACTTGTATTTCGATAACAGCTAGTCGATGAAATAAATCCTCACGGAAACGCCTGGCATTGATTTCTTCGGTTAAATTTTTATTGGTAGCTGCGACCACTCTCACATCAACAGAAATGTCTTTATCACTTCCTACACGCTGAACCTTGTGCTCTTGAAGGGCACGTAAAACTTTGGCTTGGGCTGGCAGACTCATATCGCCAATTTCGTCTAAAAACAGTGTGCCACCATGCGCCGCTTCAAACTTTCCCTTTCGGTCTTTATGTGCCGAAGTAAACGCTCCTTTGACATGACCAAACAATTCACTTTCGATAAGCTCCGAAGGAATCGCTGCACAATTCACTTCCACAAATGGACCTTTATGACGAAGACTGTTTTTGTGAATGGCATCAGCAATTAACTCCTTACCGCTTCCATTTGGGCCTTGCACCAAGACGCGAGCTTGTGTGGGTGCGACTTTGGAAATCAAGTTGTGAATGCGCTGCATGGCATCAGACTCTCCAACCATTTGTTGGGATACATTATGTTTTTTTACTGCCTTTTGAACAGGTGCTGGTTGGACTTTCGATTGCAGGGCACTTCTGACCGTTGATAATAAGTGATTAAGATCAGGAGGTTTTGAAATGTAATCAAACGCACCCATACGCATGGACTTTACTGCTGTTTCCAGATTTCCATGACCAGAGATCATTACGACAGGAGTTCTAGGCGTGTGATTTCGAATAAAATCCAACACCTCAATCCCATCTTTTTTGGGCATTTTGATATCGCAAAGAATGAGGTCAAACTCTTGTTTTTTAAGCGTTGAGATTCCCTCTTGCCCATCCGTTGCTTCGGTAAATATATAGGACTGATTATCTTCCTGTAAAACCTTTTTTAACACCCGACGAATGCTATCCTCATCTTCAATAAGCAAAATATTCGGCATATTATGATGAATGAATTACGCGTTGTGGGAATGGAATTTCAATCTTATGCTCTGCAAAGGCTTCATAGATTGAAAATCGAATATCACTTTGGATTGGAACGGCCTTAAAGCTGTTTTTCAGCGAAAAAGCAATTTCAAAATCGAGACTGCTTTCTCCAAAGTTTTGAAACAAAACTGTGGGGGCTGGTGTTTTCAACACCGCACTGTGTTGTTGTGCGATATCGATCAATATTTTAGTGACGAGTTTTACATCCGTTCCGTAAGCAACGCTAACAGCAACACGTTCTCTGGTAATTTTTCCATTTTCTGTCCAATTGTAAAGGGTGTTGGTCAGATACAGGTGATTTGGAATCACAAGAACTTTATTATCTATCGTCACGGCGCGCGTTGTTCGAAGCGTAATATTTTCGACTTTTCCGACTTTACCATCAACTTCAATAATATCCCCAACATGAACGGATTGGTCAATCAAGATAAAAACACCTGAAATGATATCTTGAAAAAAGGTTTGTAGGGCAAATCCAATCCCCACCAACAAGGCAGCAGAAGCAGCAAAAATTGCGGTGAGCTCTACACCCATATTTTGCAAGGCCAAAAGAATGATGATCGTATAGATGCTGTAATTGAGAAAGCCAAAAATGGGTTTAAACTTTCCTTTTCTCTCGGGTGTAAAGTTGCGAGAAACAATTCTTTTAAAGAGCCGAAGGATTAATCTGGCAGAAAAAAAAACAAGAAGAAAAATGAGAAATAGTTTCAGATTGAAACTCAAGCCACCAAACGATAGATTTTTCGTGAAGAAATCAACAAATCTTTCCATTCAACTAAAGTACAAAATGATTGTAAAATAAAACCCACCCTTAATTGAAATTAAGGATGGGAAAAAATTGCTATGAAAAAGAAAAATTAACTATAGAATAATCTATCGTTGGTTCAAATATAATACAAATATTTATTGCTGACTGTTTTTTTTTAAGAAAACATATCTTTTACCTTATCAAAGAAAGATTTTTCTCCTTTTTTCGGGTCTGGCACAAAGTGTTCATCTGTACGCATTGACTCAAAAAACTGTTTTTGTTCTTTCGATAGGGATTGCGGAGTCCACACATTGACATGAACCAGTAAGTCACCAGTGCCATATCCGTTTAAACTTGGGATTCCTTTTTCTTTTAAACGCAAGATTTTTCCCGACTGAATGCCTGCTTCTAGCCGAATCCGAACGGGACCCCCTACGGTTTCGATTTCTTTGGAAGCGCCCAAAATCGCTTCTGGCAAGCTCACATATAAGTCCATATGAAGATTGTCACCCTCTCGACTGAGTGATTGATGGTCTTGTACTTGTATCAAAACGATTAAATCCCCAGAGATTCCATTACCGGGAGCATCATTTCCTTTTCCTGACATTTTGAGTTGCATGCCATCTTCCACACCTGGGGGGATATTGACAGTCACCATCTCTTCTTTGCTGATCAATCCATTTGCATCTGACCCCGATGGTCGATTGACAAGGGTCTGTCCAGAACCACCACATGCCGAGCAGGTAGATGCCGTTTGTATACGACCGAGTACCGTGTTGGTCACCCGCATGACTTGGCCCGTTCCGTTACAGCTTGCACATGTTGAAAATCGTGCTTCTGGGGCTTGAACTTTTCGTTTGACTTTAATTTTCTTTTCAACGCCCAAAACGACTTCTTCGAGGGACAGCTTAACGCGCACCCGAAGGTTGGTGCCTTTTACTGTGCGTCTTCCACCTCCGCCAAAACCGCCGAAACCTCCGCCAAAAGCACTGCCAAAAATATCTCCAAATTGGCTAAAAATGTCATCCATGTTCATACCGCCGCCACCAAATCCCTGACCGCCTTCAAAAGCAGCATGACCAAATCGGTCATATTGCTCTCGCTTTTGCTGATCGCTGAGAATCTCATAAGCTTCTGCTGCTTTCTTGAACTCCTGTTCCGCTTTGGTATCCCCAGGATTTTTATCTGGATGGAATTGAATCGCCTTTTTGCGATATGCCTTTTTGATTTCGTTGGCAGAAGCCGATTTAGATACCCCTAATATTTCGTAATAGTCTTGTTTCATTTTATCGTAATTGATATTAATTTCCGACAACTACCTTGGGGTAACGTATAATTTTCTCACCGAGTGTATAACCCGTTCCAACAACATCTACAATTTTGCCTTTCAACTTGTCTTCTGGAGCTGGAATCTGCGTGATTGCTTCGTGCAATTCTGCATCAAAATCATCTCCTTGACCAACTTCCATCTTGGCCAATCCTTGGTTTTGTAAGATGTCAATCAGCTTGTTATAAATCAGCTCGATTCCTTGAAGCTGATCTTGCTTTTCTGACTTTTTCATTTCGGCCAAAGCCCGTTCAAAATCATCAACGACAGCTAAAAGCGCAGTTACAACCTCTTGAGAAGCGGTTTTATAAAGCTCTAATCGCTCTTTTGAGGTTCTTTTTTTATAGTTTTCAAACTCGGCAAACAATCGTAAAAACTGATCTTTTTCTTTTTCAACTTCCGATGTGAGTTCATCGATTTTGTTTTGAAGATCCTCTTGATTCCTTTTTTTTGCCGACGTATTTTTTGTGTTTTTCTTAGAGTTGGTTTTCGCCATCACTATATTTTAAAAAATAATGGGCAAAAGTAACGCCAAAAGTAGACATCTGCCAATTTGGCATCAATTCATTTATCTTTCGCGATCAAATCGGCTACACAAGCTGAGAGCTCGGGAAACTGATACGGGTATCGACTGTCCAGCAGCCGTTCTGGCTTGGCATAAATACTATCGTATACCAATTTGTGCATTTTACCCAAAGAAATAGACATCAAAAACTTTGGGATCCCTGGTAAAAACTGCGGTGCCCCTGCTGCTTTGGCGATGGATTGAATCAAATCGCGCTGACGTACTGGACTTGGAGCTGTTGCATTGATACAACCCTCCAACTGGTTTTGCAAACAATAATCAATCACACCGACCAAATCATCAATATGAATCCACGACTGCCACTGTTGCCCATTGCCAAACCATGCTCCTAATCCCCATCGTGTCGGTAATGACAACGGAACAAAAGCNCCNCCTTTATTTGANANCACCAATCCAATACGCANTANGGTTGTTTTGNAAGANANCTTTTCAAACTNTTTGGTTTCTTCNTCCCANNGNCGAACAACCTCACCATCAAAATCGTTTGAAAAANNNGTNTCTGACTCNGTATATTNCNGNTGAANATCACTGNGATAAATCCCAATGGCTGANGCATTAATGAGATGTGGTTTTTGTTTGGTTTGCTTCACAGCATCAAATAACANCNTANTNGACTGNATNCGNCTNTTNAGNATTGAACGNTTATTTTTTGNTGTCCAGCGNTGNTTGATTTTCGCCCCNGCAAGGTTAATNATNGCATNAACNCCTTNTAAAGCGCGNNGATCGATTTGCATATTTTGNGGAGACCANTGAAAAACTCGGGTTTGGGCGTCATCAGTTTGCCAAGGGGTTCTTGTTGTNAAAATATGTAGGGAATGCCCTTTGGAAAGNAAGTGACTGCACAGTTGTGTNCCGATTAAACCCGTTGCNCCNGTAACAAGAATCNTCATCTTTTTTTTACAAAATTAAGAAGCTAACGATTNTCAATCTACAACTTTTCGTAATTTTGTTGTAAAGANTACAACAATGNTNATACGCCCTATCCAAAANTCTAAAATTGAATCTGTTGATTTCGACAACTTGTCTTTTGGCACAATCTTTTCNGATCATATGTTTGTTTGTGATTATGCTGACGGAGCATGGNGCGANCCNGAAATCATTCCNTANGCGCCNATACANCTCGATCCATCNGCCAGNGCCNTNCANTATGGACAAGCCATTTTTGAGGGAATGAAGGCCTATAAAGACGATCATGGAGANGTGTGGCTTTTTCGCCCNGANCAAAACATCAAACGACTGAATAAATCTGCAGAACGTTTGGCAATTCCTCAATTTCCAGAGGATTTGTTCTTGGAAGGCCTCCATAAGCTAATTGATTTAGACAGAGATTGGGTACAATCAGGAGTTGGAAACTCTATTTACATCCGCCCATTTATGTTTGCCAGTGAGGCCTGTGTGCAGGCNTCTCCTGCAAAAGAGTATCGTATTATGATNATNTGTGCNCCTGTTTCTAGCTATTANAATAGNGGNGAAGTACGCGTAAAAATTGCTGATCACTTTAGCCGTGCACCCCAAGGAGGTACTGGCTATGCCAAAGCAGCAGGAAACTACGCAGGTCAATTTTATCCCACGCAGCTCGCTATTGANGAAGGATATCAGCANATCATCTGGACGGATGCTGCAACTCATCAATATATTGAAGAAGCGGGTACAATGAATTTGTTTTTCTATATTGGAGATAAGCTGATTACCGCACCNACNTCAGATAGCATTTTGGATGGTGTGACTCGAAAAAGTGTTCTTGAACTTGCAAAAGATCTTGGGATTCAAGTCNAAACACGTCAACTCTCTGTATCGGAACTCGTTGAGGCATCAAAAAACAACANCTTAAAAGAGATTTTTGGATCTGGTACTGCAGTTGTGGTTTTACCAATTCACGGATTTGGTTATAAAGGAGAAGACTTTCAGCTTCCAAAATCAGAAGATTCACTCGCTTTGAAATTAAAATCAAATCTGACTTCCATTCAATACAACCNCACNGACGATCCNTATGGATGGCGCGTGAAGGTATAATCTATTGGTTTAGAATTTTTGCAATATCTGGCTTAAAGTAATTTGGNCCTTTTAAAACCTTTCCATCTTCCCGATAGATCGGTTTNCCATCGCTACCGAGTTTACTCATGTTGCTGCGTTGAATTTCTTCAAACACCTCATCAATCACATCTTGCATNCCATGNNTGATAATGGTTCCGCAGAGAATGTATAACATGTCTCCCAAAGCATCTGCCACCTCGATCATATCGTTGTTTTTTATCGCTTCGAGATATTCTTTGTTTTCTTCATCCATCAANGAAAANCGCAAGTTCATGGTTGACTCGTCTATATCTGTAGTGGGTGTGTTNTTNACCCCTAATCCAAATGCTTTGTGAAATGCAGTGACTGCGGAAAGTTTATTCTTCATATTTTTGTTTTGCCTAAAATAAAACAATGTTTAGCACAGGACAACTTCTTTTTGCACTATTCTTTATTNTTGGATTTACCATACTAANGGTATGGAGTTANCGNAAGGACCGCGCCAAAAATCCCGTTTACTTTAAAGGGAGCTTCTGGGTGCTTATTGGCTTTCTCGTTTTTATCGGATTGCTACTGTTCCTGAAAAGAGGGGTGTCGTTATGAGAGAGTTGCTGTGGGTTTTTATTGGTGGTGGCTTGGGGAGTATCTGCAGATATGCGATTACCATAATATTAAAGCAAACCAATTCACTCTACCCCTGGCCGACCTTATTGGCAAATGCCATTGGCTCTTTGCTGATCGGTGTTTTGGCTGATCAATGGATACGCAACACCTCTGTCCATTCAGCAAATACGCTGTTTTGGATCATCGGATTTTGTGGTGGTCTGACCACATTTTCCGCTTTTGCTCTGGAAAACCTCACATTGTTTCGCACTTCTGGTGGTGTTTCATTATTTATTTATGCCAGCCTGACCTATTTTGTTTGCCTTGGTATGGTTGTGCTGGGTACTTCTTTATCAAAGCTGATTTTTTAAAAATATCTCCTGATTATTGCTTTATCATCATAATATATAGTATGTATTGATACATTTTTGATATTTCACGAATTACAGCCCATTAAATTTAAAGGATTTCTGAATTTATGATAGTATATTTTTTAAATACCCTAATATTTTAGGGGGTATATTTTAAAATATCGTAAAAATTGAATATTTAACCATATTTTTTTGATGGGTATGTAGGTGAAAGTATACTTTTGATGCATTAATAATTAAAAATTATATACAATTATGAAACTAATTAAAAATTTATTCGGAATTGCAGCAATCGCTGTTTTAACCCTTTCAACAACTACTGTAAAAGCTCAGGATTTCGGTGCTGATGTGGTAAGCTCTTATGTATGGAGAGGAACACAGTTTGGTACTGGACCAGCAGTACAACCATGGTTTACACTTCCAGAAATTA
>NHEI02000044.1 GCA_002171575.2 Flavobacteriaceae bacterium TMED81
TAAATTTTTAAACCTTTTTTGCTTACTTATCTTAAAAAATGGTGAAGAATAGAACTTCTTTTTATAAGTTTATGTCAACCCCATAAATCACAGCATCCTATGCTAACCACAAAACCTACATTTTATCTCTATCCGTTATTTATTGGTGTTCTTGTTTAGGGAGTAGCGTTTTAAAACGATTTTCTTCTCTTTAGCTGGTGGTTAAGGGTAGCCACTCCAAAAAAAGCTAAGGGACACCCACCGCTTTTGCGGTGGGTTTTTTGTTTCTTAAATGTTGTTGGCGTTCACAAAAAAATAAGTAACTTTATGTGAAAATTTGCCAAAAATGGCAAATAATTAACTAAAACAATGAAAAAACAACTAAAAACAACATTTTTACAACTACTCATTTTTTTCGTAATCACCCTTACTTCTGTTTACGCACAAGACCAAAATCAATTTGGTTTTGCTGGAGATCGTGAACAAACCTTTGTGGCTGGGAGTTCAGAAAGTGTTGCAATTTGGAAGCAGTGGTGTGCGCTACACGAAAAAGGAGATGTTGAGGGAATCACTGCACTTGCCTCTGAAAATATACGTATCGAAGCACCTGGAGGAGAACTTACTATTGATGGAAAAGAAGCACTCACTGCTTTTCTAACGCAATGGTTTGACGATAATGAGCAAGTCCGTGTGAATCCTGAATGGGGCGTGCCGCTCAAATTTATAAACCTAGAAGGTAATCCTATTGATGGAGATTGGGTGACTTCTCGTTTTTCTCTGCAAATCAACGACGGTACTGAAACAACTGTCGAGCAAAATCATGCCAATGTTTATATTGAAAATGGGTTAATTCAATATTTCCAAGTCCTTCAATACAAAGTGAGTACTCTTGCAGAGGTTACCCTTTCTGTTGATCTTTCATCCTACGATGGAGAATTCTCAACCGTTGGCGTTTTTGGTTCTTTCAATGACTGGTGTGGCTCTTGCAACCCCATGACCGACAAAGATGGTGATGGCGTCTACACAACCACGATTCAAGCCATTCCTGGAGAGCTACAATACAAATTTATCATCGACGAGCAGGGGGTGGAAGAAAGTTTTGAATCTGGAGACCCGTGTACAACAACTGTTGACATCTACACCAATCGTGTATTGCAAGTCGAAGGCAATATGACTCTAGAACCCGTATGCTTTAACAGTTGTTCGAGTTGCGAATAGTTTTTGTCATCATTCAGCTAAAAAAAGCGTTGGTTTCTAACGCTTTTTTTAGCTTTACATATTCCTTTCTAAAACTTTTGATGATGCGTATCCTACTGCTTTTCCTTATTTTAATTTCAACAGCCCTTGTTTCTGCCCAAACCATCACTTTTGGCTCTTGCCACAAGGTGAATGACCCCAACAGTGATCTTATTCTGACCAGTATTGCCAATCAAAGTCCTGATGCTTTTATTTGGCTTGGTGATATTGTCTATGGAAAAGATAGGAACCCCAAACACCTCAGCAAACGATTTGACCAACTCAAATCCAAATCCAGCTATCAGAACCTCTTGCAGTCCGCCACCGTTTACGGCACTTGGGACGACCATGATTATGGCCTTAACAACGCCGGAAGAGATTACCAATACAAAGACCGCAGTCGAGCCGATTTGTTTGCCTTTTTAAATGTCCCCAAAGATAGCCCTGCCTATCAGCGAAATGGTGCTTACCAGTCCTATGACCTCAGTCCAAAAATCAAACTCATACTCCTCGATAACCGATACTTCAAATCAGAATATGCACCCAAACCCTACAATGACCCCTATCTCCCAGACTACGAAGGAACCATCCTTGGACATCAACAATGGGACTGGTTGGAAAACCTCCTCAAAAGCTCAACCGCTGATGTCCATATTATCGCTTCGGGCATACAAGTCTTATCCCCAAATCATCGCTTTGAAAAATGGCTAAACTATCCAAATGAGTATAAGCGTTTGATAGACTTGCTGCAAACCTACACTGTCAAAAACCCTATCGTGCTTTCTGGTGATCGTCATATGTCAGAACTCTCACAAAAAGATATTGGTTACACCATCCTATACGACGCTACCGCCAGCGGTATGACAGAAGCTCTGACAAACAATCTATCCGAAAGCAATCCCTACCGAATCGGACAAGCCATCGGGGTCAATAACTACGGAATGATCGCATTGGATTGGGAAAATCGAAGTCTCGGATTTTCATTCCATGATGTCCATGGCGAAACCTTGTTTGCCTATAGAGTCGACCTAAAAAACTAGTCTAGCCAAGTGACCTCTCCAGTGTCGAGCTGGTAAATCCCGCCGACCACATCGATTGTACCCGCCGAATGGAGATCCTTCAAGATGCTGCTTTTTTCCAAAATCCGACCCATTGTTAGACGTACATTCTCTGCTATGGTTGCATTCACAAAGTCCGCATCTTGGCTTGTTGGGGTGCGTTGCGTAGCCGCTTGCACCTTGTCTACTGCGGGCTGAATCGACGTCAATAAATCGGTAATATGACCCAGTTCAACCCCGTCGCAAGCGGCCTTGACAGCACCGCAACCAGCATGGCCCAACACCACAATAAGCTTGCTACCTGCCACGGCACAGGCATATTCCATACTGCCCAAAATGTCTGGGTTTTCAAAATTACCCGCCACCCGAGCCACAAAAATATCACCGATATGCTGATCAAAAACCATCTCGACAGGAACGCGAGAATCAATACACGACAACACAACCGCCTGCGGATGCTGTCCATCAACAGTTTCGCTACGAAGAGCCGAAGCATCTACCCGATCGGGAGTGCCGTTGACATAGCGCATATTACCCGCTTGTAATTGTTCAAAAACCGCTTGTGGACTACGAGCTTGTTGTTCTGCGGATGTGAGTGCAGTATTACGTTTCTTCATTGTGTGGGTTTACAGCAAATTTATAAACAAATCGAAAAACAAAGTATTGCGTATTTCATGATAAAAAATTTGAGGTACCTTGGCAAAGTAACGGATTTTTACATATCGTTCAAATCCTTTTTTTAGTCCGAATAAAACTTTTTACAACTTTGTGGGTCTAACCTAGTAAAATCTGCAACACTGAAAGATGTAGAACAATATATCACCGATTGCCTTCGGAAAAACGATATCCATGCTGGGGTACGGCTGATCGTGGATCATTTCCACGAACAACTGTACTGGGCCATTCGAAAATGGGTGTTGGTACACGAAGACGCCGATGATGTGCTCCAACTCACCTATGTGCGAATCTACAAAGGGCTTGGCAAATTTGCTTATAAAAGTGCGGTTAAGACTTGGTGCTATCGCATCGCCTACAACGAGGCCATGCGCTTTTTGGAATCCAACAAAAAACGAGTTCGAATCCCAGAAGAAGCCATGACATATCGATTGGAAAATCTGTATGCTGACCCCTATTTTGACGCCGATGCAGCCGATGCGTCCCTACAACGGATTATCGCTAAACTCGATGACAATCAACAAGAAGTGTTTTGTATGAAATATTATGACGAACTTAAGTTTTCCGAAATCGCCCAAATCACCAATCGAAATGAAAATTCGGTCAAAACCCTCTTTTATAAAGCAAAAGAAATCCTGTCGAATCAAATTGTTCTATCATGAGTCGAAAAACAAATTCCCATCAAAAACTGGGCTTTAACGTCCCTGAAAACTATTTTTCAAGCTCCAAAACGCAAATCCTCGACGCAATCCAAAACGAGAAAAGCACCCCAACTCCTGTGCAACGCATCAAACCTTGGGTGCTACAACTGGCTGCCGTGTTTGTTCTCGCATTGGCTACCACTTGGTTTTTGCGCCAAAGCAATGAAGAACTGAGCAACTTTGACACCCTCTTACTCGACTCACTCGTCATTGAAGATGATGATTTTGCAGATTGGTACGAAGAAAATTACGTCTTAAATGACATCGACTAAAACTTTTTGACCAAACAACGGTCTATATGATAGAATCAAAACTTAAAATAATATGAAATCCTTACAATCCCTATTCCTTATCATCGCATTTATATTTAGTGGAATGACCTCCGCACAGGATGTCGATGATGCCCAACAAGTACAAAGAAACGGCAATAAAGGCATGGAAAAAATCCTCACGCCTGACCAACTTGTCTTGTTGCAAGAACAAAACGAATTGGTCAAAAGCCAACGCGAGGCCTTTAAAAACTCCTTGTCAGATGACCAGTTGGCCATTCTCGACAACCAAGACCTCAATCGAAAAGAAAGACGTGAAGCCCTTCGCGCTACCTTCACCCAAGACCAACTCGATCTGTTAGACACCCACAAAACCAACGTCCAAGCCCTAATGGATTCTTTCCGAGAGTCGCTAACCGATGAGCAAAAGCAAAAACTCAAAAAACGTAGACAACGACTGAAAGAGAAAAAGCAGCAGCTCAATCAAAAAAAACGGCAAGTCAAAAAGAGAATTAAGAAAAAGAAAAACGCAAGAAATTAAATCCTTTTTTCTCCAAAAATAAAAGCACCTTCTGGGTGCTTTTTTTATCTTTACCTATGCGCCATTTTTCCTTTTTTATTCTGCTTGTCTGTTGGTCTTCGCTATCCTTTGCACAAAACCCAGAATCTGAAGAACCTTCAGACATCGACGAACTGCTCGACGAACTTTTTGTTGTCGATACCCTTGCTGTTCTACAGGCCTACGACGACCTCAAGGGCGGGTTTTTATACGCCTCCATCAGCTTTGATGAACAGGCCTATTTTTCTGGACGGGATTTTGATATTGACCAATTTGGACTTGCTCCGAGTTTGACCTATCTCAGCAGTGGTGGCACCTATCTTTTTGCCGGTGGGTCTTATTACAGTGAGCTCGACCCCGCATGGGATTTATTTGCCCTTGGTGGTGGACAATTTTGGTCACTAGGCACAGAAAAACAATGGTCAGTCAGTGCGAGCTATACCCACTCTTTTCTCGGCGAAGACAGTGAAGGACTCAACACTCATCGGTTGTCGTCGAGTGTGAGTTATAAGCTCGACCCCCTACAACTCAATGTCGCAGGAGGCTATCTCTTTGGCGCCGACCCAAGCTACTACCTTACCAGCTCAATCACCTATGAAACAACCCTCGCCCAAATCGGCGCTTTTGAACTCACTTTTGATCCCAATCTGTATCTGCTGTTTAGCCAGCAAAACATCATCGAACAAGTATCCTTTTTTCAATTTACAGAATCAACCGTATTTGATCGTATCAATAGCCAACTCGAGCTGCCATTTACCCTCGACAACAATACCTTGGATATTACCCTAAGCTATACCCGCAACTTCCCAAACAATCTTTTTGAAGATGAAGACCTCTCCTCTTCTGGCTATGTGTCCATCAGCTTGGGCTGGTTGATTCCCCTCTAAGTCTGCATTACTGTTTGGCGGTTTATGTATCTTCGTTTGATAAATACTCGCCATGAGCCACCCAAACATCGACGAACTCCTTGCCAAAATCTCGGGCAGTTTGACTGCTCACGAGGCACAAAGCCGCTTTTCACACATTTGGAAAACCGATAAACCCCTTCAATGCAGAGGCGTTTGCTTTCCCAAGACCGCCCAAGACGTTTCCACCATTATGAAATGGTGCCACAAAAACCAACAAGAAGTCGTGGTGCATGGCGGACTTACCAACCTTGTCGGTGGTACTCAAACCCAAGCCGATCAACTCGTTGTGTCGCTTGAAAAGATGAATGGAGTAGATGCCGTTGATCCCCAAAATCGAACCCTTACTGCTGAGGCAGGTGCCATACTCGAAAATGTCCTTGAAGCCGCTGAAAATCAAAAACTTTTTCTCCCCCTGAGCTTTGGTGCAAGGGGGTCTGCACAAGTCGGTGGAATCATCTCCACAAACGCTGGTGGACTCCGTGTTTTTCGATACGGTATGACCCGAAACTGGGTCTTGGGACTCGAAGTTGTACTCCCCGACGGAACCATTATCGAAAACCTCAAAACCTTACGCAAAGACAATTCTGGAATTGACCTCAAACAACTCTTTATCGGAGCTGAAGGAATCCTTGGCATTGTGACCAAAGCTGTGTTTCGGCTTATCGAAAAGCCACAAACCCGACACTCGGCTATCCTCACCACAAACGACTACAGCAAGCTGCTGCAAACCTTTCACTATTTTGACCAAACCCTCGGCGCACGGCTCACGGGATTTGAACTCCTATGGAAAAATACCTTTCATACCATGACCGCAGAAGACACCCACTACCAATCGCCTTTGCAGACGGTAGAAAACTACGTCGTTTTTATCGAAGTCCTCGGCAAGGAGAGCAGTCGAGATGTGCAAGACCTCCAAGATGCTTGTGCACACGGATTTGATCAAAATTGGATTGCCGATGCGAGCTTTTTTGATACCGCAGCAGCGCAAGACGAATGTTGGAAAATCAGAGAAGATGTGGCCGCACTCGAAGCCCACGCCCCACACAACCAACACTTTGACATCAGTATTCCCATCGACCAAATCGGGACGATCATCAATCAAATCATCAAAAAACTCCAATCCCTAGAGGGGGTGTTGGGCGTTTACCCCTTTGGACATGTAGCAGACGGCAATATGCACCTCATTGTCGGCAAACAAAACGATAGCCCGAAACTCACCCAACAAATCAACGAGATTGTGTACCAACCCCTTACAGCGGTTAAGGGTTCCATTTCGGCAGAACACGGAATTGGACTCGATAAAAAACCCTATCTCCATCTATCGCGTACCCAAGACGAAATCCACGTGATGAAAGGACTCAAACAACTCTTTGACCCCAAAAATATCCTAAACCCTGGTCGGATTATTAACTAAACAGAACAAAAAGGGAATAAAATTTGTACCTTTCATTCATGCGTTACCCGATCTACCAAATCAATGCGTTTAGCGAAGACCCCTTTGGGGGGAATTCGGCCTGTGTGGTTCCGCTAACGGCTTGGCTCCTTGACGAATTGATGCTGGCCATCGCCAAACAAAATGCAGTAGCCGAAACGGCCTTTTTTATCGAACAAGGCACCAGCGTTGCGCTGCGTTGGTTTACTCCAAATTTCGAAATCGATTTGTGTGGACATGCCACCCTCGCCACCGCCCATTGCCTGATCGAACATCGTAACTATACTACCCAACCGATTCATTTTACCACCCAAAGTGGGTCACTCTATGTCACCCATATGCAAGGACGTTATCAGCTCGATCTGCCCGCTCGACCAGGTGCATTGAGCGAGTTGCCTCAAGTCATCGCCCAAGCCCTATCCATACAACCCAAAGAAGTCTATAAAGCCCGCGATTATTTGTTGGTGTATGACACCCAAGCCGAAATCGAATCCCTACGCATCGACCGACCAGTGTTTGATCAAATCAACCTAAGCCTCGGCGGGGTGATTGTGACCGCCCCGGGAGACAAGCACGATTTTGTCTCTCGCTTTTTTACGCCCCAAGCCACAATATTGGAAGATCCCGTAACGGGCTCTGCACATTGTACCCTCGTGCCATACTGGGCCAAACGGCTCAACAAATTCACTCTTTATGCCCGCCAATGCTCTGCCCGTGGAGGAGAGCTCTGGTGTGAAGACCGAGGCGAGCGTGTACAGGTGAGTGGACTGGCGCGAACCTTCTCTGCAGGTACCTTCTCGATTGCAGACAGTTTATGAAACCAACAGCTGCTATTGATGCCTTTTGGAAGCGGTTTGTAAAGTTCCAAGGAATAGACAACCGCCCTTGCCCGATTGCTTTTTATTTTTGTGACAATCGGCATGATGCCGACACTTGTGCAGCACTGGTCGTTGCAGGCATCAAACAAGCCACCGCGCCTTCGCAATGGTGGTTTGACAAACACAAGGAAACACTGCCCTGTATCGGAGAGTATTTTGTAGTGACCAACTGCGACGGAGAGCCCCAAGCGGTGATTCAAACCACAGCTGTTTTGGTCGTTCCTTTTGGTCAAGTCGATGATGCATTTGCTTATGCAGAAGGGGAAGACGATCGCTCATTGGCCGAATGGCAACAAGTACATCGCAGCTATTATGCCCGTGAAATGGGCTGTGATAAAAGCGAGATTACAGACGATTTTGCGGTTGTTTGTCATCATTTTCATTGTGTGTACTTTGGTTAGTGTTGTCGGTTTTTGGCTTATATTTGTTGCCTAAAATGATTTGCTATGTATCCAGCTGAACTGGTTCAACCGATGAGAGACGAGCTGACAGCAGTAGGTTTTGATGAACTTGCCGATGCCTCAGCAGTAGATGCTGCCCTTGCCAAAGAAGGAACGACTCTGGTCGTTGTCAATTCGGTTTGTGGCTGTGCCGCTGCCAATGCCCGTCCGGGTGTGCGGATGTCACTTACCAATGAGAAAAATCCCGATCAACTCACAACCGTTTTTGCGGGGGTTGATCGTGAAGCCACAGACGCTGCTCGCCAGCAAATGGTGCCATTTCCTCCCTCTTCACCAAGTATTGCCTTGTTTAAAGATGGAGAGTTGGTGCATATGCTGGAACGGCACCACATTGAGGGACGCCCCGCCGAACTCATTGCCGAAAACCTCATCGAGGCCTACAACACCCATTGCTAAACCCCATGCGCAAAGCGCTGGCTTTTCCGCTAACAGTCATCTATTACTTGGCTTTTTTCACGACCCTGCTCGTGTTTCACGCCATACAATGGGTTTGCCACTATGGCTTTGGCTATCATGCCCACAAACGAAGTGTGGATATCCTCAACGCAACCCTCATCGGTTGTTTGGGTCTGATCGGCACACGGGTTCGCTTTTCCAATCCCCACAAACTCCAAAACAGCAAACCACATATCATTGTGTGTAATCACCAAAGCTTATACGATATCCCGCCCTTGATCTGGTATTTGCGACACCTACACCCCAAGTTTATCAGCAAAAAAGAACTCGGTCGGGGGATTCCCTCGGTTTCTTTTAATCTCCGCCACGGTGGGTCTTTGCTAATCGATCGTGCCAAAGCCAAAGATGCCCTTGTCGCCATTGAAGACTATGCCAATACGCTCAACCGCACCAAACACAGCACCATCATTTTTCCAGAAGGCACCCGTTCTGGCTCAGCAACACCTCGTCGATTTCGGTTGGGCGGTCTGGTGCCTCTCTTCGAAAATATGCCCGAAGCCGTGGTCCTTCCCGTGAGCATCAGCCACTCTTGGAAGTTGATGAAATGGGGGAATTTCCCGATGATGCCCGGCGTCACGATGAGGTTTACCGTACATGAGCCCGTCCCTGTCAAGGAGCAAAAAGCAAATGAATTGGCAGCCCGTGTGGAGCAAATCATTGTCGGGGGAATCGAGGATTAAAATTTGGGTTTTCTCTTCTGTAAAAAAGCATTTGTGCCTTGCCTAAAATTGTCGGTTTCAAAACAGGCGCCAAAACCCTCTGTTTCTGCTGCATAGCCATCGGTCTGGGGGTCATAGCCCGCACGAACCGCTGCCAACAGTTGCAGCTGCGCCTCCGGTGCGTTTTTCAGAATGGCTGCTGCGAGTTCCCGAACCATGGTGTCGAGTTCCTTCAGCGAACAAACGGCATTGGCAAGTCCAATCTCATAAGCACGTTGGGCATCGATCATGTCTCCCGTCAAAAGAAGTTCCATCGCGCGGCCACGCCCAACAAGCTGTGGCAAGCGTTGGGTACCACCATAACCGGGAATCAATCCCAAACTCGTTTCGGGCATGCCAACCTTGGCTGTATCGGCAAAGACCCGCAGATGACAAGCCATCGCCAATTCCAATCCGCCACCCAAAGCATAGCCATTAACCGCCGCAATCACGGGCTTGTTGTAGTGTTCGATATAGTCAAATACCTGTTGATTCCCTTGTTGGGCAAGGGCTGCCCCCTGTTCCGTTGAAAGTTCAGCAAGCTCCCGAATGTCGGCACCCGCCACAAAAGCAGTATCCCCTGCTCCACGAATCACTAGCAAGCGGACGTTATCGTCTTCTTCCAAAATCGCCAAAGCATGATGCAATTCGGTAAGGGTTTCCCGATTGAGCGCATTCAATTTTTTCGGTCGGTTGATTGTAATCCAACCCAACTGCTTTTGGGTTTTTACTTTCAGCGTTTTGTATTTCATGCCGTAGAATTTACGAAAGGTAGCCAAACGAAAAAGCTCGTTCCTTTGGACGTGCTTGACTCCACTTCAATTTGTCCGTCATAGGTCTCTACAATGTTTTTAACCATAGCCAACCCCAGACCCATTCCACTGGTTTTCGTCGTGAATTTGGGTTCAAAAATTTTGTCTATATGCTCTTGTGTGATGCCATGACCATTGTCGGTCACGCGAATACAAACTTTGTTGTTCTTCTTTTCAACACGCACAACAATCGATGGTTCGGGAACTTCATCACAGGCCTGAATTGCATTTTTGACAAGGTTGGTCAAAATGCGAATGAGCTGGGTTCTGTCGAGACGCGCAAACAAGGGTTCATTCGGGGCTTCAAAAACGATGTATTTCTCCGTAAAAATATCCATCCCAAGCCGGGTGATTTTGACCACATCCAATAGTTCGGACTCTTGTACAGGCATTTCTGCAAAATTGGAAAAGGCAGAGGCAATGGTACTCAGGGTGTCGATTTGATGAATCAGAGTGGAGGAAAACTCTTCAATTTTTTTGGACGCCGAAGAGTATTTGGGGTCAAACTGCTGCTCAAAACTCTGCACACTCAAACGCATGGGCGTTAATGGGTTTTTGATTTCATGCGCCACTTGTTTGGCCATCTCTCGCCATGCTTGTTCGCGTTCGCTCTTGGCAAGGCGCACCGCACTTTCGGCGAGTTGATCGACCATGTCATTGTAAGCGTTTATCAGTTTGGAGAGTTCTTTTCCTGGGGGATTAAGATCAATTTTTTGATTGGCCGTGCCCAAAGCGGTTTGGGTGATTTTGTTACTGATTTCCTCCAAAGATTTAGTGATAAAACGAGACACCACATAGGCCAGTATGATCGCCACGCCGAGGATAAACAAATACACCTGCATCAATCGAGAAAGGAAGTTTTGTAGCTCCATTGCGCTAAGCGAATCATCATCGACATAGGACAAGTTGAGTACACCAATCGCCACACCGCTTTCGTTACTGATAAAGGAATAGGAAGAACGGTTTTGACTTTGCCCATCTTCCGTGATTTCTACATAGTTTGTGGTTGGATTTTGACGAAGTATGGCGAGTGTTGACTCTTTAATCGATGAATTTCCTTCTGTGGGGGGAAACTGGGTATTGGTGATGAGCGTTCCTTCAGTGTTGTAGATGCGAAAGTTGACATTTTGTTCATCTGCAATTTGAAACACCACTTCACCAAAAATAGAGTCCAGGAATTGCTCTCGATTGGGAAAAGGCGACTGGCTGAGAATATACTCGATTCTTGTTTGCAACTGGGCTTCTTTGCGCTGAAGTCGTTGTTCGTGATATTGGTTGGACTGCTCTCGGTATTGATAGATGGTTACCCCCGCAATGAGAACGGATGCGATGAGCACCAAAGAGATCATTGCTGTGAAAATACGTGCGCGTAAGGACAGTTTTGGTCGCATATCAATCTTGATTACGCATCCGCTTGTAAAGCCGGATGCCAAGCATCAAAAGGATTCCCAAAGCGAGAAGTCCAACAAGTCCGTACACCCAGTCAAAACTCGTTTTGAGAATTGCTAGGAAAACAATGGCAAACAACAAAATGGTTGCCCCTTCATTCCACAGACGCATAAAGTTGGAAGTATACCGAATCTGATCTCGTTGGAGTGCGCGATACATTTGGTGGGTGATGAGGTGATAGACCAACAGCAGCCCCACAAATCCGAGCTTGATTAACATCCACTGCACAAGTAGTAAACCAGGTTTGAGCACCAGAAGCCAAATGGCAAAGCCTGTGGCGAGGATGGCAGAAGGCCAACAAATAATGGTCCACAAACGGCGCGCCATCAACTTGAGTTGTGGCACCAGTACCGCTGCTTGATGACTGTCTTTTTGCGTGGCTTCAATATGATAAATAAACAAGCGTGGGATGTAAAACAGTCCTGCAAACCAAGTGATGACAAAAATCAAATGTAAGGCCTTGATATAGTTGTACTCCATCCTTTTGAATTGGATTTAAAAATAGGGATAAATCCGCAACTAAGACGCCACCGCCCACTCATCAATCCAGCGGCTGAGCACTTTGACCCATTCGTCGCGGTCATTGATACAGGGAACGACATGAAGGTTTTTCCCTCCATTGTCTTCAAAATCTTCGACGGCTTCCATGCCGATTTCCTCCAAAGTCTCCAAACAGTCGGAAACAAAAGCAGGGGTTACAACTGCCATGTCCTTTGTGCCTGTTTTGGCAAAGCTTTCGATGGTCTTGTCCGTGTAGGGGTCGAGCCATTTGTCGCCCGCCAAACGAGACTGAAAGGAAGTGGANAAAGTNCCTGGCTTTANCTCCAAATAGTCCGCNACCAAACGGGTGGTTTCATAACACTGATGGCGATAGCAGTACTCATGCGCCACAGAAGGGGTTTGGCAACAAGANTGNTCGGNNTTACAATGCGATTTGGTGATATCCGTTTTNCGCAANTGTCTTTCGGGAATCCCGTGNTAGGAAAANAANATGTGTTCCCAGTTTTTTTCTTGTAAAAATTCTTGAATCGATTGAGATAAAACCCGAATATAATCTGGNTGCTTATAAAAAGCAGGGAGATGGGTAAACACCATATCGGGNTAGTCTTTGGCTCGAATTTGCTCCGCCAAAACAATGATGGTTTCCGTTGTTGCCATGGCATGTTGGGGATAAAGCGGCACGAGGAGAACCTCATCAACCCCTTNGCTGTGAAGCTCGGCCAANCCNGTNGCGATGCTGGGCTTTCCGTATCGCATCGCTAAAGCGATAGGCACGGAGGTGTTTTGTTGGACTTTGGCTTGTAAACGCTCCGACANNACNATNAGAGGCGAGCCCTCGTCCCACCAGATTTTTTTATAGGCCTTNGCCGATCGGCGAGGACGGGTGTTTAGGATAATCCCTTTCACCAAAAATGTACGNANCCATTTGGGTACGTCAATGACGCGTTCGTCCATTAAAAATTCTTCAAGATATGGCTTNACGTCTTTGGGTTCGGGNCTATCGGGTGACCCCAAATTGACGAGTAATACTCCTTTCATCGCTTTTTTTTACGAAGATAATGACATAATATATTTTTTGGGCGTTGTNCCGTANTTCTTTTTAAAAGCAGCAATAAAATGACTCGATGTNCTATANCCCANNTTCAANCCAACTTCATTGACGTTTTGACTTCCATCGCTGAGCATTTGTCNGGCGGNTTCCATCTTATAATNGAGCAAAAACTGAAATACNGGAGCCCCATAGAGTTGCTTAAAGCCATCTTTGAGCCGTTTGAGACTGATNCCCACTTCNTNGGCTAGTGCTGGCANACTCGGGGGTTCTGCCATGCGCTCAACNACAATTTGTTTGGCGCGGTGGATTTTNCGAACATTTTCCTCATCTGCCAAAAAAGGACATTGGGCAATATCGGATTGTTTATCGGGGTTGAAATACAAACTAAACAACTCATANACCTTGGCTTTGAGGTAAAGGCGACCCATCAAGGCATCGGGTTCGTGCTGGAACATCTGACTCAAAATCACCGCCATGGCAGGACTGATGATTTGATCTTGATAGTATTTTTTATTGATNTTTTCNTCGTTNAGAAAAGAGATGGTTTCGGCCTCATGCGAAAAAAGCGCGTGAAACTTTTGAATCGAAATCAAGATGCTAATCATTTTGGTTTGNGGCNNCANTCGAGCTTGCATCGGCAAGGAGCGCTGTGGGTTNTACAGAAGTAAGACGTGTTCNTCTGTTAGCGGTAGGGTATAAGTTCCATTATTGAAGAAAAAACTCGCCCCACCCTTAAAGCAAAAATGAAACTGTATGCAATTGACGTCCACCTCGCGACTNANGNCNTGCTCNGANGAACTGCTGTTGTCNTACTGCAACACCAAAAACCCNGTTTCAATTTGNCTGACTTGNTCTACTCCCATAGCGTTACTTTTAACNTGCAAATTTGATACAAACATAGCTTATTTATATTGAATCTAAGATANTNACCTGTTTTGAACCCCAAAGCGTTATAAAAAGTCCTTTTAGCGTTATTTTTTTGCTGATCGCCAAAATAGTTTTGTATCNAATTCCAAACATTCCATAGTTGANAAACCAACTATCGTTATCGTGTATCGGGGTAAGCTATAAAAAAGCAGATGTTGCCTCTCGTGGACAATTTANTCTTTCNNTTCGTGCGCAACAAAANCTCCTAGAAGCTGCNCAAGCCAAGCAAATTCAATCNATCACTGTNCANTCGACTTGTAACNGAACNGAANTCTATGCCCATGGNGCCGAAACCAAAGAATTGGTGGAACTGCTTTGTGCGTTTTCACAAGGAAATCCCGATGTGTTTTCCAAAATCGGCTATGTGTTGAAAGACAAAGATGCTCTCAACCATTTATTTCGTGTAGGAACAGGTCTGGATTCGCAAATTCTCGGCGATTTTGAGATTATTGCACAACTCAAAAAAAGCTTTATTCGCTCCAAAAAAATGGGCTTGCTCGATTCCTTATTCGAACGCCTGTTTAACTCGGTGATCCAAGCGAGTAAGCGCATCAAAAATGAAACCCAGATTTCGTCGGGGACCACCTCGGTTTCCTATGCTTCTGTGCGTTATATCCTAGACCATATCGACAATCCAGATCAAAAAAATATACTGCTGTTTGGTATGGGTAAAATCGGAAGGAACACCTGTGAAAATCTGGTCAAACACACTCAAAATAACCATATCGTTCTGATCAATCGAACACGCAAACGCGCCGAGAAAATGGCAGGGAAGTTTAAGCTTATCGTAAAAGACTATGCCGATCTGCCTGTCGAAATTCGAAAAGCCGATATTATTATCGTCGCCACTGGTGCCGAAAAACCAACCCTATCCAAGTCATTGATTCACACCGAAAGCCCACTGCTTGTCCTCGACTTATCGATTCCAAAAAATGTAGATGACGACGTATTGGATCTTCCCAATGTAACACGAATTCACATCGACGAGTTGTCAAGAATCACGGATAATACCCTAGCCGAACGCCAAAAAGAAATCCCAAAAGCGGAAGCCATTATCGAGGAAGTTGTCGAAGAGTTTACAGATTGGTTGGGTACGCGTTCGTTTGCGCCTACAGTGCAGGCCCTCAAACAAATNATGGAGAAGTTGGAGCAACAGGCCCTTGCCCAACACCAAAAAAAACATCCGCATCTCAAATCAGAAGAAGCCACTTTACTCTCTCAACACTTGATTCAAAAAATCACAAATCGCGTGGCNAATCANATGCGAAATAGTGACAACACNGCGGAAAGTGTAAAAACNATCCAAGACGTTTTTAATATCCCTTCCAANTGAAACCGCTGCGAATTGGAACACGCAGCAGTGCNCTGGCACTGTGGCAGGCGCATTGGGTGCAAAANGCCCTTTNGGAAATCGGATTAACATCNGAGTTGGTGNCGATTCANTCCTCAGGGGATACCAACCTCGTNCAACCCCTGTATGAAATNGGCGTNGTNGGNGTATTTACNAAAGAACTCGATCANGCNTTGCTCCAAAACGAAGTCGACCTCTGTGTTCACAGTATGAAAGACGTNCCCACCNAACTNCCAGCGGGAATCGTCGCGGGATTTGTNCCAGAAAGAGGGCNTGCTGGTGATGTTTTTGTNTTTCAAGNAAAGAACTGGAAANGTCTTCCGCAGCGAACCATCGCAACCAGTAGTTTGCGCAGACAAGNACAGTGGCTTTTTGCNTACAAAAATGATCNTGTNGTGCCCCTTCGTGGAAATATTCAAACCCGCATCGATAAAATCAAAGCCAATAANTGGGANGGTGCCATNTTTGCACAAGCTGGACTCGAACGGCTTTCTACANACCCTACAATTTATACGCCTGATCGACTGGATGATTCCTGCCCCTGCACAAGGAGCTATCNTNGTNACCACNCGAGCAGAAGAAACCAAACTTCTCGAAAATATTAAACCGCTTTCTCACNTGCCAACACAAGATTGTGTACAGNCCGAACGCGATTTTTTNCGTGCCCTTCAAGGCGGTTGTTCAGCGCCAATTGGNGCCCATGCTAGNGTTCANAACAATCGCATTTCNTTTGTGGGATCNGTAACCGCNACCGACGGATCTCGACATATNGAANTNCGAGAGTNCTATGATCGNCAAGACCCCGATATTGGAAAACAAGCTGCTGAAATCCTNGTCCGTAATGGCGGGGAACAGGTGCTCGATAAGCTAAAAAGCCATGANTAATCCACTTGTGNTGTCGACAAAAAAACTTCGCTTTCATCAACTTGAACGTTTGATGGCTGCCCAATGTGATGTGGTTGANTANGATGCCTTACAAATCGAAATCCAACCCTTTTCNATTCCAAAAAAACCNAATTATTGGGTGTTTAGCAGTCAGAATGCNGTGCGCTCTTTTTTGGCNAATCCAANAGCTTCTGCACATCAAAACCCNATCCTTTGCGTAGGCGAAAAGACCAAATNACTTTTGGAAGAAAATGGGCAAAAAGTGATNAAAANAGCTCNAAANATGNTAGAATTGGTNGATTTTATTCAAAAAACGATGAAAAANGAGCATTTTTTGCATATTTGTGGAAATCGAAAATTAGCTGATTTTGCAGCCGGGATGCAAAAANCAGGGATTTCCTATNCTGAAGTGACTGCCTACCANACGCATCTGGTGTCTCGTGTACAGACNCCAGAACCACANGGATTNTTGTTTTACAGTCCAAGTGGNGTGGAAAGTTATTTGCAAACCAATTCGATTGGTGCAAGCTGGTGCTTTTGCATNGGAGAAACCACCGCAACTGCTGTACGCCCCCTGACTGAGCACCTAACNGTTTCACCCAAGCCAGACGCTGACNTNTTGGTCGCTGCTGCTGCAACACATTTTAGANGATGAGNACCCTAAAAAATGATATTTTCTTANAAGCCCTTGCGGGCAAAACACTNCNACGACCTCCCGTTTGGATGATGAGACAAGCTGGNCGATATCTGCCAGACTTTATGAAGCTCAAAGAAAAATATGACTTCTTTACCCGCTGCCAAACGCCCGAACTGGCTTCGGANATTACNGTCATGCCCATCGATCAGATTGGAACCGACGCTGCCATTCTNTTTAGNGATATCCTNGTCATTCCACAAGCCATGGGAGTTGACGTNCAAATGAANCNCGACCTAGGGCCATGGTTGCCAAATCCCATCCGCACCCAAACCGACGTTGACAAGGTAGANACCCCCGACGTCAACGACCGTTTACACTATGTGATGGAAGCCATCACACAAACCTTGGAACGNCTAGACAACCNCGTGCCACTAATCGGTTTTGCTGGGGCNCCTTGGACGATCTTTTGCTATATGATCCAAGGACAAGGATCNAAAACCTTTGACAAAGCCAAGGCCTTTTGCTTTTCTGAGCCAGAAAGTGCACACCAACTCNTACAAAAAATTACCGATACCACCATCGCTTATCTGCGGGCAAAACACAAGGCAGGGGTTCATGCAGTTCAACTGTTTGACTCTTGGGGTGGNGTGCTTTCNCCNGATGATTACACCACTTTTTCGTGGAANTACANTAAGCAAATTNTCGATGCCCTCGGCGATGAGGTTCCTGTGATTTTATTTGCCAAGGGCTGCTGGTATGCCCTTCACGATATGGCACAATCCAAGGTAAAAGCNCTCGGAATTGATTGGACGTGTACCGCCCGAAATGCACGCTATCTCACTGGTGGNCAAATGACGCTNCAAGGCAATTTTGACCCCGCTCGGCTGTTGAGCCCAATCCCAGAGATTNAAAAACGAACTCGGGAAATGATTGAACAATTTGGNACAACCAACTATATCGCCAACCTNGGNCATGGCATTCTGCCCAATATCCCTGTCGATCATGCCAAGGCNTTTGTCGATACTGTAAAATCCTATGAACCAAGACGATACTGATGAAACAACGCTTTTATACCTATATCGACCAACTGCAAGATCGCATTNGCTCCNCACTGGAGGAAATCGATGGNGCAGCGCGCTTTCAAATCGATAACTGGGAGCGCCNCGGCGGAGGTGGAGGACAATCGCGGGTTCTTGAAAATGGNGCNGTATTTGAAAAAGGCGGGGTCAATGTGTCCAAGGTTTATGGTCANCTGCCCNAACCCATGAAAGCATACCTTAAGGTAGAACAGGGTGATTTTTTTGCCTGTGGCATCAGCTTGGTCATTCATCCCAATAGNCCGCTCGTACCNACGGTTCACGCCAACTTTCGCTATTTTGAGCTTTATGACAANAACAAANAAGTTGTCGATCAGTGGTTCGGAGGGGGAATCGACCTCACNCCNTACTATCTGTTTGATGAGGATGTGGTNCATTTTCATCAGCAATGCAAGTCGGTTTGTGATGCGCATGACCCNGCGTTCTATCAAACTTTTAAGNACAANTGCGATCGNTATTTTTGGAACACGCACAGGAATGAGGCGCGCGGAGTTGGGGGATTNTTTTTTGACTATTGCCGTGCGAGTGATGAACGNTCGATAGAGCAATGGTTTGACTTTGTCNCCGCAGCAGGANATGCNTTTTTGGATTGTTACACCCCNATNGTGAACAAGCGAAAAGACCTCCCGTTTGGCCCCGAACAACGAAACTGGCAAGAGCTGAGACGAGGNCGTTATGTCGAATTCAATTTGATTCATGACAAAGGCACCCTNTTTGGNCTCAAAACCNAAGGCCGAATTGAGAGTATACTGATGAGTCTTCCCCCTGCTGTGCAGTGGAAATACAACGTCAGCCCAGCCCCTGACTCNGAAGAAGAACGCCTCGTGCGTGTNTTACAAAAACCNATCAACTGGATAAAACAATAAGTGATGTATNCCATTCNTAGAAAACGACGTTTACGCAAAAGTGCTGCGCTNAGAGACTTGGTGCAAGANACACATNTTCACCCCCATGACTTTATCGTTCCCCTATTTGTNGTGGAAGGTAANNGNGTAAAAGAAGAGATTCCCTCCATGCCAAACATCTNCCGCATGAGCTTGGATGAAATCCAAAAGGAAGTTCGCTTGCTTTGGAAGATGGGACTNAANGGNGTNTTGGTTTTTGCCAAAGTNGAAGNTCGCCTAAAAGACAACGCTGGTACAGAAGCCCTNAANNCTGACGGATTGATGCAACGCGCCATTCAAACGATCAAAGCTACNGTTCCNGAAATGGTTGTCTTTTCCGATGTGGCNCTCGACCCCTATTCTTCATTTGGGCATGACGGCATCGTGGAAAACAATACCATCGTCAATGACGCAACCNTTGANGTNCTNGCNCAAATGGCNCTNAGCCATGCGCAANCAGGAGCNGATGTTGTGGCACCAAGNGATATGATGGACGGGCGGGTNNTGCACATTCGAAAGGCGCTCGAAAATAGCGGGTTTCCAGAGACTTGTATTATGAGCTATGCCGCAAAATATGCCTCGAGTTTTTACGGTCCTTTTCGAGATGCGTTGGACTCGGCCCCAGGATTTGGAGATAAAAAAACCTATCAGATGAACCCCGCCAATCGAAAAGAAGCCATGGATGAAGTCCTGCTCGACATTGAAGAAGGAGCCGACCTTGTGATGGTCAAGCCAGGCCTTGCGTATTTAGATATCCTCCGCGACTTACGCGATAGCATTAATGTGCCTTTGGCTGTGTATCAAGTCAGTGGGGAATATGCCATGCTACGAGCTGCTGCCGAAAAAGGTTGGTTGGACTACGAAACGGTGATGATGGAACAACTCCTCGCTTTTAAACGTGCAGGGGCTTCGATCATTGCGAGCTATTCCGCCAAAGATGCAGTAGCGCTGCTGGGATAAGCAAACCCATAGACTTGAAATAGTTTTTTTGTACATTGGGTCGTATAATCAAATCTGTGATGCTCAAAAAAATCATTCGCTCTGTTGTCGTTGGCTTTGTTGGTCTCGTTGCGGTTTTGTACCTCACTGGTAACGGTTTTGTTTTTAAAATCGTTGCCAAAGTACTGGAAACCGGACGCACCACGGCCGGAATCGATGATTATTTGTATTTCGACAATGCAGAGATTCCACCGAGTGACAACCCACAAGCTTGGCCTTTGCACGAAGATTATAATCGTACCGCCAGCCAACCCTCGCTCGATCGTCTTCACAAAGAGCTCGAGACCGTGGCCTTTCTGATTATCAAAAACGATTCTATCTTGCATGAACGCTATTTTGACGGCTATGGAATCGACTCCAAAAGCAATTCGTTTTCAATGATAAAAACGATTGTTGCTGCGGCCTTGTCCAAAGCCGTTGAGGCGGGTGATGTGCAAAGCGAAGACCAGAAAGTGGTCGACTTTTTACCTTGGCTCATAGGAGACCACGCCAAAGAAGTCAGTATGGGCGATTTGGCAAGTATGTCTTCTGGCCTAAAGTGGAATGAAGATTATGAGAATTTACTCACCATTACCCCCAGAACCTATGTAGATAAAGATATGGCAAGTTTGATGAAAACCATCCCAATTGAAGCCGAACCGGGACAGCGATTCGTTTACCAAAGTGGGAGTACCCAACTGCTGGCCATGGCCCTCCAACAAGCCACAGGTCAACCGATTCGCACACTTCTTCGTGATTATTTCTGGAACCCGATGGGCGTGGAGCACCCAACCTCTTGGATTCTCGATAGCAAAACCCATGGTTTGGAAAAGGCCTATTGCTGTTGGAACGCCAATGCGCGTGATTTTGCTCGTTTTGGCAAACTGTTTAAAAACCATGGCGTTTGGAACGGAGAGCAACTCATCGACTCAACCTTTACCGCCAAAGCCGTACGCCCTCGTTTTGAAGTCAGCCCACAATATGGTTATGGTTGGTGGCTTGGTGACGTGGACGGCAAAGCGTTTTTCAGTATGCGAGGACATTTGGGGCAATATGTAATTGTCTTACCAACATATGACTTGATTGTCGTGCGACTTGGTCACCGCAGTATGCCCGATTTACCCGACTCCGATACGCCCGCAGATCTGCCGTTGTTTGTTCGAGAGGCCGTTCAAATGTTAGCCCTTGACAATGAAACTTGACAATATTCTTTTTCTCGATATCGAGACCGTTCCTTTACACCCCAACTATGACGACATTTCTGAAGAGGCCCAACAGCTTTTTGCGGATAAAACCAGCTACCAGCGAAAAGAAATATCTGCTGCTGATTTTTATGAGCGAGCTGGTATCTGGGCAGAGTTTGGTAAAATCATTTGCCTATCGGTTGGATATTTCACTTCCTTACACTCAAAACTACGGCAGTTTCGTATGACAAGTTTTTACGGAGAAGAAGTCGAGCTCCTCACAAACTTTTCCCAACTGCTCAACACCCATTTTTCTCGACCTTATCATCGGCTATGCGCTCACAACGGCAAAGAATTTGACTTCCCCTATATCGCAAGGCGGATGATGGTTCACGGTTTGGAATTACCCCAAGCACTACAAATCGCTGGGAAAAAGCCATGGGAAGTTCCTCATCTCGATACCATGGAGCTTTGGAAATTTGGCGACTACAAACACTACACTTCTCTCAAACTACTCACACATACCCTGAATATCCCCTCTCCCAAAACAGACATCGACGGAAGTCAAGTTGCCCAGGTGTATTATCAGGACCATAATCTGGAACGCATTGTTCGCTATTGTGAGCAAGATGTGTTGGCAGTGGCTCAAGTCATCTTGCGATTTGCGCGTCATCCCTTGCTCACCGACGATGAGATTGCACATGTAAGCGCAAAAGAATAACTTGCAAACATGCCGAAACAAGCATTGGTGACCGTTGAGCAAATATCCATTCGATTGGGTGATGTGAAGGTGGTTTCGGATCTCTCTTTTTCAGTTCATCACAATGAAATTTTAGGAATCGTCGGCGAGTCGGGAAGTGGAAAGTCAGTAACTGCAATGTCCCTGATGGGCTTGCTCCCCAATCAGGGTGAAAGTTTACACGCATCCCGAATGGATTTTGCGGGTCAGTCCCTGATTCCATTTGACGAAAAGCAGTTTCAAGCACTTCGTGGAAAACAAATGGGTATGGTTTTTCAAGACCCGATGAGCGCACTCAATCCGAGTATGCGCTGCGGAAAGCAAGTTTTAGAAATGCTCGATTTACACAGTCCACACCCCAAAAAAGATCATCAAGCAACCATGCTTTCTCTTTTGGACAAGGTCAAACTTCCCGATCCCAAGTCCATTGCCAATCGATACCCTCACCAATTGAGTGGTGGACAACAACAGCGGGTGTTGATTGCCATTGCAATCGCCTGTAATCCCAAACTTCTTATCGCAGATGAGCCCACCACAGCACTCGACCCCGAGGTGCAGGAGGAGATTATGGCCTTGCTCAAATCGATTCAATCACAAAACAAAATGAGTATTGTGCTGATTTCTCACGACTTGAATTTGGTGCAGCACTGGGCCGATCGCGTGTTGGTGCTCAACAAAGGAGTCTGTGAAGAAATGGGAACTGCCAAACAACTTTTTCAACGCCCACAATCGCCCTACACCAAAGGGCTGATCAATGCCGTCCCTCCAGTCGACCGACGTCCAAAACGCTTGCAAACCGTTCAGGGTTTTATCAACGGGAGTGCCAAGCCCACCAACGAAACAATCGCAGAGCGAAAAAAACGCCACAAACGAATCTATCAACAATCTCCAATCCTAGAAGTGAAAGGACTTGAAAAAACATTTCGACAAGGAAAACAGTCTCATCATGCGCTGCATAAAATCAACTTTTCTCTCTATCCAGGCGAAACCTTGGGCCTTGTCGGTAACTCGGGAAGTGGAAAATCGACCTTGGGGAATTGCCTGCTCAAGCTCACCCAACCAAACCGCGGTGAAATTTATTATTCCGGAACCAAAATCGATACGCTTAAAGGCGAAGCTCTAAAGCAGTATCGTAAAGACGTACAACTGATTTTTCAAGACCCGTTTTCCTCCCTAAATCCCAAGCAAAAGGTCGAGAAAATCTTGACAGAACCCATGCTGGTACACAACATTGGAGCCAACAAAGCAGAACGAATCGGTCGTGCTGTTCAACTTCTTGAACAAGTGGGCTTGGAAGCTGCTCATATGAATGCCTACCCCCATGTATTTTCAGGAGGGCAACGTCAGCGAATCGGGATTGCACGCGCCCTGGCAGTTGAGCCAAAGCTCGTTGTGTGCGATGAATCCGTTTCGGCTCTCGACCGTTCAGTTCAGGCGCAAGTACTCAACTTGCTCAACGAGCTCAAAGAAACCTATGGATTTACCTATTTGTTTATTGCCCACGACCTTGAAGTGGTGCGCTATATGTCTGATCGGATTCTGCATTTGCAAAATGGCAATATCATGACTCTTGATGAAGCCGATGCCGTCTATCAGCAAATCCGAGATCATCAAACCCAAAAAACATCGTAAAGTGATAACTATTTTGAATTGTTTACCTTTGTGATAAACCAGTTGTTATGAGTATCCTACAAAATATCCATTCTTATTGGGCGTATATCGTTCTCGGCGTCTTGGTTCTTGCCATCTTAAATGCCTTTATTGGACGTTTTTCCAACAAACCCTTTACGATCAAAGACTTACGCATTTCTCTCTTTGCGCTGATTGTCACCCACATTCAATTGCTTATCGGATTGATCCTCTATTTTGTGTCTCCACGCTTCAGTGCTTGGCAGGAAGGCATGGGTGCGGTAATGGGCGATAGCACCCTACGTTTGTACTTGGTAGAGCATCCGATTACCAATATCCTCGCTGTGGTTCTGATCACCATGGGCTGGTCGATGCACAAACGGCAAGCTGAAAGTGGAAAGCGATTTTTGCGGATTGGGTTGTTTTATTTGTTGGGGCTTGTACTCTTGCTCAGCCGTATTCCTTGGTCTGAATGGCCATAAAAAAGTAAAGGAGCGCGATGCACTCCTCTACCAACCAACCATATTAAACTATGAAAAACTAATAGTAAGCAAATTTTTATTTGCCTACGGCAAGGTACAGACTAAACAGACGCTTAAATCAAAAACATTTGTTAAAGTTTTTTTACATTTCCATTTACACCATTCCTTTTTATCTAGTTTTGTTGACTTCTTAGATGAATAACACAATGACATTTGGAATCCTCGGCAGTGGGAGTTGGGCAACCGCCCTTGCCAAAATCCTATGTGAGCAAAACGACCCCTTGTTTTGGTATTTGCGAAACGAAAACACGATTGCACACCTTCAACAAAAAGGAAGCAATCCAAGCTATTTACAAAATGTAAGCTTTAACCCCAATCAGCTCAAGCTGTCTAGCAATATGCGTGAGGTTGTCAAACAAGCCGACACGCTGATTTTGGCCATTCCTTCGCCTTTTCTTCATCAAAGTTTACAGGAAGTCAAAGACCTTCTCCCTTCAAAAATTGTGTTTTCGGCGGTGAAGGGAATCATCCCCGAAAGCAAAGATGTGGTTGGCAAACACCTACACCACGCCTTTGGGGTACCGAAAGATCAAATCGGGGTCATCATGGGTCCCTGTCATGCCGAAGAAGTGGCACTGGAAAAACTTTCTTACCTGACGTTGGCTAGCCAAAACCTAAACACCGCAAATTCTCTTGCCCAGCAAATGACATGCAGCTATATCCGCACCAAAGTCTCCGACGACATCATCGGAGCAGAGTATGCAGGTACCCTCAAAAACATCTATGCGATTGCGGTGGGTATCACACATGGATTGGGCTATGGCGATAATTTTCAAAGTGTGCTGATGAGCAACTCCATACGAGAGCTCAAACGCTTTCTTAAACAAATTCACAAGACCAAACGCGATATGTCGCATTCTGCCTATTTGGGGGATTTGCTCGTGACTGGATATTCGCTTTTTAGTCGCAATCGCATGCTGGGAACCATGATTGGGAAGGGTTATACAGTCAAGTCTGCCTTGAACGAAATGACCATGATTTCGGAGGGCTATTACGCTTCGCATACCGCACACCTTTTGACGCAGGAAATCGATAAGTCCTTTCCAATTATGGAAGCGGTGTATCAAATTCTATACGAGAAAAAGTCTGCCAAAAAAGTCATGGCCAAAGTGGCCGAAGGGCTGCATTAGCCCATCGCAGAAAATTGCTGTAAAAAGCGGATGTCATTTTCATAAAACATCCGAATGTCCTCAATCCCATAAAGCAGCATCGCCATGCGCTCAAGACCCATCCCAAAGGCATAACCAGAATAGATTGCCGGATCGATTTTGCAGTTGGTCAGTACATTGGGGTCAACCATTCCACAACCCATGATTTCCAACCAGCCCGTTCCTTTGGTGATGCGATAGTCTGCCTCGGTCTCTAAGCCCCAATAAATATCCAACTCCGCACTGGGTTCGGTAAAGGGGAAATAAGAAGGTCGCAAACGAATTTTGGACTTGCCAAACAAGCTTTTTGTAAAGTACAAAAGCGTTTGTTTGAGGTCGGCAAAAGAAACGTTTTTATCGATGTATAAGCCCTCCACTTGGTGAAACACACAGTGTGATCGGGCAGAGATGTCTTCATTGCGAAACACCCGTCCCGGAGAGAGGGTGCGGATCGGGGGGGTGTTGGCCTCCATATGTCGCACCTGTACCGATGAGGTATGCGTACGCAACAACATATCGGGATTGGTTTGCACAAAAAAGGTGTCTTGCATATCGCGAGCGGGATGGTGTTCGGGAAGGTTGAGGGCGGTAAAATTGTGCCAGTCGTCCTCGATTTCTGGTCCGGCTGACAAGGAAAAGCCAAGCTGTGAAAAAATATCGATAACCTGATTGCGCAAAATCGAAATCGGGTGGAGTGAGCCAACGTCTATGGGCTGACCCGGACGTGAAAAATCGATTGTAGATCCGGGATTACTCGACTTGGTTCCAGACGACTTTTTACTCTCCTCCAGCTTGTTGGTCGCTGCGATTTTGAGGGCGTTTAGCTGCTGTCCAAAGATCTTTTTTTGATCATTGGGAACCTCCTTAAAGGAAGCGAAAAGCCCTGTTAGGATTCCCTTTTTTCCCAAAAACTTGATCCGAAAATTTTCGATCTCGGTGGGGTCATTCGACTGAAAGGCCTCCGCTTCGGCGAGATACGCTTGGATTTGATCGATCAACTGTTCCATAATCTGCTACAAAAATACAGCTTTCGATTCAGTCCGTCTAGACCCTGACAAAAAAAGGGCGAATATATTCTCAATCTTCGTTGTACATTTGTGTTGTGGAAGTCAATATCTTGGACTTGGTGTTTGGCGGGCTCATCGTTTATGGGGGCTTTAAGGGCTTTCGTAAAGGAGTCATTGTGGAACTGACCTCTCTGCTTGCTTTGGTGCTGGGCATCTATGGCGCCATCCACTTCTCTGGCTATGTAGCTGACCAAATCGCCAACCATATCGATTGGGACAAACGCTATGTGGATTTGGCCGCTTTTGGGCTGACCTCGATCGGGATTGTTTTTGGGGTTTCTCTCCTTGGTAAAATGCTGACATCCCTTGCCAAGTTGGTTCTGCTCAATGGGGTCAATCGGATGTTGGGCTTGCTGTTTGGCGGACTTAAACTCGCTGTCTTTTCGGGCGTGATTCTGATTTTTTTGATGAAAGCCAACGCCCTATTTGGATTTATCCCCACCGAAATCATCGAA
>NHEI02000045.1 GCA_002171575.2 Flavobacteriaceae bacterium TMED81
CCGTATCGGGATTACACCAAATGCAGTTCAAACACTAATTTCCCATGGGCATGAGGTCTGCGTTGAAAACAATGCAGGTGCTGGTAGTGGATTTTCAAATCATGATTATCTCAAAGTTGGGGCAACCATTGCATCTTATCCAAAACAAGTCTATCAATATGCCGATATGATCATCAAGGTTAAAGAACCCCTTCCCGAAGAATTTGAATTGATAAAAGAAGGTCAATTGATCTATACCTTTTTCCATTTTTCCTCTTCTGTATCCTTAACAAAGGCCATGATTGACCGCAAATCGGTCTGTTTGGCTTATGAAACCATTACTGATGATCAAGGCGGTCTTCCCCTACTTACGCCCATGTCTGAAGTCGCTGGTCGTTTGGCGAGTCAGCAAGGCGCGAAATACCTGGAAAGCCCACTAGGCGGATTGGGTGTTCTTATGGGTGGTGTTTCAGGAGTTTCCCCCGCCGATGTGATGATCCTCGGTGGCGGTGTTGTTGGTACACAAGCTGCTTTGGTAGCGGCTGGAATGGGTGCTGATGTCACAATTTATGATATCAACCCAAGAAGGATTGAAGAACTCCAAGCAATCATGCCGAAGAACGTATCACCTTGTTTGTCCTCGCCAGATGCGATTGAAACACATCTTCCAAAAGCCCATTTGGTGATTGGAGCCGTTCTCGTGCCAGGTGCGAAAGCACCCAAGCTAATCACTCGAAAGCATCTCCGTGTCATGCAAAAAGGGGCCGTTTTGGTCGATGTTGCAGTGGATCAGGGTGGCTGTTTTGAAACCACACGAGCAACGACTCATGAAAACCCGACCTATGTCGTTGACGATATTCTACACTATGCGGTTGCAAATATGCCTGGTGCGGTACCGCAAACGTCGACCAAAGCCCTGACAAGCGCAACCATTGATTATGCTGTTGAACTTGCCAATCTCGGTTGGCAAAATGCCTGCAAACAATATCCTCATTTGGCAAACGGACTTAATATCGCACATGGAAAAGTGGTTCATCACTCTGTTGCTGAGGCTTTTTCCCTACCATTTACACCCGTTGAAAACATATTGTAATAGAATTGTTTAATTTTGTGTAAACCGTAGGTATGAAACAAATTCCGTCAGTTGATCTTCGTGATTTTTTAAGTGGTAATACCGATAAACGTCACGATTTTATTCAAAACATTGGTAAGGCATACGAAGATATTGGCTTTGTTGCATTAAAGGGTCACTTTCTGGATCAAGATCTGGTTGATGAATTGTATGCACAAGTCCGTGAGTTTTTCAGTCTTCCATACGAAACGAAATCTAAATATGAAGTTCAAGGACTTGCTGGTCAACGTGGTTATACGTCTTTTGGAAAAGAACACGCCAAAGGTCGAACCACAGGAGATTTAAAGGAGTTTTTTCATTTTGGACAACATGAACCTCCCACCAATGGCGAGGAATATCCCGAAAATGTATTGGTCAGTGAGAGTCCCGCTTTTAATGCGGTTGGACAAAAAACCTTTGCAGCATTAGAAAAAACCGGATGTTTTGTTTTGCGCGCACTGGCCCTTCACCTCGGTTTAGATGATCACTATTTTGATCCCTTCATCAAAGGTGGAAATAGCATTCTCCGAGCCATCCACTACCCGCCCATTACCGAAGAGCCCAAAAAAGCCGAAAGAGCTGCTGCTCATGGCGACATCAACCTGATTACACTGCTTATGGGTGCACAAGGGCGTGGATTGCAGGTCAAAAACCACCAAGGCGAGTGGATTGATGCCATTGCAGAAGATGACGAACTTGTGATCAATGTTGGGGATATGCTTTCTCGACATACCAACAATAAACTAAAATCAACGATCCACCGTGTGGTCAATCCACCAAAATCGGCTTGGCATAACTCTCGTTATTCCATTCCCTTTTTTATGCATCCTGTTTCCGATATGAAACTCGATGTGCTCCCCCACTGCATTGATAAAAACCACCCAAAACGGTTTGAAGACATCACAGCAGGCGAATTTTTGGAGGAACGTCTGCGCGATTTGGGATTGCGAAAATAATATGGCCAAACTCAATAGTCTTTCTGATTTAAAGTCCTTATTCCCTGAAGCTGAAGGTACGTATCAACCCGAAATACAGCCCAAAAAACAACAACTCGAGGCACACTTTAGCAATAAAGGGCGAGGTGGGAAAACCGTTACCATTATCAAAGGATTTGACGGAAGTCCGCAAGAGTTGAAAGCCCTAGAAAAAGAGCTAAAGTCTCTTTGTGCAGTTGGTGGTACCATCAAAGGCAGTGATATTTTGATTCAGGGAAACTATCGTGACAAAATTACAGCTCATCTCCAAAAGCATGGGCATCAAGTAAAACGTGTTGGCGGATGAACGAGGCTGAACTCATTCTCAATGACGATGGTTCGATATACCACTTGGGAATTCGACCAGAACATTGCGCTCCCCTTATTATCAGTGTTGGAGATCCTGACCGCGTTCCGACTGTTTCACAATTTTTTGACCGAATTGATTTTACAAATCAAAAAAGGGAAATCTGTATTCACACAGGCGTATTGGGAAGCCGAGCGGTTAGTGTGATTTCAACAGGGATGGGAACGGACAATATCGATATTGTTTTCAATGAACTCGATGCCTTGTTTTCTCTTGATCTCAACACTGGAAAACCGCTTGACTCCCCCACTCTTTTGACTTTTATTCGACTAGGGACTTCAGGTGCAATTCAAGCCAATATTGAGCTCGACAGCTTAGTTGTAGCAGATGCAGCGATCGGATTTGACAACCTCATGCACTATTATGATCCCAGTATGTGCGAACACTCTCTTGCAGTTTCTCTGTACAACCACCTGGGAATGCCCAAAAAAATGAATCACCCCTACTTTGCAGCGGGAGACACAAAACTGATTAATGACTGTTTGAGACTCGGTATGAACAAAGGAATTACCGCAACAAACTCAGGTTTTTATGCCCCGCAAGGACGTCAATTGAGAACAAAAGGTATACTTCCATATGATGTGAATGAACTTGTAAAATTCAGTTACAAGAATGCTTTGATCACTAATTTTGATATGGAGACTGCAGGGATTTATGGATTGAGTCAGGTTCTTGGCCATAGAGCAATTTCCATATCTGCCATTCTAGCCAATCGATTTCACGGTACGTTTTCTGAACAACCCGATAAAACAGTTTATAATATGATCGAACGAGTTGCAAATGCCATCAAAAAAGAGTTCTTTTTGTAATCTATGGACTAGATATGGCACAACTTTTGTGCGTAGTTTTTAAATCCCCGAAGTATGAAAACCTATTTAAGCTTATGCATAGTCTCCCTTTTATTTACCGCTTGTGTTTTATCTGATGTTGAGTCGGATGCGCAGCAAATCATTGAAGATATAGAAAATGTCATTGAACAATCCTCAATGTATGAAGTGCGTTTTGTTTTTGATTGGAATAGCGTCGATTTTCCCAATGACTACCTCTCCTCTGCCCATTTTTCGCAATTAGTGGGATGGGTCCATGAAAAAGACCATTCGTATTTTAAAGAAGGGGAACTTGCCTCTAGCAGCATCGAGCAAATGGCCGAAACAGGCAGCACGACAACTTTGGTAAACGAATTGGAAGCCCTGATTGATCAAAGTGAAGGATTGGCCACCTTTATGATGCTGGAACTGAAGAGAGAAACAAGTTTTCGTACAACAATGAAGAAACCCAACCACAAAATCCCATTACCAGAATTACCGATCCGCCTATGGGCGACGGTACAGAAGTAAAACCTTCTCTTTGCACGATCATTTTTACAAAGCAATAACTACCAATTGATTTGCGATTTCCCTTTGCTAATAAGGTACGTATTGGCTTGACTAAAGTGGCGGTTTCCAAACCAGAGTCCCCGATTTGCACTCAAGGGTGATGGATGTCCTGATGTCAGGACAAGATGCCGCTCTCGATCAATTCGCTTCCCTTTTTGTTTGGCATAATTTCCCCAAAGCATAAAGACAACATGGTCACATTGCGTTGAAATCACATCGATAACAGCATCGGTAAATTGCTCCCAACCCTTATTTTGATGACCTCCGGCCTGACCCGATTCTACGGTTAGCGTTGCGTTGATCAGTAAAACCCCTTGAGAAGCCCATGAGGTTAGAGACCCGTTTTTGGGATAATTCTTTCCAGTATCCGTTTCAAGTTCTTTAAAGATATTGATCAGTGAAGGTGGATGTGAAACCCCCTCAGGGACTGAAAAGCTCAATCCATGTGCTTGTCCTGGCCCATGATAAGGGTCTTGACCTAGGATGACGACAGTTGTGTTTGTCAATGGACAAGAATCAAGTGCACGAAAAATAAGACTTGGCGGTGGGTAAACTGTGGTCGTTTGGTACGCATCGCGAACAAAGTTTGTTAAGTCGGTAAAGTAGGGTTTTGTAAACTCTTCTGCGAGAGCGGCTTTCCAAGAAGCTTCCAGTTTAACATTCATCAAAAAAAAGTTAGTTTTGCGTTTTCCGAAGGTAAGGAAATGCGATGAAAAAGATTAGCGAAAAAAGCATAACAGATTTAGAGTTCGATATTGTTCTCGAACAAGCAGCAGCTCGTTGTGCAACTGAATTGGGAAAATCATCATTACTTGAACTTCGACCACATACTTCTCTGTCGCGTGTTCAAATTGAAATTGAGCGCGTAAACGAGTACAATCAATCTTTTACGAGCGAATACAATATCCCCAATCACGGCTTTGAGTCTATCGATAAGGCCTTGGGCTTACTTTCCATTGAAAACAGCAAGATTGAGATTGAGCTTTTTCAACACATCGCGCATTTGGCAAAAACTGCGCAAACTCTCCTTCGATTTTTTAAAAAAACAAAGCTCTTTTTTCCTCAACTTCACAAATTTGGAGAGGACATACCGATTGAAAAATCCATTCCCAAAGAAGTCGATCGGGTGATTGACCGCTTTGGAGAGGTTCGCAACCAAGCCTCTGATTCTCTTGCTGTCATTCGCAAACAGATGGATCAAGTTCGCGGTAAAATCAGCCAGAGTTTCGGGTCAGCCATGAGCAAGTATCAAAGTTCTGGTTTTCTCGATGATATTAAAGAAACTGTTGTTTCAAATCGCAGGGTGTTGGCTGTGAAGGCGATGTACCGCCGTAAGGTCAAAGGGTCTCTTTTAGGAAGCAGTAAAACAGGGAGTATCGTATACATCGAGCCCCAAGCTGTGGTACAGTACAGCCAGGAAATGGAGAACCTAATCTATGACGAACAAGAGGAAATCGATCGCATTTTGAGGGATTTGACCAATTGGATGCGACCTCATGAAGAATTACTCGCCAACTATCAACGCTATGCCACAGAAATCGATATGATTTGTGCTAAGGCATTATATGCGCAAAAAATGAATGGTGTGATGCCAAAGTTAAATGACAGTTCCGACTTGGACTTGAAAGAGGCCTTTCACCCCCTACTCTATCTCTCAAATAAGCAAAAAAAACAAGCCACCTACCCACAGACCATCCATCTCCATAATGAACTCCGAATTCTGGTTATCTCAGGCCCCAATGCAGGAGGGAAAAGCATTACACTAAAAACAATTGGATTGCTGCAATTGATGGTGCAAACTGGCTTTCTCGTTCCAGTCCATCCTCAATCTCATCTGTGCATATTCGAAAGCATTTTAACGGATATTGGAGACAACCAGTCCATTGAAAATGAATTGAGCACTTATAGCTATCGACTCAAAAACATGAATCGATTTTTAAAGAAATGCAATGCGAAGAGTTTATTGCTAATCGACGAATTTGGTACTGGTTCAGATCCTGAACTTGGCGGCGCATTAGCAGAGATTTTTTTGGAAGTCTTCTATGAAGAAAAATCACTTGGTGTGATTACTACACACTACACCAACCTAAAGTTATTGGCTGACGAGCTGCCCCATGCTGCAAACGCCAATATGCAGTTTGACCGAAACAAGCTCTCCCCTACTTTTCAATTGATTACTGGAGAAGCAGGGAGTTCCTTTACTTTTGAGGTTGCTCAGAAAAATGGAATCCCTTACAGTCTGATCAACCGAGCAAAGAAGAAGATCGAACGTGGAAAAGTCCGTTTTGATGCAACACTTGCCAAAATGCAACGCGAGCGTTCTACGATGGCAAAAAACACAAAAGAGTTACAAGATGAAGCTCTAAAGTCTAAAAAGCAAAATGAGAAGTTAGAAACGCTAAATGCGAAAGTGAAAGCGAAGTTGGAGAGTTACCAAACCCTTTTCGATCAAGATCAAAGAATGATTGTACTTGGGAATAAGGTTAATGAGCTCGCCGAATCCTATTTTCTAAATGGCAAAAAACGACCCTTGGTCGCGGGGCTTTTACAGCTCGTTGAATTTGAAAATGCAAAGCGGAAAAAGCAATCTGCTGCTGTAGTACGCAAGAAAAAAGCCGAAAAGAAAAAACTAAAAGTTGAGGTTGAGAAAAAAATTGAAAAGGTTCGGGAAGAGAAGAAAGAAAAACCAAAAGCACTGGTTAAAAAACGTCCAAAAGTGCAATTTCATATCGGTGATCATGTCCGCTTATTTGATGGAAAGGCGGTCGGTACCATTGATAGTTTAGAGAAAAATAAAGCCTTTATCAACTACGGAACGTTTACGACCCAAGTCCATACAGATGAATTGGAACTTGTCAAGCGATCTTCATGAACTCTCCCCAACATCATGTTGTTTTTATTGACGGTATCTGTGTTTTGTGCAATCGGTTGTCGAGACTCCTAATCCGATTGGATCCAAAAAAACAGTTTTTATTCTCAACGCTTGATAGTCCCTACGCCAAAAAAACACTCTCGCAACCCATGGAAGATTCAATCGTGGTGTTCAGTCAAAAAGGGATGATTTACACCAAAAGTAAAGCGATTTTGTTTATCACTCGTCAGCTTCCGTATGTCAAATGGATTGGCATATTGTTTCACATCATTCCGACTTTTATCTTAGACCATTTATATGATAGAATTGCAACCAACCGATATCGATGGTTTGGAAAGCACGACGCCTGTCCGTTGCAAACTCATGATCGATTCGTTCGATAATAAATCTGTTGAGTCTTTCGTTTTTATTATATTGCAATAGCATAAACCCAAATGGTTCACCAACTTTAAATCAATTTAAATCCACTTCCCCATGAAAAAACTCGCATTATACTGGCAAATTCTCATCGCTTTCGCACTGTCCGTTTTGTACGGACTTTTTTTTGGTGAGCACATTTATCTTGTTGCATGGATGGGCGATGTCTTTATTAAAGCCCTCAAAATGATTATCATTCCACTCATTTTCACGTCCATTATTTCAGGAATTGCAAATGTTGGCAGTGGAGATAATTTAGGAAGGTTAGGGTTCAAAACGATTGGCTACTATCTGAGTACAAGTACTGCTGCCTTATTTACAGGGTTGGTTATTGTAAACATCTTTAAACCTGGAGTCGGTGCCGACTTGGGCTTTGCGAATCAAGTAGAAGGTCTCGGCGTTGCAAAAGAGTCTTTTGGGAGTACGCTAATGAATATCGTTCCGGACAACCTTTTTGTTGCCATGGTAGAAAACCAGATGTTATCAATCATCTTTTTTGCCATATTGATGGGATTTTTTATCACGAAAACCAAAGAAAAAAGTCAAAAAATATTGCTTGTCTTTTTTGATTCCTTATTCGAACTAATCATGAAAATTACCTTGTTTGTGATTCGGTTTACTCCTTATGGAATCTTTGGAATCGTTGCCAAGCAAATTGCCGAAAACAACGACTTAGGGGAACTCTTTTCCCGTCTAGGTCTGTTTATGCTGGTTGTTATTCTGGCGCTGTTTATCCATGCCTTTGTTGTATTGCCTATCGTATTAAAAACCATTGGTCGAGTCAGTCCAATAAAACATTTTAATGCGATGCGCACGCCACTGATTACTGCTTTTTCAACTTCGTCGAGCAATGCTACTTTGCCACTCACGATGAATGCGGTAAAGAAAAACAGCGGGGTTTCTACAAAAATCTCAAGTTTCACCTTGCCACTTGGAGCTACAGTCAATATGGACGGAACAGCGTTGTATGAACTCGTCGCAGCCATGTTTATCGCACAAGCCTACGGAATCGAATTGACATTTACTGAGCAGATTATCGGCATACTCACTGGGCTTTTGGCTTCTATTGGAGCCGCGGGAATCCCGATGGCAGGACTTGTAATGATTTCTGTTGTTCTTTCTGCTATGGGGCTTCCTTTAGAGGGAGTNGGCCTGATCCTCGCTGTGGATCGAATACTGGANATGTTCCGCACAACAGTCAATGTATGGAGCGACAGTTGTGGNGCAGTGATTATTGCAAANTCNGAAGGTGAAAAGCTAAAGGTATAAGAAAGGCGCTTTTNNTCAAGTTAAANTNTAACNGANNNTAGANATCGTTAAAATCNCCAANGATTGAGTTTGTACGTGCAATCAGNAAATAATCNGCAAGCACAAGTGANGCCATTGCNTCGACTATNGGNACNGCACGNGGAACNACACAAGGATCATGNCGNCCTTTTCCTTNNATGGTNATCNCTTTTCCAGATTTNTCAATNGTATTTTGATCCTGCATNATGGTTGCAACTGGCTTAAAGGCAACGTTNAAATAGATATCCATTCCATTGCTGATNCCNCCTTGNACACCACCAGAATAGTTTGTNTTTGTCGTGCCATCNGTNTTAAAAAGATCATTGTGNTGACTTCCNCGCCAAGANGCACCTGCAAAACCANTTCCATATTCAAATCCNTTNACNGCATTNATTGAAAGCATGGCTTTACCGAGTTCCGCATGAAGTTTGTCAAACACGGGNTCTCCCAATCCAATGGGAACNTTTTTAATCACACANGTAACCAATCCNCCAACGGTGTCCCCCTCTTTGCGAATTTGCTTGATNTATTNNTCCATTTCCTTGTGCCATTTTGGNGTCAGGACAACGAACAGGATTGGACTCNANNGATGAAAAATCATTNATGAGATGTGGATTTTCAAGCTTGAGNTCNCCTACAGCAGACACAAAAGCATGAAATTGTACACCAGACATGAATTGTTTTGCAATAGAACCGGCAACAACTCTTGCCGCNGTTTCNCGTGCAGANCTTCGACCACCNCCTCTATAATCGCGAAAACCATANTTTTTATCATANACATAATCCGCATGAGAAGGACGATAAGCGTTTTTAATATGNTCGTAATCTTTTGATTTTTGNTTNCTGTTGTGAATCACAAAACCAATNGGTGTGCCTGTTGTCATTCCTTCAAAAACNCCAGAATAAATCTCAACTCGATCNGGTTCTTTTCGCTGGGTNACAATTTTGGATTGACCNGGNTTTCTGCGGTCAAGATCTGCTTGTATGGCATCTTCATNAATNGANACCCCAGCTGGACANCCATCAATGACTCCACCAAGGGCAGGTCCGTGTGACTCACCGAANGTGGTTAATGTGAAAATGTGACCGAATTTGTTGCCTGCCATGAATCTATTTTTTGCAAAAATACGATGATTTTACGGAATNTNTTCNATCAATTGAGAATACTAAAACATTACTTACNTTTGAAAAAAATNAAATATGCGTTTANTAGCTCCATATATCACNNTNATNCTCTTTATCATCGGTTGCTCNTCTGGGTCAACCGAATACACNCTAAACGGAACAATCGACTTAGNGGATGGCCAAAGNATTCTTCTNCTTGGAGTAGATGATCAATCTCAACTCATGCCCATCGACACNGTAAAGGTTGAAGCTGGAACGTTTAGCTTTTCTGGTTCTGCAAAATATCCTGAAATGCACTACCTCAATTTTGAGGGGGTCCGCAGCTTGTTACCCTTANTTTTAGAGCCAGGAANNATNACCGTTCAGGCGATTAAGGACAGCATTCAAAATGCGAGTGTNAGAGGTACAAANTCCAATCTTGATNTNAGTCANTTTTTANAAGAGGTCAGNACATTTAATNTGGCTTTNCGTGAGATTTCGTTTGAACTTCGAAANGCCATGNTGNGAAAAGACAGCTTAAACATNTCTGATTTGCAAGATCAATANGACAATATGGTCGCTAAATTNACAGATTTTGAACTCAGCTATATCACNGANAANCCAGATTCTTATGTCTCNTCTTTNATNCTTGAGCAGCAAGTGACATCTGGTCAAATNGATTCTGCAGAAGCACAANTNCTGTATGATCAACTNGATGGAAATATCAAAAAAACAAAATCTGNTCAAAACATTCAGAAATTACTCAATCCGGAAGAAGTANAAGAGAACAAGGAATCTCCAGAAGTTGGTGAAGTNGCTCCTGANTTTCAAGCACCTANTCCAGAAGGNNAGCTCGTTTCNCTATANGATACCAAANAAAAATTCACTGTGATCGATTTTTGGGCTTCTTGGTGTAAACCTTGTCGCGANCAAAGTCCTGANCTTGTTGACCTNTACAACANCTACCAAAGCAAAGGAGTGACCATTATGAGTGTATCATTGGATCGNNACANTGAACGATGGCTNCAAGCGATTAAAGACGATCATTTGANTTGGACGCACGTATCGAATCTCAAACACTGGAAAGACCCCATCGCAGCTGAATACAACGTACGTTCGATTCCTGAGCTATTTTTGATTGANNATCGCGGTGCTGTTCTTGCTCGTAGCCACGATTTGGCATCGATTAAAAGTATCCTTCAAAANGCAACGGCTGATCTATAANTTGCCGNTTCTTTTCATCACCAAATACACAATCAAGGGAATCATCATNAGTAAGANGAGGTTGGTTTGCATATAAATCAAACTTGGAAAAATAAACAATGTAATCGCAAAGCCCGATACTGCTCCNCCAAAATGTGCTGTATGTCCNATATTATCTCTACGACTTTTCATNCCAAACANNGTATATAANAGATATAAGATTCCAAANACATATCCTGGCATTGGGATTGGAAANAAGATCAGNGCNAATTGCATTTGCGGAAAAAGAAGTATNGANGAATANACNATCCCAGAAACNGCACCACTCGCCCCTACTGCGCTATAGTTTGGTTCATTTTTATGGTTGATGTAAGTAAAATAATTCCCTGCCAGCAAACTGAGGATATAAATCAGCATAAAAAGNAAAANCCCAGTGATTTGAATCACAACNTCGCCAAACATGTAGAGGGCAAACATATTAAAGANCAAATGCGCGGAGTCTACGTGTAAAAATCCAGAACTCAACAGCCGAAAATATTGCTGTTTCTGAAGTGCTAGTACCGAAAACTTGTATCGCTCAAAAAAGCGAGATTCTGAAAACCCTTTATANGAAACCAAAACATTGAAAANAATNAATAGNAGTACAGGAATCGACATGGCTAAATTTGATNNCAAATATATATATTTGCACATCGAAAAATTAGCATTTTCAAGCGACCTTCATGAAATTACTTACTTATATTCTTGCGCTCCCCTTTATCTACACCCTCGCCTTGATGCCATTTCGTTTGCTGTATATTATTTCTGATGGACTCTCTTTTGTACTTTATCATGTCATTGGGTACAGAAAAGAAGTCGTGCGTACCAACCTAATCCGTACGGGCTTTGGCAATGACCCTGTCAAGCGTTTGGCTATCGAAAAGGCAGTTTATAAGCACTTTTGCGATTTGTATTTGGAAACCTTTAAATCCCTGACGCTTTCTAAACGCCAAATTCAAAAGCGATTTGTTGTTCACAACAACTCAATTATGCAAGACCTCGCTTTGCAAGGAAAATCCGTGATCATGATGTGTGGGCATTATGCGAGCTATGAATGGCTTTTATCAATGGGATATTATTCTGATCATACCCCGTATGGAATTTACGCTCCTTTGGCCAATTCATATTTCAACAAACTCGTCATCAAAGCAAGACGACGATATGGTGCGTTTTTAATTCCACGGCGTGAAACGGTTACTACCATTAAAAAACATGCTGAAAGTAATCATTTGGCACTTTACGGATTTGCGAGTGATCAGTCCCCTCAAATCAGGAAAAAGACCTACTTCCGTTCTTTTTTCGGCATGGAAGTTCCTGTTTTTACAGGAGCGGAACGCATCGCTAAAGAACACGATATTCCAGTGTTAATGGCGAAAGTTAGACGTTTAAAAAGGGGGTTTTACGAAACGGAAATCATCGTTCTTTCGAAGAATCCAAAAGAAGTTAAAGACTACGAAATTACTGATCGGTTTACAGAAGAGTTAGAATCCCTAATCAAAGAAAATCCAAGTCATTATTTATGGACTCACAATCGTTTTAAACGGCTGCGAAAGACTACTCCTTAACCAATCTCTGAATTTCCCCGACCAGTTCGTCAAGTCGCTTTTCTGTTTTTGCTTCTGCATAGATGCGGATAATGGGTTCTGTATTGGATTTTCGGATATGCACCCATCCATCTGGGAAGTCAATTTTTACGCCATCTATGGTCGTAACTTGAAACGCAGCATGAGCAGATGCTATCGAATCAAGTAAGGCGTCAACATTGTGTTGTGGAGTCAATGTCACTTTGTCTTTTCTCATCAGCCAATTTGGGTACTTACTTCGCAGTACAGATACCGAACAATCTACATGACACAGATGAGACAGAAACAAGGCAATACCCACCAAAGCATCACGTCCGTAATGTAAGTCAGGGTAAATCACTCCGCCATTGCCTTCCCCGCCGATTACAGCATTGGTTTTTTTCATCAGCTCAACAACGTGAGCTTCACCAACAGCACTTGCAACATAGTTTCCACCATATTGGTCAGTCACTTCAGCAAGGGCTCTTGTAGAAGACAAATTCGACACCGTGTTTCCGGGATTGGTGCGCAAAACATAATCGGCACAAGCCACTAGGGTATATTCTTCGCCAAACAATGTCCCCTTTTCGTCCATAAATACGAGTCGATCAACATCGGGATCAACGGCGATACCCAAATCCGCTTGATGCGCAACAACGGCTTCTGACAAATCTGTCAAGTGATGTGCAAGAGGTTCAGGGTTGTGCGGAAAGTCTCCGTTGGGCTCGCAATGTATTGGGATTACTTCGGCGCCCAATGCTTCCAGCAATTGCGGAACAGCGATTCCACCACTGGAATTTACGCCATCGACAACAACTTTAAATCCTTTTGCTTGAATGGCTTTAAGATCGACGAGTGGCAAGTTGCGTATTGCTTCAATGTGATGCTGAATCGCATCTGACTCTGTGTAAATCGACCCCAAATCATCAATAGCAGCAAAATCAATCGCAGACAAATTTTGACTCATCTGGTTGATTTTCTCGCCCTCCTGCGCATTGAGAAACTCTCCTTTTTCATTGAGCAGCTTCAAGGCATTCCATTCTTTTGGATTGTGGCTGGCAGTAAGTATAATCCCTCCTTGTGCTTTGTGGCGTACAACCTCCAACTCTACTGTTGGTGTTGTTGATAGTCCAACATCAATCACATCAATTCCCAGTGAAATCAATGTGTGTTGAACCAAGCTTTGTATCATTGGACCTGAAGGTCGTGCGTCACGACCAACCACGACTGTTGTCTTTTCGTGATTTTGCAATAACCAACTTCCGTAGGCGCTTGCAAAGCGCACAACATCAATTGGGGTGAGGTTATCCCCTGCTTTACTTCCTATGGTGCCGCGTATACCTGAAACTGAGCTGATCAATGTCATCTTTTGCAAAGATAATAAAGAATACGTCCGACATTCCTATTTTTGGGGGATGAATTATCTCGGTCATTTGATTCTTTCAGGGAGTGACGAAAAAATCCTATTGGGAAATTTTTTGGGGGATCATGTCAGCAATAAGACGCTTCACCTATATGATTCGTCTATTCAAAAGGGAATTGAACTCCATCGAGAAATTGATCTATTTACGGACAGTCATCCCATCAGTCGGGAGTTACGCGCTATGTTGTTTGATCAATATCGTCATCGGTCGCGTGTTATTTTAGACTTGTTTTACGATCATTTTCTGGCGGCTAATTTTCGCGATTTCCAAAGTATTTCTTTATCCGATTATGTCATTAAAGTATCTGATATTCTCCAAAATCAACTTCACTTGATGCCAGAAAGTGCCAAACATTATTTTATGGCCATGCGAAAATATGGCTGGGTAGAAGGGTATGCTTTGGTTTATGGCATACGCGTGGGTTTTAAACACACGTCGGAAAGTCAGGAA
>NHEI02000046.1 GCA_002171575.2 Flavobacteriaceae bacterium TMED81
ACATATTAGTTTTATGTGGGGCGATGATGGAAAAATCGCAGCGGAATATCATATGTATGATTCTCCTCAAATGGTTGCGGGTATTGAAGCAGCACAAGCTGCTGCAATGATGGAGTAGGCTAAAAAGTAAAAAAAGCAACAAAAATCAATCATTAACACCAAAGCTAATCAACGAACTTTCTCAATAAAGTTAGCGCTTGTTTCGAAAACAGCTCAATTGGGTGTACAATTATCCTCAAGAATAATTTATTGTTTTTGGGGATAATTTTTTTGTGTGCAATCCGAGGTTTTACGCTTAAGCGATAATTATTTAAATTTAAAAAATTTATGCGCTATTTAAAAGTTGTTTTTCTGTTTGTTGGGTGCTTAGGCTTTAGCCAAAGCATATCCAAGCAAGTCATCGGCCCAGGGGGGCAAACCATTGATAATGGAACCAATAAGCTGAGCTACACTACTGGAGAGGTAGCTGTTTGCGCCATGACCTCCGAAGATGGGAGCATACAGCTAGGAAACGGATATTACCCCTCACTAAACTTGTCCACGCTAAATACGGAAACCCCTGAGCTGCAATTGCAAGTAAAGGTCTTTCCAAACCCTACTAAAGAAGTCATTTACATAGTCCATCCAACAGAACAGCATTTTGTAGTAAGGATTACTGATGTGAGCGGAAAACAAATCCTACAAACCCAACATCAAAAACAGTTAATCACGAGGTTAATAAAGCGGGATTTGTTTAGTCCAAAATTTTTAAGAAATTTACAAATCACGAACTGATCCCCATTCTTAAAAATAGATCATGGCTGATTCGACTCACACCAAAGAATTTCTTGCCCAGTTGATTTCATCGCGGCTCAAGCAGCAACACCAACAAGCAAAAAATCAATACGACTCCACTAAAAAAAGTATTGGCTATTTTTTTATTGAAGACCTTCTTCCAGTTGATATCGCCAAAGAGATTCATCGTGCTTTTCCACGACCAGAGGAGATGAACCTCAACAAAAGTTTACGAGAACACAAGCATATCGCTGCACAAATGGATCAGTATCATCCATTGTTGGAGCAAGCCATATATGCCTTTCAGGATGCTGAGGTTGTTTCACTTATCCAGTCCATTTGTGGGATTAGCAAGCTTAAACCAGATACGCACCTTTATGCAGGTGGGATTTCAACAATGAAAAAAGGCCAATTTTTAAATCCGCATCTCGACAACTCTCATGATAAAGACCGAAATCGTTGGCGAGTTTTAAATTTGCTGTACTATGTGAATCCAAACTGGGAAAATGACTTTGGTGGAGATTTAGAACTCTGGCCAGATGGGGTAAAAGGAGAGTCAATTGCCATCCCGTCATCATTTAACCGCCTTGTTGTGATGGCGACTCATCAGGGCTCATGGCATGCCGTTCGCCCTGTTCAAGTAGATGAATCCAGAAACTGTGTGTCCAATTATTATTTCTCCCCTGATCCACTTCGTGAATCCGATCGATTCCATGTGACCACTTTTCGGGGGTGGCCACACCAACGACTAAAAAATGGAATCTTAAAAATGGATTCAACACTGCGTATGGGATTGCGAAAACTATTTAGAAAAGGAGTAAGAGAAAACCCGCATGTGTACAAAAAGAATGAGGAATAAAACCCTTATTCAAACCCAATTTTTACCGAAAAAAGGAGTTGCCTCCCTGCGGCAGGTTCGTAAAATCGACTCCCAAACGCATTGATTCGGATATTGTCAAAATACTTTGTGTTTGTCAGATTAAAAACAGAGCACCCAAGCGTAACGGGGGTAGATTTGAGACGAAATTGTTTTTGGATTTCCAAATTGGCAAGACCGTAATGGTCAATACGAACGGCATTGGCATTATCTGCAAAATAGTCCCCGATAAAACGACCATCAATGGAGAATTTCCAATTATTGTTGCTGTATGTCCAGCGGAGATTGGCGGTAGTGGTGGGCACCCCAGGTAGATTTTTTTGCGTCCCATCTTCCAAAAATTGATAGGAAGCAAAAGATATCCCGCCTTGTAGTATATGATCTTTAAACGCAATCAACGAGGCATCAACCTCGATTCCATAGCGCGTGGATTCTCCTAGATTTCGATAAAAATTTTGATCGGGGAAGTCTTCCAGCTCATAGCGAATCAACTCATTAGTTGCGGTTGTGTAAAAGGCAACTGCTTCCCAACGATAGAAAGTATTTTGTTTTCTAAAGCCAAAATCCAAGCTGTTAAATGGCATGGGCTGAATCTCAGGATTAAAACCACTGCCATACGGATTGGCTGAAAGCTCACTCAGTGCGGGAACTTCAAACCCCGATCCCAAAGATATAAACCATGCTGTTGTAGGGCTTGACTTCCACAAAAGACCAAGATGGGGTGACCATCGGGCAAATTGACGCGCATAGCTTTGCTCATTTATCGCAAAACGATCATCAAGTGCGACTTGATTGTTGTCATATCGAATACCAAGGTCAAAAACAGACTTCCCTACAGGAACTGACCAAATCGCAAATCCGCTGGCAGAGGAAAAACGCTCAATCTGATTCATGGTTTGCTCTCCTTTCATCCCTGTACGATTTGCATATCGCTTGCGATGGTCTCGCTGATTTTGAAAATCAAGCCCTACAATTCCTTGACCAAAAGGGCTCTCTGTGGAGGTATGGTACAGTACCATCCCTCCATAAAAATCTCTTTCAAGTTTGACGATGCCCCCATTTTCGAAGGGAAGCTTTCCGTCAAAAACTCTGGGGCTAAAGTGCACAGAGGTTTCTAGTTCTCCACTTTGGTAGGGGGTTTTGTAATGCCATGCAATTTGAGACTGACGAACGCTTTCTCCAGCATCATAGATCATGTTTCTTTCTCTCCCTTGCGATCGATTGCGATTGACTTCCTCTAGTGTGAGACCTCCTGAGTCGAATGCGTAGGGACTGTCAAAGTGGAGTATCGACAGCTTGTGTAAAACCTCGTTTTTTTGGTGAGTAAACTTGACAAAGGCACTTTTATTTTCGAAATCAGCATGCTTACGGTAACCATCAAACTTGTGATAGTTCAACGACCCCATGATTTTAGAATTTTCAGACAGATGATGATGGATCGTTGCATCTGTAGAATACAAGCCGAAGCTACCATGTTGGAGGCGGATATTTGCTTGATTTTGATTTGTATTTTCCGTAAAAAATGAAAGCACACCTCCCGCAGCATTCCCGTGTCGTGAACCGGCTGGACTTCGAATGACCTCGCTTTGTTGGATGAGATGAAGGGGCAAGTGATCGATTTGACTTTGTCCGTCAGGGGTTGTTTGGGGAATCCCATCTAAAAGAATCCGAATCCCACGTACACCAAAGGATGCCCGTGACCCAAAGCCACGTATCGAAATTCGATAGTCTTGCGCGGCATTGCTATTGTTTGTCAGCCACACACCAGGCACATTGTTGAGCTCTTGTTCGATAGAACGAGAATTGCCATTGTTAGACCAAGTACTTATCGTTACTGGCAGTGCATTCTCTTGGGGTAGCAGCAAGGAGGATTTGATAACCACCTCTTCCAAGTCAAGCGTGTCTTGTGCGGAGGTGACCGCAAAACATATCACAATGAAAAATAATGTTCTCAACATCCTTTAGGAATCTAAATCAAGCAAGCCTTCTGGGATGGAAAGATAAAGTTGTTTTTGTTGTTTATCAAGTTGTTGGATCAGATCATCTACCAATGGAATCAGGATTTGTCTGCCCTTGTGTTCGACTTCCAACAAAACCTGTGAGGAGGCATCATTAACGCCTGTGATTGTTCCAATCGGACCTTGCACGGAATCGATGACTTTAAAACCAATGATTTCGTGAAAATAAAACTGGTCCTCGTCGAGTTTAGGAAGCTGATCAAGAGGAAGATACACCGATTTTCCAATCATCAAATCGGCTTGCTTTTCAGACTTGACACCTTCGACAGAAACGCGTAGGAGTTGAGATTTATGGAGCTGAACCTTGGTTGTGAAATAGGGAATAAGACGAGATTCGTCTTCTAAAAGAAAGGATTGTAGAGATAGATAAGTTTCTGGATCATCTGTGTCGAGTTTGATCAACACTTCCCCTTTGAAGCTGTATTTAGCGACTACTGTTCCTAAAAAGAAGCAGTCTTCTTTATGCATCTACGTTTAGTCTTGGCTATCCGTTTCAGCATCGTCGGCAACAGGTGCTTCGGCTTCGGCTTCGGGAGCAGCTTCTTCAGCTGGTGCTTCCTCAGCGGCTGGCGCTTCTTCTTGTGCTTCGGCTTCAGGAGCAGCTTCTTCAGCTGGTGCTTCCTCAGCGGCTGGTGCTTCTTCTTGTGCTTCGGCTTCTGGAGCAACTTCTTCAGCTGGTGCTTCCTCAGCGGCTGGTGCTTCTTCTTGCGCTTCGGCTTCAGGCGCAGCTTCATCAGCTGATGCTTCCTCTTGCGCTTCAGCTTCAGCAACAGCAGCGGCTGCAGCTTCCTTGCGTTTTGCACTTACTTCTTTTTCAGCAGCGATAGCAGCAGCACGAGCTTTCTCTGCCTCAGAGTCGATTTTTTTCTGAAGGGTTTCGTTTTTACTTTCCTTGTCTTTAAGCCAAGCTTCAAATTTAGCATTGACATCATCCTCAGTGAGCGCTCCTTTGTTCACCCCATTGATCAGGTGGTTTTTAAGCATAGCACCGTGTTCTGAAAGCAAATTGCGGGCGGTATCGGATGGCTGTGCCCCATTTTGTAACCAATCTACAGCACGGTCTAAATTCAGCTCAACAGTGGCAGGTAGCGTGTTTGGATTGTAAATTCCTAATTTTTCGAGGTATCGACCGTCTCTTTTAGCGCGTGAGTCTGCTGCAACGATCCAATAAATGGGCTTTCCTTTTTTTCCGTGTCTTTGTAGACGAATACGTACTGGCATATCAAATTAATTTGTGAGGTTCTAAACCTCTGTTATTAATGAGGGGCAAATGTACATTTTTTTTAGAAATCCACAAGCGTTAATAACTTCTCGTTTTTCTGGGGGATTTTGGAGGTTGAGTTATTTATTTTTATCCAGCTTTAAGGACAAAGATGTATTTAATATTTGACACGGAAACAACGGGTCTGCCCCGAAATTGGAATGCGCCACTTTCGGACAGCGATAATTGGCCCCGCTGTGTTCAGATCGCATGGCAATTACATGCTACAGATGGGCGAATGATCTCTCATGACGACTTTATCATTACGCCAGATGGATTTGATATCCCTTTTGAGTCTGAAAAAGTCCATGGGATTTCCACAGCACTTGCAAACCGAGATGGTGCAGACATAAAAACGGTTGTAGAGTCGTTTTTAGCAGTCGTAGATCAAGCTGATTTTCTGGTGGGTCACAATCTGAAGTTTGATCTCAACATCATGGGTGCCGAATTGTTGCGATTGGGGAAGGAAAACACCCTTGCTGAAAAAGCAATTTTAGATACTTGTACGGAAGATACAGCTTTGTTGTGTGAACTTCCTGGCGGAAGAGGGGGAAAGTTTAAACTCCCCACCCTGAGCGAATTGTACCTCTTTTTATTTCAAGATTCGTTTGAAGAAGCGCACAATGCAACAGCTGATGTCGAAGCAACCGCCCGTGTTTTTATCGAGTTGATACGACAAAACAAATTCACCCAAACCGAGTTGATACAATCCACGCAAGAGGTTAAAAACGCCTACCCCGATACTGTTCCGCTAGCGGGCTTGGAACACCGAAACCTACATAAGGAAAAAGCTGCCTTGCTTTCGCCCCAACAACCAGAGCAGAGCGGAGAAGAAACCCAAGTAGAGACCCTGCCGTTTTGCCACCTTCACACCCACACACAGTTTTCTGTTCTCCAATCTACCATTTCGATTTCAAAACTTGTACAAGAGGCAGTATCCATGAATATGCCTGCGGTTGCCATTACAGATATCGGCAATTTGATGGGCGCCTTTCACTTTGTCAAAGCAGTCAACAAGCACAACAAATCTCTAGAAGAGGGCATGGGTAATCCCATTAAACCGATTATTGGAATCACCCTCAACGTTTGCGCGAATCACCTCGATCGGTCTCATCGCGATGATGGCTTTCAAATCGTTCTGATTGCAAAAAACAAAAACGGTTATCACAACCTTGCAAAACTCACATCAATCGCCCACACAAAAGGGTTTTACTATGTACCTCGTGTTGATCGAGATTTGATCCTCAACTACAAGGAAGATATTATCGTTTTGACTGGGAATCTATACGGTGAGGTGCCCTATAAGGTTCTCAACATCGGTGCACAACAAGCCGAGGACTCTCTGCTGTGGTGGAAAGAACATTTTGGATCTGATTTGTATATCGAATTGATGCGCCACAATCAGGAAGACGAAACGCGAGTCAATACAACCTTGGTTGAATTGGCAAGCAAGCAAAGTGTCAAAATGATTGCTTCAAATAGTTGCTATTATCTAAAAAAAGAAGAAGCAAATGCGCATGATATTTTGTTGTGTGTCAAGGACGGCGAAAAACAGTCTACGCCCATAGGAAGAGGTCGTGGCTACCGATACGGTCTTCCAAATCAGGAATACTATTTTAAGTCTCCTCAGGAGATGACCCAATTGTTTTCAGACATTCCTGAAGCCATCCACAATATTCAAGAGATAATCGAAAAAATAGAACCCTTTGCTTTAGCTCGAGACGTTTTACTCCCAAAGTTTGATATCCCTGCGGAATTTGTTGTTTCTGAGGATCAAGAGGATGGCGGTAAAAGAGGGGAAAATGCCTATTTGCGACACCTTACACTGCAAGGAGCAAAGTCACGCTATGGTGAGCTTACCAAAGACATTCAGGAACGGATTGACTTTGAGCTAAGTGTCATCGAAAACACGGGATATCCTGGGTATTTTTTGATTGTACAGGATTTGATAGCTGCTGCTCGCTCATTGGATGTCTCGGTTGGTCCAGGTCGAGGTTCTGCAGCAGGGTCAGTGGTTGCATATTGCTTACAAATCACAAATATTGACCCGATTGCATACGATCTACTTTTTGAGCGATTTTTGAATCCGGATCGTGTGAGCATGCCCGATATCGATATCGATTTTGATGATGAAGGTCGGTCAAAAGTGATGGATTATGTAATTGAGAAATATGGAGCAAATCAGGTTGCACAAATTGTAACCTATGGCACCATGGCGGCAAAATCCTCAGTTCGAGACACGGCTCGTGTATTAGACCTTCCACTTGCTGATGCGGATCGTCTCGCCAAGCTGATTCCAAATGTCAAACTCAATACCATTTTTACAGCGGAAACCACCACCCTAAAAGAAGATCTTCGAGCGGATGAATTTCAACGGGTGGAGCAATTAAAAGCGATTGCGAATGGGGATGACTTAGAAGCTCAAACGCTAACACAGGCACAGATTTTAGAGGGGTCAGTGCGAAACACAGGCACACACGCTTGTGGGGTGATCATCACACCTGAAGACATCAGTAACTTGGTTCCAGTGGCCACGGCAAAAGATTCGGATTTGGTGGTAACGCAATACGACAATGCAGTTGTNGAAAGTGCAGGTCTGTTGAAAATGGATTTTTTAGGGCTCAAAACATTGACCCTAATTAAGGATACGGTAAAGTTGATCAAGTATCGACATAATATCACGCTCAATCCTGATGATTTTCCTTTGGATGATGAGCCGACATACAACTTATTTCAGCGTGGCGAAACCGTAGGGATATTTCAGTATGAAAGTGTTGGCATGCAACGTTATTTACGGGAGCTTAAACCGAATAAATTTGAAGACCTAATTGCGATGAACGCCTTGTATCGACCAGGGCCATTGGAGTATATTCCGAGTTTTATTCGCCGCAAAAACGGTGAGGAAGAAATCGAGTATGATCTTCCAGAAATGAAGCACCACTTAGAGCAGACCTACGGGATAACCGTCTATCAGGAGCAAGTGATGTTATTGTCTCAGGAGTTGGCTGGCTTTAGCAAGGGCGAGGCAGACGTTTTGAGAAAAGCCATGGGGAAAAAGATTTTTTCTTTGCTTGAAGAGCTCAAACCAAAATTTATCAATGGTGGAAAAGAGCGTGGACACGATGCTGACATTCTAGAAAAAATTTGGAAGGATTGGGAGGCATTTGCCTCTTATGCGTTTAACAAATCTCACTCCACCTGCTATGCTTGGATAGCGTACCAAACGGCGTATTTAAAGGCCAACTATCCGGCCGAGTATATGGCGGCTGTATTGTCAAACAATATGAACGATATCAAGCAAGTAAGCTTTTTTATGGAAGAGTGCCGACGAATGGGTGTTCCAGTTCTCGGTCCCGATGTCAATGAATCGTTTTACAAGTTTACTGTGAACAACGACAACGCAATCCGATTTGGAATGGGCGCGATTAAGGGTGTAGGTCGCGGAGCTGTTGATAGTATCGTAGAGGGTCGAAAAGAAAACGCATACCTGTCCCTGTTCGATATGACCAAACGAGTGGATTTGCGCGCTGCCAACAAAAAGACATTTGAGAGCTTAATCCTTGCAGGAGGAGTAGATTCTTTGGGCGACAATCATCGTGCACAATACTTTCAGGACAAGGGTGACGGGGTTTCTTTTTTGGAAAAAGCACTCCGTTTTGGCGCCAATTTTCAAGAACATCAAAATTCATCGCAGGTAAGTTTGTTTGGCGAGGATAGTGGAGCATCTCTAAAAGAACCCGAAATCCCAGATTGTGAGCCATGGGCAACACTCCACGAACTCAAACAAGAAAAGGAAGTTGTGGGGATTTACTTGTCTGGTCACCCACTAGATGATTTCACATACAGTTTCAATCACTTTTGCAATGCACGGGTTGGTCTGTTCAACGACCTTGCTCCATTGGTAAATAAGGAATTGACATTTGGCGGAATTATTGGAGAAGTCGAACATCGGGTATCCAAAAACGGCAAAGGTTGGGCGATCTTCCAATTGGAGGATTACGATGACACCTTTAGCTTTCGCATATTTGGAGAAGAATATCTAAAATTCCGCCATCAATTGGTGGAGAATAATTTTGTGCATGTAAAGGCCTTTGTCCGACCGGGATGGACAAATCAAGAGACAGGAAAGGTGGGCGACCCGCGTATTCAATTTAATGATTTTCGACAGTTGCAAGACGCCATTAGCACCTATGCCAAAAAATTGACATTACAAATCAACATCAATCAGTTTGAAAAAGACAAATTGTCCTTATTGACAAAAACGATCAAAGCCCATAAGGGAAATCACAAATTGGATATCGCTTTTTATGAGCTGAACCAACAAATCAAGCTTGTGATGCACAGCCGAAAGAAGAAAGTAAACATCAGCAAGGAACTTCTTGCGGATTTGGATGAACAACAAATTCATTTTAAGCTGAATTAGCGGTTTTTTGGAAATGGATATGGACTGGTAAATCCAATAATTTATGGGTTTAAAAAGATTTTAAAAACGTACTTTTGTAGCATAAAAAATAAAAAAATGGCTTTAGAAATTACAGATGCAACTTTTGACAAACTTGTTTTGCAATCCGACAAACCTGTAATGGTTGATTTTTGGGCAGCTTGGTGTGGTCCTTGCCGTATGGTTGGGCCAATCATCGATGAGTTGAGCAAGGAATACGATGGCAAAGCTGTTGTCGGTAAAGTAGATGTTGATAATAACCAAGAGTTTGCTGCCAAATACGGGGTTCGCAATATCCCAACTGTTTTGTTATTTAAGAACGGAGAGCTGGTTGACCGAAAAGTAGGTGTATCTCCAAAACAAGTCTACGCAGAGGCCATTGACAGTGCTTTATAGGATATTTGTATAGAGTATTTGTGTAATGAAAAATGCGGTGTATATTTGCAGCCGCATGACCCTGGTCTGGTAGTTCAGTTGGTTAGAATACATGCCTGTCACGCATGGGGTCGCGGGTTCGAGTCCCGTCCAGACCGCAAACCTTATTTGTTAAGTAAAGATTTTAAGATGTTGTGTTGCTTGTAAACCACTGGTTTACAAGAGGTTCGTAAAAGAGCCAATGAGAAGCTTTCCTGAAAATGGGGGGCTTTTTTTGTTGATTTATATTGTTAAAATCGAAGGTTTTACAGTGTATAAAAAATTTATTGACTAATTTAGCTAAAATTTGAACTAAGGATTTGTTGGATTATAAACTATTCTCAAATCGATTTGTTCGTGCGGTTTTTCCGTACCTGATCGTAATCTGTAGCCTGCTAAGTATCTCAGGTTATGCATCTTCATTGTATCATAGTAAGAGTTTTACAACAAACCCTGAACTGATTTTAAATGGCCCAAACCCCCAACAAATTGTATTGGGAAATAGCTATTCTGAGCTTAGCGCAACTGCCTCAGATGCGGAGGATGGTCCTCTTACCGATCAGATTTTGATCTTTGGCGTTAATGCCATTAACACAAACATTGTTGGCGTTTATAATGTTCAGTATAGCATTACTGACGCAGATGGTAATACTACGACGCTTATTCGTACTGTTGAAGTTATTGATACAACACCACCAAGTATTAACTTAAATGGAAACAGTATTGTTTCGATTGAAGTTGGCACAACATATAATGAGTTAGGTGCTACAGCCTCTGACAATTATGATGATGACAACACCATAACCTCTTCAATTGTTACTTCAGGTTCTGTGAATACTGCAGCTTTGGGGTCATATACAGTTTCATATGATGTATCTGATTCGTCATCGAATGCTGCTACGACCTTGACACGCACTGTCAATGTGATTGATACAACAAAACCAATTCTTTCTTTACTGGGATCAACCCCTGTGATAATTGAACTTGGGCAGGCTTATTCAGATGCTGGTGCTAGTGCATCCGATAATTATGATGATAACACATCCATTTCAGCAGCCATAACAACTTCAGGTGCTGTAGACAATACAGCAGTTGGGTCGTATACACTCACCTATGGTGTGTCGGATACTTCGAATAACCAAGCAAATCCGATTTCAAGAACAGTTGTTGTTGAGGACAACACTAGCCCTGTGATCACTCTTCTGGGTACTTCCACAATAACTGTAGAAGTTGGAAATAGCTATATTGATCCAGGAGTTGTTGGTACAGACAATTATGATAATGATTCGGCAATTACAGCAGCCATCACTTCGTCGGGGTCGGTAGACACATCAACATTAGGGTCATATTTGGTCACATATACAGTTAGTGATAATTCTGGAAATGCTGCAACCCCTGTTTCAAGAACAGTGCAAGTTGTGGATTCCACTAAGCCATCGATTAATCTTTTTGGGGATGCTTCGATGACTATTTCCTATCAAAGTAGCTTTGTAGATCCTGGTGCAACAGCGACTGATAATTATGACAATAACATCACATCAAGTATCCAAGTAACTGGTTCGGTCAATGAAAATATTTTAGCAACATACACTCTTTCATACGATGTGAGTGATAGTTCAGAAAATGATGCAACGACTGTAACACGACAAGTTACTGTTGCTGACACAACTCCACCATCAATAACCATACTTGGAGATGAAACAATATACCTCGCAGTTGGAGATTCATATTCAGATGCTGGCGCAACTGCATTGGACAACTATGATCTAGATATTACATCAGCCATCACTCAGTCTGGCTCAGTAGATACTGCTGTTGTTGGAACCTATTATATTGTTTATAATGCAACTGACTCAAATGGGAATAGTGCT
>NHEI02000047.1 GCA_002171575.2 Flavobacteriaceae bacterium TMED81
CACAATCATACCGATTGAAAGCACAATCCAAAAAGAAAATGACATCAATCTAACCCACATAGGACGTTCGTTTTAAATGTTCTACAATTGGTTGCACTTCATCAGCAATATCACCAGCGCCCATAACCACAACAACGTCTGCACCAGCATCAGCTACCTTTTCTAGCAATTGGTCTTTGGAAACAATTTCAACCGATCCACTCATCATTTCAAGAATAGATTGACTACTAACAGCTGGAATCGGTAACTCACGTGCTGGATAGATATCGAGCAATATGGTATGGTCAAACTGAGACAAACTCTCCGCAAAACCCTCGCAAAAATCCCTCGTCCTGCTAAACAAGTGAGGCTGAAACACTGCGAGTCGTTTGGCAGAAGGATAAAACTGCTTGACCGCATCCGCCATTTGGTTGATTTCAGTTGGATGATGAGCATAGTCATCGATGACCACCGCAGGTTCTTCGATTCGAACACTAAATCGGCGGTCGACACCTCGAAAATGCTGCAAGGCCTTCGCAATTGACTGCGGATCACAACCAACAGACAATGCCATTGCGATGGCTACTGTGGCATTCATCAAATTATGTTCCCCAGGAAGACGAAGTTCAAGATTCTTTAAGGTTTGATCTTTACTGTGAAAATCAAAAACGTAATGACCATTTTCGACTCTGACATGTTCGACTCGAACCTCTGCGTGTTTGCTGGTGCCAAACGTAATGCCTGTAACGTCAAGCCCTTCTCGAACCCAACGTTGGTTTGGATTTGAAACCAAAGCGGCAAAGGATTGAAAACTCGTTTCGAGATTCCCCACATTCTGATAAATGTCCAAATGGTCTGCATCCATTGAAGTGATACAGAGAAGATCGGGGTGAAGCGTTAAAAAGGAACGATCAAACTCATCTGCCTCTACCACCATATATTCGTTGCCTTCACTGATAAAGTTGGAACCGAAATTAGACGAAATTCCACCCAAAAATGCAGTGATTTTTTTTCCACTTTCACGAAGGATATGTGCCAGAATTGAGGATGTTGTGGTTTTGCCATGAGTTCCTCCTACAGCCAAGCAGTTTAGGTCTTTGCTCAATTCGCCAAGAACTTCAGAACGCTTAAAAATATCAAACCCATTTGCTTTGAAAAACTCGAGTTGTGGAGAGTTTAGAGGGATTGCAGGGGTGAATACAACAGTCGTATTGGCCTTGTTCTTACACACTGATGGGATTCGATCAACACGGTCATCTGTATGCACCTTTGCACCCATTTGAATGAGCTTGTCGGTAATCTCTGTTTCGATGCGGTCATACCCATATACCTCATGCCCTTGTTGAACAAAATACTGTGCCAATGCGGACATTCCAATTCCACCAATCCCCAAGAAATACAGCTGTTGCTTAATCATCAACAAGGGATTTAATTTGTTTGACAATCGATTGAGTGGCATCTGGTTTTGCCAAGTTTTTAATGTTTTTTCCTAGAGTTTCTCTCTTATTTTTATCGGAAAGAAGAACATCTAGTTGGGTTTGGAATTTTTGATCCAGTTCATTTTCTTCGATGACAATAGCTGCATCCTTTTTGGCTATGGCAAGTGCATTTTTATACTGGTGGTTTTCCGCAACATTGGGTGATGGGATAAACAAAACCGCTTTGCCGACCTGACAAAGCTCCGAAACGGCAAGTGCACCAGCTCGTGAAATAATCACATCAGCCGCCGCATAAGCCACTGCCATATCATCAATAAATGGGGTGATATGAACATGTGATGTTTGAAGTGGCGCATATTCTTTTTCATAAAGTGAACCGCATTGCCACACAATTTGAATCCCCATCTCGGAAAGTCTACCGTGGTGATTGGCCATAAGTTGATTTATTCGTCTTGCGCCGAGACTTCCCCCGACAACGAGCAGGGTTGTTTTCTTTTGTAATAACCCCATCTTCTTTTTTGCTTCTGCGGGACTGATGTTCAGTTGAATCAACTCCGATCGCAAGGGGTTTCCTGTAAGTTCTGTTTTATGCTTTGGAAAAAATCTTTCTGCTTCCGCATGAGCGATACAGATTCGTTGCACATATTTGCCAAGCAGTCGATTGGTTATCCCAGGCAAAGCGTTTTGCTCTTGAATGAGTGATGGAATATTCATTCGGGTCGCCATATATAACAGTGGACCGCTCGCAAAGCCCCCAGTACCAATAACAACCTTTGGCTGAAATCGCTTTAAAATAAAATAGGAGCGCCACAAGCTCACGATTAACTTGAGTGGAAACAATAGATTTTGAACTGAAAGCTTACGCTGAATCCCTGAAATCCAAAGCCCTTTGATTGGAAACCCAGCTTTGGGAACACGCTTCATTTCCATACGTTGACTTGCACCAACAAATAAAATCTCAGCAGAGCCATTGTCGCTTTTAATCGCATTGGCAATCGCTAGTGCAGGGAAGATATGCCCCCCTGTTCCTCCGCCAGACAATATGGTTTTAAACTGCTTCACTCAAAATTGCTAAAGGGTTTTTTTCATCGCTTTCTGCCATGCGGCCTGCAGTCACACTCTGAACAATACCGAGTGCAAGAAATGTCATCCATATGGAAGTTCCACCACTGCTAATCAATGGTAAGGGTTGCCCAGTTACGGGGAAAATCGAAACGGCAACACCCATGTTCACCAAAGACTGGATAATGATCGGAAGTCCAACTGCTACGATCAGAAGTTGACCAAAAAAGTGTTCTGTTTTATATACGCTCATGAAAATACGGAATAGAAGCAACATGTATAAAAACAACAAACTCAAGCCGCCAGCCATACCATACTCCTCAGTGATAATGGCATAAATAAAATCAGATGTGCTTTGGGGTAATAAGTTTTTCATCACACTTTTACCAGCTCCTTTTCCAAGGACACCGCCAGTAGCAATTGCCGTTTTGGCACGTTGCACTTGGTAGTTGGTATTTGCATCTCCATCTCCCGTAAAACTTTCAATTCGACTCATCCATGTATCGACGCGGTTGGGGAAAGCATCTGGATATGCTTTTGCTGTCATGATAAACAAGGTCAGAAAGACCGCAGCAGTACCCAACATCAACAACAGATATTTTTTGGGATAGCCCCCAATAAATGCCAACACAAACACCAAAGCAGCCAATAAAGCTGCCGTTGATAGGTTTGCGGGTAAGATGGTCGCAATCACCAACAAGACAGGCAACCATAGAACGAGCAAACTCCGCCAAAAATAAATGTCTTTGTCTTTATTGATTGAAAGGTAACGAGCCACATACACCATCAGCACAACCGAAGCTAATGTTGATGTTTGAAAAGACAAGCCAAGGATCGGAATTTTAATCCAACGACTTGCATTTGCTCCATCTATCATATTGCCTTGCAGGGCGGTGTAAACCAACAATACCCAAACAATAGGCAACGCAATGACAGACAAACCGCTAAAGTATTTGAATGGAATACGGTGTGTCGCATACATAATACTGATTCCAATCAAGACAATGGCAACATGCTTGATCAAATGACCTGTAACAGAGCCAATCCCTAAAACATATACCAGGTTGGAGCTTGCGCTATAAACAGGTAAAAACGAAAACACAGACAACAGGGCTACAATGGCCCATATGGCGCGATCTCCGTGGATATGTTTTGTGATAAAACGCATAAATTACAGTTGACGAACGAGTTGTTTAAATTGATCTCCCCGATCTTCATAGTTTTCAAAAAGATCAAAGCTTGCACAAGCTGGTGACAACAATACCGCATCTCCCTGCTTTGCCAAGTCATAGGATGCCTGAACAGCTTCAGACATCGACCCCGCTTCCACCAGAAGGTTTACAACTGGAGAGAAACAATCGATGATTTTTTCATTGTCAAGCCCAAGGCAAATAATGGCCTTTACATTTTTGCGAACCAAGGGCATGAGTTTTGCGTAGTCATTGCCTTTGTCAACCCCGCCTACAATCCAAATTGTTGGGCGTGTCATACTGTCGAGCGCGTAGAATGTTGCATTGACATTGGTTGCTTTGGAATCATTTATATAATCTACTTTTAGAATACGCAGCACCTTCTCCAATCGGTGTGGAGCGCCTTGAAAGGTTCGCAAACTCTCCCGTATGGTTTGTTTGCGAATGTTGACCAACTGGGCAATGGTCGCTGCTGCCATTGCATTTTTGGCATTGTGAATTCCCTCCAGCGAGGGATTGTCAATCCTGATCATATCGGTTGTATTAAATCGTTCGTGTTTTATTGTTTTATCTGTATAGGGTATGCGTTGCGATTTGGGCTTGTGTCTTTCGATTGCCAACTTGATTTCATCATCTGTATCATCATAGATGAAATAGTCTTCATTCGTTTGGTTTTTCAGCATGCAAAACTTGGCGTCAACATATCGCTCAAAACTGTTGTCATAGCGATCTAAATGGTCGGGGGTGAGATTGGTCATCACAGCATATCGCGGGTGGAAGGAATCGATGTCCTCCAATTGAAAACTACTGAGTTCAAGTACCCAGTAATCGGGCGAACTTGTCGTTACTGCTTTGGCAAAGCTTGACCCAATATTCCCAGCAAGCGCGACAGACTTTCCTGCCGATGCAAGCAAGTGATGCGTAAGCATGGCTGTAGTCGTTTTTCCATTTGTGCCTGTGATACCGATCAGCTCCGCATCTGTATGTAGTGAAGCAAATTCAATTTCTGAAAGCAAGGGAATCTCAGCAGACCTGATTTCTTCGATGATTGGTACATTTGGGGGAATCCCGGGGCTTTTTACAACCAAATCGGCTTTTGTTATCCGTTCGGAAGTGTGTTGCCCTTGTTCCCATTCTATATGATGATCATCCAATTCTTTTTGGTAGGACTCACCAATTGCCCCTTTATCGCTCAAAAAGACATGATAGCCAAGGTGCTGACCAAGAAGTGCTGCGCCAACTCCACTCTCTCCTCCACCCAATACAATCATATTTTTTGACATTGGCTATCTGATTTTTAGGGTTATAAGTGAAATAATCGCAAGAGCGATAGTGATTATCCAAAAGCGAGTCACGATTTTACTCTCGTGATATCCTTGTTTTTGGAAATGATGATGGACAGGTGCCATCAAGAAAATTCGTTTTCCAACTCCAGTTTTCTTTTTGGTGTACTTGAAATACCCAACTTGAAGGATCACTGACAAGCTTTCGATAAAGAAAACTCCGCACAGAACAGGAATAAGCAATTCTTTTCGAACCGAAAGCGCGAGAACAGCAATAATACCGCCAATGGTCAAGCTTCCTGTATCGCCCATAAATACTTGAGCTGGATAGGTGTTGTACCATAAAAATCCGACCAGACCCCCAGCAAATGCTGCGATAAAAATCACGAGTTCACTCACATCGGGGATATACATGACGTTGAGATAATCTGAGAAAATAATGTTGCCCGAAACCCAAGCAAAAACCCCCAATACCAATACGATTAGGGTTGCTGTTCCTGCGGCTAGACCGTCTATGCCATCTGTGAGGTTTGCACCATTTGAAACCGCCGTCACAATAAAAATCACAAACGGAATAAAGACCAACCAAGCATACACAGACCAAGATTCGTCAATCCAAGTAATCACTTCGGCATAGTCAAATTCATTATTTTTAAGTAATGGAATTGTGGTTTTTGTCGATTTTTCATTGACAACAACCTCTTGTCCTAGTGTAGCGTTTTCTCTTATGGTCACATCAGGATGGAAGTAGAGCGTGATCCCTACAATAAGACCCAAACCGACTTGACCAATGATTTTAAACCTTCCTTTAAGACCTTCTTTATTTTTTCGTTTAATCTTGATATAATCATCTATAAATCCGATGCTTCCCATCCAAATGGTCGTGATGATGAGAAGAATAATGTAGATGTTGTCGAGTTTGGCAAACAACAATACGGGCACAAGGGTAGCCAGAATGATGATGAGACCTCCCATAGTCGGCGTGCCAGCTTTTTCTTTTTGACCTTCTAGACCCAGATCACGGATACTCTCCCCCATTTGATTGCGGTGTAAGAGCTGAATGATTTGTTTTCCAAAAATCAAAGAGACAAGAAGCGAAAAAATGATTGCTATGGAAGCTCGAAAACTGATGAACTGGAATAAGCTAGCTCCTGGAAGCTGGAATTCTTGTTCTAAATATTCAAACAGATAGTATAGCATTAGTTCTTGTTTTGTAAATGTTGTTTTAACTCCTTTGCGTCGTCAAATTCCAAACGCTCACCTTTGATGTCTTGATAGGTTTCATGACCCTTCCCTGCCACCAAAATGATATCCCCACTATGGGCAAGCTGACAAGCCGTTTTTATCGCTTGAAACCTGCTTGAGATACTGATGCATTTTTTAAAATGTTCTGCTGGCACACCGGATTCGATCTGCTCAATAATCTTTTCAGGGTCTTCATTGCGCGGGTTGTCGGAAGTGAAAATCACTTTATCGCTTAATGTTGAAGCAATTCGTCCCATCAGTGGGCGTTTTGCCTTATCGCGATCTCCCCCACAACCAAAGACAGTGATCAACATTTCATTTCCAGTCCTGATTTTGTTGATCGTATCCAATACGTGGTTTAATGCATCTGGCGTATGCGCATAATCAACAATCGCTCGGACAGGATGCCCGCCACTGACAACATTAAACCGTCCTGATACGGGCTCTACCGCACTCAAAGCACTTAGGCTCTGGTCTGCGTTCTCTCCCAGTAACTGTGTGCATGCGTATACCGCCAACATATTCGATGCGTTGAAATCACCAACCAATGCCACCCAAGTTTCTTTTCCGTCTATCCGAAGTTGCATTCCCGAAAAGTCATGCTCAAGGATTTTCGCTTTAAATTCAGCTGTATTCTTTAACGCATAGGAATGCTGCTTTGCAGCGCAATTTTGCAACATATACTTGCCATTCTTGTCATCGTGATTACTCAGTGCAAAAGCGGTTGCTGGCAGTTTGTCAAAAAACTTCTTTTTAGTGTCTCTATAGCTTTCAAAAGTCTTGTGATAATCGAGGTGATCATGCGTCAGGTTAGTGAAGATTCCACCTGTAAAATGAAGCCCCTCTATACGATGCTGGTCGATCCCATGAGACGAAACCTCCATAAAGCAATACGAAACGCCCGCTTCGACCATTTTTTCCAAAAAGGAGTTGATCTCCATTGGGTCGGGTGTTGTGTGTGTGGCTGGGTAGTGATGCTCGTTAATGGCGTTGGCAATGGTGGATAACTTCCCAACTGAAAACCCGAGGTGCTGGAATACCTCAAACAACAATTGAACAATCGATGTTTTGCCGTTGGTTCCTGTCACACCAATAAGACTAAGTTTGGCTGAAGGTCTATTGTGATAATTAGANGCGATCACAGCATAGGCACTTCGNGATTGGAAGGTTTGNACATAGGTAATTCCTTCCACTTGCTTTTTGGGTAATTCTTCGCANAGGATTGCGANAGCNCCCTTCTTTACAGCATCNNCNATGTGGNTGATGCCCNTCGTGAANCNCTCCNCGAATGGCGACAAACAATGNATTGGGTTCGACCTGACGAGAGTCTGCNGTCACNNNATCAATCGAAACNGATGTGNTCCCAAAAACAGACTCTATGGATACGCCAAAAAGTAATNCTTTGAGTTGCATCAGGATTTCTTTTGTGTTTTGGNGNGTTTGACATCNGCTTCGACCACGCTTTGGNTGGTCTCNNTCTTATTNCCCGTGATTTCCAAATAGCGATCTCGGCTGAGNTTGGTTTCTCTTGGAATTGAGCTGTATAGCTTGTGNGCAATTGTTTGGAAAACTGGGGCAGCTACCTGATTTCCGAAATATCCTTTTTCTTTATCAGGNCGGTGAATGACCACTATGCATGAGTATTTNGGTTGGTCTGAAGGAAAATACCCTACAAAACTNGCNACGTATTGTANCTCNTCNGTNTTNTAGTCCAGCTGACAGGTTCCTGTTTTTCCAGAGATNGCAAAATTNGNATNGTAAATATTATGAGCTGTACCCCAAGGTTTTTCCACCACTCCTTTCAACATACTTTTGACCTTGCCAATCGTCTCNTTGGAGCAAATNGAAGGATTGATGATTTCGACTTCAGACTGCTTTTTGATTTGGCTCCTTGTGTTTTGGGTGNNTTCGATAAATCTGGGTCTNANCATGANNCCGTCATTGGCAATGGCGTTATAGAAAGTGAGCGTCTGCATTGGNGTCATTANCACNCCATANCCATAAGCCATCCATGGNAGAGAAATCCCACTCCACCCTTTTTTNTCGGGNTGTGGGATNACTGGTTTTGCNTCGCCTACAATNGGNAATCCNAGCGGTTCGCTGAGNCCCATATTCATNAGACGATTTACAAATTGCTCTGGTTTTGAATTGTACTCATTGTATATTGCCTGTACCATTCCTGTATTTGAGGAACGCTCAAAAATTTCGGNAATCGGAATTTTNCCATAGCCNCCNTTACGAGAATCACGNACTTTGTATTTGNNNTAAAAAGTNAGTTCTCCATTTTGCGTATCAAAAACTGTCGTCGTATCGANAACTTGNTCNTCGAGAGCAGCNACNAGNGCCATNAGCTTGAAGGTAGAACCNGGTTCGTGAGACTCCCCAATAGCGTAGTTGAGTTTTTCGTAATATTTCCCTTCTTTNGTACGACCCAANTTTGCNACGGCACGAATCGCTCCTGTTTCGGTTTCCATTACGATAGCTGTTCCNTGATCNGCTTCAAAATTTTCAAGAGCTCCGAGCAAAGCATGGTGAGTNANNTCTTGAATGTTGACATCAAGTGTTGTTTGTACNTCATACCCATCTTGTGGTTCTTGTAGGTATGAATCGCTTAAGGGTTTCCATTCTCCATTTGCGATTTTTTGACGCANNTGTANNCCTGGAATNCCGCGTAATTCATCTCCAAAAGCNCCTTCAAGCCCAACGCGTAGGTANCTCCCGTTTGGCTGCTCTTGTTCATANCCAATGGTGCGTTCGGCNATTTTNCCTAAAGGTCTTTNACGNACGGTCTTTCGCTCGACAACCAAGCCCCCGCGAACACCCCCCAATCGAAACAATGGAAAAGTTCGCAAACGAGTCATTTGCCCATAACTNAGATCCTTTGCAATACGTTTGTANCGATGCTGNTTTTTATGCGCATCAANNAGTAGGTTATGATAATGANTNGGCGTNTTCCCCAANANAGAAGCGAGTGAGTCTGCAAGNGCATCCACNTNANTCTCAAAACGACTNGTAGTCACTGTNGCTGCATCAAAATGAATGGTATATCTCGGAACTGAAGTGGCNAGAAGACTGCCNTCNTGNGCATATATATTTCCGCGAATCGGTTGAATTTCAAAGTTTTGTACGGTTGTNTTTTCAGCGAGAAGTTTGTAGGNGTCNCCTTCTACAANCTGNATGTGAATGATTTTATANCCAATCCCNAACCCGAGCAGNAAAAGCCCAATNACCACAAATGAAAATCTAGAAATCAGTCTCTTTTGCTTTTCCATTTGTCTTATTCAATGATAATTTTTGTGGGTGGGGTGACAGAGGATACAAATCCACGTTTGGACAATTTGCTTTTTACTTCCGTTTCCAANCGCATATACATGGCTTGGGTTCTCGTTTCTGCAAACTGACTTTTTAACNCTTGGATTTCAGTGTTTAAAGCCGAAATCTGCATCACCTTTTGGTCGATATTGTGAGAGGATGTAATCATAACACCCGCCAGAAAAAAGAAGAAAAATATGAGTCGCCAGTTCCGCAAGGCACCTTGCTGTACCAAGAAAGAACCTCGAAGAATTTCTAACATACTTTGTCTCATATTTTCTCAGCTATTCGCAGTTTGGCACTGCGTGCACGTTTGTTGTTTTGAATCTCTATNTCNNTNGGCANNGTNATNTTTCCCACCTTTTTGANTGGCTTGTATGNANGCCCAAACTCATCTTTNTNTGGNTCGTTTTCAAAGCAGCCNTGCTGAATAAANCGCTTAACAAGGCGATCTTCTAAAGAGTGATANCTGATCACACAAAGTCTTCCATTATGGTTGAGGACTTCTGCGCTTTGCTCGAGAAGNGATTTTAGGGCTTCCAACTCTTGATTGACCTCAATACGAANAGNTTGAAAAATNTGNGCCAATACTTTGTGNTGNATCTTTNCAGGAACAAGNGGGCGAAGNAGGTNNGCTANTTCCAANGTNGTTTCNATGGGTTTTTCTNCTCTNCNCTCAACGATCCTTGAGGCGATCTTGCGCGCATTCGTCAGTTCTCCATATTGATAAAAGATATCACTCAACTGCTCTTTTGTATAGGTATTAATCACGTCTTTTGCCGATGTTCCCTCTGACGAGCTCATTCGCATATCAAGTGGGCCGTCGAATCGTGTAGAAAACCCACGAGTTGGTGTGTCAATTTGGTGAGAGGAAACNCCTAAATCTGCAAGAATCCCNTCGACTTTATCAATCTTATGAAATCGTAAAAAGCGCTGTAGATAGNTGAANTTTTGATGAATNAAAATCAAGCGNTCNTCCTCCCATGAATTTTCAATCGCATCTTCNTCCTGGTCAAAAGCAATNACCTTTCCGTCANGTCCAATCGNATCTAAAATGGCTTTGGTGTGNCCGCCNCCGCCAAAAGTCACATCGACATANGTGCCTGATTCCTTGAGAGCCAACCCCTCAAGGCAAGCTTCCAATAAAACAGGATTATGATACATCTTCGTCATGATTTCCCATCACCTCTTCTGCCAATTCCGCAAAGTCAAGAGCAGCATCGTCAATGGCTTGTTCGTANAATTCCTTNTCCCAGATTTCAATCATGTTGATTGCCGATGACAAAACGAGCGATTTANTNAAAGAAGCAATCCCAAGTAAATCCTTNGGAATCAATATNCTGGTTGCAGCNTCNATATCNATCATTTTCACNCCAGCAGTGAATCGGCGAATGAAATCGTTGTTTTTCTTTCTAAATCGATTGAGCTTATTCACCTTCTCCATCATGGCTGACCACTCTTCTAGCGTGTAAAGCTCCAAGCACTTTTGAAACACGGAACGTTTGAGCACAAAAGTTTCAACGCCTTTGAGTTGCTTGACCATAGACACAGGAAGTTTTACCCTGCCCTTGGGATCTAATTTGCATTCATACGTGCCAACTACGTGCATTTTCCGACTTGAATTGAGTCAAATATATCAATAAATTACCACTTTTTACCACTTTTTACCACTTTGTTAATAATTTTAAACACATTGCGTTTACAAGTGGCTTAAATCATTTACAATGAGGATATTGCCATTTTATTTAGCAAATTTGATTGAGATTGTGAATTCTTATCCGTTTGCTTTTTACTTTATGCCAAATGAATAAGGCAACTGACTTGAAATGGTTATATTTGCGCACTATGTTGGCTTTTATTAGATGGAACAAACAATAAAAACATCGGGGAAATTTAAATTCCTTGAAGTAGGCACTGGAAAGCCAATCGTAATTCTTCATGGTCTTATGGGCGGCTTGAGTAACTTTCAAGGGGTTACCGACTACTTTCCAAACAAAAGGTACCGGGTAATTATTCCCATGTTACCTATTTACGACCTCCCCTTGCTGAAAACCAACGTCAAAGAGTTTGCCAACTATGTCAACCAATTTATTTCCCATCTGAACTTGTCAGAAGTTACTTTACTTGGAAACTCCCTTGGGGGACATATCGGACTGCTGGTTTCTTTGTTATATCCCAAAAATATCAAAGGACTTATCATTACAGGAAGTTCTGGTCTCTATGAAAACTCTATGGGTGAAAGCTACCCAAAGAGAGAAGACAAAGACTATATGACACGGAAATGTCAAGAGGTTTTTTATGACCCTAAAGTAGCTACTGACGAAATTATTGATGAGGTTTTTGAAACCGTCAATAATCGAAAAAAATTGGTTAAAATTCTCGCAATTGCCAAAAGTGCAATTCGACACAATATGGCGAAAGATTTGCCAAAAATCCGAATTCCAACCGCCATAATATGGGGAGAAAACGATATTGTAACGCCACCTGAAGTTGGACATGACTTCGATCGTTTACTACCAAATTCTTCTTTGTTTTGGATTGAAAAATGTGGCCATGCGCCCATGATGGAACATCCAGATCTTTTCAATATGCATATGGAAACTTGGCTAAACTCTCATTCCAATTGAGTTGCCATGATTCATTCTGCCCGTTTTTTGGTTAGCAACTCTTCTGTTGATCAGTGTCCAAAGTCCTCTTTTTCTGAATACGCATTTATCGGCCGTTCTAATGTTGGAAAATCATCCCTAATCAATGCCCTGACAAACAATAAAAAGCTCGCAAAAACCTCGGGGACACCTGGAAAAACAAAGCTGATCAATCACTTTTTAATCAATGAAGCTTGGTGTCTGGTTGATTTGCCAGGTTATGGCTATGCCAAAATATCGAAACAAGAGAGAAAGGAACTCAAAACACTAATCCAAGGCTATTTCGCCAATCGAAAACAATTGGTCAATACTTTTGTTTTGATCGATAGTCGGCACGAACCGCAAAAAATCGATGTCGATTTTATCAATGCACTTGGCACTCAACAACATCCATTCTCTATCGTGTTTACGAAGATTGATAAACTCTCCAATGCACAACGTCAAAACTATATATCTGCTTATAAATCACATCTTTTGGAGCAGGGTTGGGAAAGTGTCCCGCCGTTGTTTGAATCCTCCGCTAAGACTGGAGAAGGAAACAAAGAAATCCTCAACTATATCGAATCAATCAATTCGAATCTTTAGTTTTTTGTGCCTTGCCTAGTTTATGTTCGCTTGAAAAATAATCGCAAAACTGCTGAAAGGCCTCGCCCATTTCAACATCTTGCGTAGCTTTCATATACGAGTTGCGAATCCCGACAAGCGTTTGGTGAACAAACACACGCATTTGGTCAACAGGCATCTCCTTCGTCCACAAATCAATGCGTGCGCTTTCTTGGGTTTCTTTGTCCCAGGTGCTTAAAAACATGGCGTGCGTTTCTTGCTGGTCAATACCACCATCTGGGGCAGACCAACTTAGCTTTTCTGGCACATGATTCTCATCAAGGGTGACATCTATGGTGATACTCGTCTTTTTCATCATCTTCGAGGTTTATATTTTGATTTTTCAAACAATTCTCTGTAAGGAGTATTGAGGAGCTGCGCAATGGATTTTCGTTCTTTCATTTGATAGGCCTTAACGATTTGAAGACCTAACCATTGCCCGATTTGACCTGGAGAGTCAACATCAATATTCAAATAAAATTTTGAAAATGGCGCCGGCGAAATAAAACGTTTAATCAACTCTGGATCTGTGCTGTAAAGCAACTCTTTGGAAACAAAGAAATTCCAGATTTCTTTTTCATTCGTCATTGCCCAAGCGAGCTGGTCAGGTGTATAGCCCAAAATTTTATCTTCTGAATAATCGGACAAGATCGATTGTTTCAAGAACTGGATTTTACCAGAATAAATCAATTGCGCTAAAAAAGTACGGTCTTCGGGTAATTCAATTCGACTGTTTGAGAATGATTCTGCTAGTTCTTTTGATAGATGTTTCAACTCCATTTGCTGACGTAAATACAAGGCAATTCCCTCATACATATGATGATTTACACCCAAAAAATTGTCAATGGCAATCAATGCCATGCTGTCGTTGAGAATGACTTTATTGTTGTAGTCAACGTCCGAAGTGATCGTAATCACCTTTTTGGGCACACGAGCATTTTCAAAAACACGAGGAAGACCTTCGATAAAAGGGGTCAGTTGGTCTTGAATATCTGAATTCGAAATCGATTTGGTTTGCTCATACAAAGCCAGCTGCAAGCTGTCTGTACGGCGATTGACCCACACAGAAAAGGGATAACTTTTTGGGAAAAAATAAGCAAAGCGTTTCTCGACTTCAGCCAGAGAGTCTGGATGGGCATCAAAAAAAATACTTTCAAAACGAATGAGTTCATAGGTCGGTGTAGCATCTTTGGATGTTTTTCGGTTCGAGCAACTCCAAAATAGGACAGGAATAATCAAAAGGATTAAAATTGAACAAAACCTATTTTTGAATACGTGCATAAATACTATCTTTGAAAGTAAAATTAGAGTTTACGAAACTACTATTTTTTTAGATGATAATTCAGTTGTGCTATGAAAACTAAAGACGTTGCTGATCATATTATATATTGGTTAAATGCCTATGTAGAAGAGTCAAAGCTAGATGGCTTTGTCGTCGGAGTTTCTGGTGGTGTAGATTCCGCACTTACTTCTACCTTATGCGCCAATACGGGCAAACCAACACTTTGCCTTGAAATGCCAATACACCAAGGGAGCGACCAAGTGAGTCGAGCCAATAGTCATACAAATTGGCTTGCAAAAAATTTCAGTAATGTACGTGTAAAAGTCGTGCCGCTAAATGCCTTGTATGATAGCTTTTGCCAGTTGGACGCCGAAGGGAATGACAACACAAACACCTCCCTTTCTTTAGCCAATACACGTTCTCGTTTGCGAATGGCAACTTTGTACTATTTCGCCTCACAAGAACGCTTTCTTGTAGCTGGAACGGGCAATAAAGTTGAAGACTTTGGGGTTGGGTTTTATACCAAATACGGAGATGGCGGAGTGGATGTTAGTCCAATAGCGGATTTGATGAAAAGTGAAGTCAGAGAACTCGCTGCACATTTGGGCGTACATGATTCAATTGTTCATGCCGCTCCAACTGATGGGTTGTGGGACGATAATCGAACTGATGAAGACCAACTCGGTGCAACCTATGATGAGCTTGAATGGGCAATGAAACAACAAGAAAACGGAAGAAACGCAGCTGACTTTACAGGACGTGAACAGACTGTTTTTACAATCTATGAAAAACACCACACAATGAATAAACACAAAATGGTTCCGATCCCCGTTTGTGTGATACCGCAGCATTTAAAGTAATTTTTTTGTTATTTTTTTTAAGAATTTACTTACATTCTTTGTAGTTTGTTTCAATTGTTGTTTCTTTAGGCAATCAACATAATTAACCACATTATTTTAGGTCTGTGATAAAAGTTGTCGTTGCCGATTCTCATCCAATTATCCATAAAGGGATTAAGGCCAGTTTTAAGAATTCCACTGAAATTTCGATCACTGGAAAAGCCTTGGTTCCAGATGATCTTTTTGATATTCTTGAGCGGAAGATTGTTGATATTATCGTCCTTGAACTCGATTTGCAAAAATCAGATGGATTAGCGGTCTTGCGACGTATTAAAAATGAGCACCCAGGTGTTCGCGTTTTGATCTTTTCAAATCAGCCCGAGGAAGTCTATGCCATTTCATCATTAAAAGCTGGGGCATCTGGTTATTTGAACAAAAAAGCCAACCCAACTGCAATTCGTCATGCGATTTTGAAAATTGCCTCTGGGGGAGTATACATCACCAATGAGCTTGCCCAAACAATTGCATTTGACGAGTCGACAGGAAGACCAAGGAGAATGTTCAAAAAGCTCTCGATGCGTGAAGTTGAGGTTCTCAAGATGCTGTGCGATGGCAAAAGGAACAAAGAGATTGCGTTGGAATTAAAGCTAAACGAAAAAACTGTCAGCACTTACCGCAGTCGAATCATGAAAAAATTACGCGTTCGAAACCTAGTTGAGCTCGTTCGAAAAGCCCAATCGATTCAAGTGGACTCCTTCTAAAAGATAACACGATCCAAGCGATTGCTCAAATTCTTTTTGAGTCCAACATAATCGTTGACTTCCTCTAAAATTTCCCGATGGGTTTCAATATGGCTCTCCGCGGTTTGATTTTGTAATTCTCCGATTTTTTCTTGGATTAACAAGCATCTGAGATTTAGTATGGTTTGCTGTAACCACCTTCCGATTTCGGTCTTTTTGTCCTTGATCACGATATTTTTTCGTTCCCAATCGTGGAGAACATTGTTTTCGTCATTCATGATAATACTGCTGACCAGTTCGGACTGCTCTGGCGTAAGCTCTTGCAAAAACGTCTCCATAACGAGAGGTTTTTGAGCATTGTATATCGACAATAAAGAATGGTATAGTTCTCGAAAGCTTTGGGTTGATAGCTCGACTTCGTCCTGCTGGAGATCAAGATAAATTTTTTCATACACCTTGGCGCTAATTTCAGTTGGCGTAAGCACAATTTTACCTTCTTCATCGGACTGCATTACGACATCTTCAAATGAAACTTCTTCCTGTCCATACAGCAAAAGGAGAGAGATGATATTTCGTTCGAGCTCAAAGCGTGGATCAACTTTCTGTTTCGGGACATTGACCACTTGCATCTCGCTTAATTTTCGATCTTGTGGTGCTTGCAGACCCTTTTTCTGAAGCAACTGCGCAAGGGTCGAAAACAGTACATCTTCGCTAATATTCATCAAAGAAGCACAGCTCTGTATATAGACCTCTCGGCGAATGGCATCTGGGATTATGGAAATGCTCTGTACAATTTCGCGTATGGTTTCGGCTTTTCGGATGGGCTCATTTTTGCCCTCTTCTGCCAGTAATTTTGCTTTGAATTGAATAAAATCAACCGTATTGTTTTTCAAAAATTGTTTGACTTCAGTGAGCTGATGATTTCTGACAAAGCTGTCGGGATCTTCTCCATCGGGGAATGTGCAAATGGAAACTTGCATCCCTGCCTCCAAGATGATATCGACCCCACGCATGGCTGCACGAAGACCTGCTGCATCTCCATCAAACAACAAGGTTATGGTGTCTGTCAATCGACGAATTAGACGAACTTGATCTGGAGTCAATGCAGTCCCCGAAGAGGAAACAACATTTTGAATTCCTGCTTGATGCATCTGAATCACATCCGTATATCCCTCTACAAGATAACAGTTGCTCTGCTTAGCGATATGCTGTTTTGCCTGATAAAGCCCATATAGAACTTTGCTTTTTTGATACACTTCACTTTCGGGAGAGTTGACGTATTTTGCCGCCTGCTTGTCTTGTTTTAGGATACGTCCCCCAAAACCCATCACACGACCAGACATACTGTGAATTGGAAACATGACTCGTCCTTTAAAACGGTCAAACTGTTTTTCTACTTTTTGAATCGTCAATCCGCTCGACACCAAAAATTCCTCTTGAAATCCAGCATCCAATGCTGCCTTGGTGAAAGCATCCCATTGGTCAGGGGAATACCCCAAATGGAATCGGTCAATCGATTCTGCAGTGAATCCTCTTTCCTGAAAATAAGCCAATCCAATATTTTTACCCTCTTGACTTTCGGTTAACATTTTTGAAAAGAAAGATTGCGCAAAATCTGTAACAGCATACATGCTTTCACGAAGAGATGCTGCTTCTTTTTGTTCGCTGGTTTGTTGGGTTTCCTCAACTTCTATATTGTATTTCTTTGCGAGGAATTTAATCGCTTCTGGAAAAGTAAAGTGTTCATGCTCCATCAAAAAGGAGACAACGTTCCCCCCTTTTCCACTGCTAAAATCTTTCCAGATTTGTTTGGCAGGTGAGACCATAAAACTCGGCGTTTTTTCATTGGAAAATGGACTTAACCCTTTGAAATTCGAACCCGACTTTTTGAGCTGTACAAAGTCACCAATAACCTCTTCCAGACGTGCGGTTTCAAAAACGAGATCTACGGTTGACTTACTGATCAAAATTGGACAATTGTAAATATTAAAAATAGAAAAAAAGCAATTAAAACTCCCGATCAATTACATAAGAGGCCAGTTTTTGCAAACTATCCTTGGCGTCGGAAGCCGGAAATGAATCCAAAATCAGATTTGCCTCTTGTTGGAATTCATGCATTTTATGGATTGCATAATCCAATCCGCCATTGGTTTTGACAAATGCAATTACTTCTTTTACTTTCTTTTTGTTCGTGTTGTACTTTTTTAAATTTCGCTTCAGCCACCTTCGCTCCGATGGACTTGCCTGTTGCATGGTGTAAATCAAAGGTAAGGTCATTTTGCGTTCACGGATATCGATCCCTGTTGGCTTTCCAATACGTTGTTTGCCATAGTCAAATAAATCGTCTTTAATCTGGAATGCCATTCCAATTTTTTCACCGAACATGCGCATTTTTTCCACCTCCGCCTCAGAGCTCTCAATAGAACAAGCGCCCAAAGCACAACAGGATGCGATAAGCGTAGCGGTTTTTTTTCGAATGACTTCATAATAAACCTCTTCCGTAATGTCAAGACTTCTGGCTTTTTCGATTTGCAATAACTCCCCTTCACTCATTTCGCGCACAGCAGTTGAAATAATCTCAAGCAAATCGAAGTCTTTATTGTCGATGCAAAGCAAGAGTCCTTTAGATAGCAAGTAGTCTCCTACCAAAACAGCAATTTTATTTTTCCACAGGGCATTGATTGAGAAAAACCCGCGACGCTTATCGCTCTCATCGACCACATCGTCATGAACCAAAGTCGCGGTGTGGATCAATTCGATTACGGATGCTGCTCGGTAGGTGCGCTCATTGGTTTTTCCCAGCAACTTTGCGGTAAGAAAAACAAACATTGGACGCATCTGTTTTCCTTTGCGATTGACAATATAATGCGTGATTCGGTTTAACAAGGCAACTTTGGAAGACATTGCGTTGGAAAATCTTCCTTCGAAGAGTTCCATTTCCTCGCGTATGGGGCGCTTGAGTTGCTCAGTGATTTTCATTCGATTTAAATATACAATTTCACTCGATATTGTCAAACATCTTGACCTTGGGAGAATTCATTGTTCTTATTTGCCAGCTGACCGCAGGCAGCATCGATGTCCTTTCCCCGCGAGCGTCGTACAGTAACTGAAATTCGATTGTTTTCCAATGCAGTTGTATATGCCGTTATCGCCTCTGGCCTTGCTTGTACAAACTGGTCATCTCCAATAGCATTGTATTCAATTAAGTTTACTTTCGACGGCACCTGCTTACAATAGGCAACAAGTGCATCAATGTCCACTTGTTTGTCATTGATGTCTTTCCATACTACCACCTCAAAAGTAACTTGGCTTTTTGTTTTTTTATACCAGTACTTTAGTGCTTCCAATAGCTGATCAAGCGGAAAGGTCTTGGTAAACGGCATCAGTCGATTTCGTGTTTCTTCGATTGCTGAGTGAAGAGAAACTGCCAATTTAAATCTTGGGTTCTGATCTGAAATCTCTCGAATAATCTTGATGATTCCAGAAGTTGATACCGTAATTCGTTTGGGTGACATTCCTAAGCCGTCAGGAGAAGTAATTTTTTCAATTGCAGTCAGGGTATTCTTGTAGTTCATCAAAGGTTCGCCCATTCCCATAAAGACGATATTGGTCAGTGGACGATTGTAATACAATTGGCTTTGTTTATCAATTTCCACGACCTGGTCATAAATCTCATCTGGATTGAGATTCCGCATTCGTTTGAGTTTGGCAGTCGCGCAAAAATGACAGTCCAAGCTACATCCAACCTGACTCGAAACACAAGCCGTAGAACGTGTGTCAGTAGGAATCAATACAGATTCTACGAGATATCCGTCATGAAGGCGAATGGCATTTTTGATCGTGCCATCATCACTTCGTTGCAATTGGTCAACCGCAATATGGTTGATTACAAAATGATCTTCTAAAAGCGAGCGATGTGACTTTGATAAATTGGTCATTCCCAAAAAGTCATGGGATCCCTTACTCCAAAGCCATTCATAAACCTGATTCCCTTTGAAAGCAGGGAGTGAGTGAGAGGTGAAAAAACGACGCAATTCGTCCAAGGTCAAGGCACGAATATCACGACGTGCTTTCTCCATGACTATATGATTAGCATCGCGTCACCGTAAGAATAGAAACGATATTTTTTCTTGACAGCTTCTTGGTACGCTTTTTTCACAAATTCGTGCCCAGCAAAAGCAGAAACCATCATCAAAAGAGTTGATTTTGGTAAATGAAAATTGGTAACCATGCTATCTGCAATGCTAAACTCATGAGGTGGAAAAATAAACTTATGCGTCCAACCCCGGTAGGTGTTGAGTGTTTTGCTTGAGGATACCGCACTTTCAAGTGCACGCATTGATGTAGTTCCTATGGAGCATATCCGATTTTTATTGCTCTTCGCATTGTTTACCATATCGGCAGCAATCTGATCGATATGCAGCTCTTCTGAATCCATTTTATGTTTGGACAAATCCTCCACTTCAACTGGATTGAAGGTGCCAAGTCCTACATGAAGTGTGATGTCAGCCATATCAACCCCTTTGATTTCGAGTCTTTTCAGAACGTGCTTTGAAAAATGGAGACCAGCTGTTGGTGCTGCAACGGCACCTTCGCGTTTGGCATAAATTGTTTGGTAGCGTTCCCGATCAAATTCTTCCTCATCGCGTTTGATATACTTGGGAAGTGGTGTTTGACCCATCTCGTGCAGCTTTTCTCGAAAGGCTTCATAAGGGCCATCATATAAAAATCGAAGCGTTCGTCCACGGGAAGTCGTGTTGTCAATAACTTCAGCGACCAAATCCTCACCCCCTCCAAAATAGAGCTTGTTTCCAATTCTTATTTTCCGAGCAGGATCAACAAGAACATCCCAAAGTCGTTGTGATTGGTTCAGTTCACGGAGTAAAAAAACTTCTATTTTGGCTCCTGTCTTTTCCTTATTTCCAATCAAACGAGCTGGAAACACTTTGGTGTTGTTTCGAACCATGATATCGCCTTCATCAAAATAATCAACGATATCTTTGAAATATTTATGTTCAATGGTTTCGGTTTCGCGGTGTAAAACCATGAGTTTTGACTCGTCTCGATGATCTGTAGGGTATTCCGCTAACAGATTATCTGGTAGATCAAAATTAAAGTTTGAAAGTTTCATTTTATACATTAAGGCGGCAAATATACATTCTCATTAGGGGGGTTGTCAAGTTATTGAGCATGTTTTTACATTATGACCCCAATGAATACCCATTCTTCTCTAAATCTTCCCAAAATCCTGGGTAGGATTTTGTGACGACATCTGCATCTTGTATTCTTATGGGAACCAACAAAGCCAAAGGGGCAAATGCCATCGCCATTCGGTGATCATGATAGGTTTCGATCAAAATATTGGGATGAATTGGCTTTGTGCGTTTTTGTAAATGCAAACTCTTATCTGTGATTTCGATTGTTGCCCCTAACTTTGTCAATTCGTTTTGCAAGGCAACCAATCGGTCTGTTTCTTTGATTTTCAGTGTGTGCAGTCCCGTTAAGTCGCAAGCGATTCCTAGCCCATAACAAGTGACCGCTATGGTTTGGGCAATATCTGGTGCATCCGAAAGATCCAATTGTATTGGCTTAGAACCCAAGGCTTGCTTTTGCAGATAAAGTGTGTTGTTTTTGATCATAGACTTAACCCCCAACTGCTCGTAAATGTCCATTAAGACTTTATCCCCTTGCAAGCTGTTTTCTTTATAGGTTGATAGTGTGATATCTGCCTCCTGGGCAAGTGCTACCATACTAAAATAGTACGAGGCCGAGCTCCAATCCGACTCAACATCATGGGTAGTTTGAGCAATGTCATTTTTGGGAAAAACCTGAACACGCTGTCCAGAGAAAGTAGCTTTAACGCCGATTTGATGCAAAAGAGAAAGTGTCATTTCGATATAGGGGACTGAAGTGATTTTACCTTCGAGATGAAGACACAATCCATCAGGTAAACTTGGAGCAATCAGCATCAATGCCGTGATATATTGGCTACTGATGTTGGCTGAAAGGCAAACCTCACTGGCAGTAAGCCGTTTTCCTTTAATCAACACTGGTGGGTACCCTTCATTTTTGAGATAGCTAATGTCCGCTCCGAGTTGGCGAAGCGCATCGACCAATATCCCTATTGGGCGTTCTTGCATACGCGGCGAACCCGTCAATGTTTTTTCTTGATTTTCTAAGCTAGAATAGTAAGCTGTCAAAAACCGCATACTGGTACCTGCATGACCGATATCCACCAAGTCGTTATCAGTTTCCAGTCCAGACTTCATCGCAACGGTATCATCGGAATTTGATACGTTGGCAAGTGAAATCTGAGGGAATAGTGCCTTTAAAAGCAACATCCGGTTCGACTCGCTTTTTGACCCAGTAATCTGAATTTTTCCGTGTAAATTCCCCGATTGATGACGGAGTCTCAGATCCTTCATTGATTGATTTTAGGGTTGTTATGATGGCGATCGTGATCGCGTTTGGCTTTGAGTTCTAATTTTTTAGCAAATGCACTGGTCAAATCTACCCCAGTCTGATTGGCCAAACAGAGTACGACAAAAAGCACATCGGCGAGTTCCTCACCCAAATCTTTTTCTTTGTCGCTTTCTTTTTCAGATTGCTCACCATATCGGCGGGCAATGATTCGCGCAACTTCACCAACCTCCTCGGTCAATTGCGCCATATTGGTCAGTTCGTCAAAATAGCGAACCCCATGGTTTTTAATCCATTGATCAACCGCTTGTTGTGCATTGTCTATATTCATTATGCTTTATTTTTTGAATCTATCAAAATCGTGACTGGGCCATCATTGTGAAGCTCTACATCCATGATGGCGCCAAAAACGCCGGTGGCCACTGGTCTTCCAAGGGCCTTTTCGCACTGTTCCACAAAGCTGCGATACAAAGGTAAGGCAGTTTCTAGTTTGGCCGCCTCTATATAAGACGGTCGATTTCCTTTTTTGGTCAGCGCGTGAAGTGTAAACTGACTCACAATCAATACATCTCCATCTACGTCTTGTACAGAAAAATTCATCACATCGTTTGTATCGCTAAAAATACGGATTCCGAGTGTTTTTTTAACCAACCATGAGACATCCTCCAACTGGTCATCGTGAGTAATCCCCAAAAACACAAGAAGCCCTTTGGAAATCGAACCCACTAGCTCTCCATCGACTCGAACACTTGCTTTGCCAACACGTTGTATAACCACTCTCATGATTCCCAAAAATCGGTTCGGTAATGTTGGTCATCCCCAGCAAGAATTTGGGTATAGCTTTTATATCGTGAACTCGCAATATCCCCTGACTCATCCGCCAATTTTACAGCACATTTTGGCTCGTCTATATGTAAACAGTCATTGAATTTACATTCGCTTTTTCGTTTAAAAAATTCAACAAAATAATCGCCCAACTCTTGTGGTAAAAATGTGATCATTCCAAATCCACGAATCCCCGGCGTATCGATGATTTTAGCCCCAAAATCCAACTCATGCAATTCGGCATGGGTTGTCGTGTGCTGACCTTGCTGGTGCTGATCCGAAATCGCTTTGGTTTTGATATTTAACTGCGGAGCCAAGGTGTTTACTAAAGTTGATTTTCCAACGCCACTATGCCCAGAAAGCATACAAGTTTTAGATGTCATAATGGATTTTATCTGATCAACATTAGTTCCATTGAGCGCTGAAATTTCAACACAATGATATCCGATATCCTCATAAACCTCCTTAAGCTGACGGAGTTCTTCCATTTCCTGTTTCGAGTAAGTGTCTTCCTTGTTGAACAATAAAACAACTTCAATTCCAAAGGCCTTAGCCGTTGCCAAAAATCGATCGATAAAAGCAG
>NHEI02000048.1 GCA_002171575.2 Flavobacteriaceae bacterium TMED81
TTGCGTTGTATATTTGCCACGCAAAAGAGGAAGGATTTGACTGATTGCAACCTCTCAAAAAAAGTGCTAAAACAGCTTTACTTTTTAGAGACTTATCGTATTTCTTCTTCGCTAAAAAGTAATGATAATGCCATATTTTTTTACATCTGAATCTGTAAGCGAGGGTCATCCCGACAAAGTTGCTGACCAAATCAGCGATGCCTTACTCGATCATTTTATTGCTTTTGATTCCCAGAGTAAAGTTGCCTGTGAAACCCTAGTGACTACGGGGCAGGTTATCCTTTCAGGTGAGGTTAAAAGTAAAACCTACTTAGACGTTCAACAGATCGCACGGCAAACCATTAACGACATTGGCTATACCGACGATTCCTACCAATTTTCTGGAAATTCGTGTGGGGTGATTTCTTTGATTCACGAACAATCATCAGACATCAATCAAGGTGTTGATCGTGAGAAAAAAGAGGAGCAGGGTGCTGGCGATCAAGGAATCATGTTTGGTTATGCAAGCAATGAAACCGAGAACTACATGCCTTTAGCACTCGCTGTTTCTCACAAAATATTAGAGGTATTGGCTGACTTTCGCCGTGCCAAATCGGACATCGCCTATTTGCGACCCGATGCCAAGTCCCAAGTCACAGTCGAGTACAGTGAAGATCACAAGCCCATACGCATCGAAACGGTGGTAGTATCCACGCAACATGATGATTTCGATACTGACGAAAACATGGCTGCCCAAATTCGTCAAGACATTATTGAAAATGTCATGCCAGAAGTAATTGCCTCATTTTCCCCGGAGATACAGTCCTTGTTTTCCAACGATGTGATTTATCACATCAATCCAACTGGGAAGTTTGTCATTGGAGGACCTCATGGCGATACTGGACTCACAGGAAGAAAAATCATTGTTGATACCTATGGAGGCAAGGGGGCACACGGCGGAGGTGCCTTCAGTGGAAAAGACCCGAGTAAAGTTGACAGAAGTGCAGCTTATGCGGCTCGGCATATCGCTAAAAATGCAGTAGCTGCAGGAATCGCCGATGAAATCCTCATTCAGTTGAGTTATGCCATTGGTGTCGCTGCGCCAACTTCGATTTTTGTGGACACCTACGGAACATCACATGTTGAACTGTCAGACAGCGGAATCGCAAAAAAATTAGAAACGCTTTTTGATTTGACTCCTTACGGTATCGAACAACGTCTCAAACTACGAACCCCGATTTATGCGGAGACAGCGGCTTATGGTCACATGGGTCGCACACCAAAAACGATTAAAAAAGTTTTTGAATCTCCATACAATGGAAAAATCGTTCACGAAGTCCAGCTCTTCCCATGGGAAAAACTAGATGCTGTTTCTTTATTACAATCATCATTCACTATCAAATAATTTTATAAAAATGAGTACACAACAACTCTCAACAAACGCATTGCATCAAGGACACGATGTAACAGCTACACAAGGAACAAGATCTGTTCCTATTTTTCAATCCACAGCTTACGTATTTAAGGACAGTGATCACGCTGCCAAGCTGTTTTCTCTGGCCGAGCCAGGATACATCTACACCCGTTTGAACAACCCTACGGTTGATGTGTTGGAGCAACGCATTGCTGCTCTTGAAGGCGGACTTGCTGCGGTAGCTACCGCATCGGGAACATCTGCATTGAGTACAGCCATTTTGGTTTTACTCAAAGCGGGAGACCATATCGTTGCGTCCAACAGTCTATACGGCGGATCATATAATATGCTGAAGGTNTTGTTACCACGATTGGGGATCACNACNACTTTTGTAGATCCTGACGATCCGAAGAACTTTACAGATGCTGTGCAAGAAAACACACGCCTTTTCTTTGCAGAATCTCTTGGGAACCCAAAATTAGACGTTCTCGATCTCAAGGGAATTTCCAAAGAAGCCAAAGCAGCAAAAGTGCCTTTTATGGTTGATAGCACCCTAGCTACTCCCGCTTTGCAAAATCCAATTGCACACGGAGTGAACATCGTGATTCACTCTCTTACAAAATATGCCAATGGAAATGGTTCTACCATGGGCGGTGCCATCGTTGACGCTGGTAATTTTGATTGGTCAAGTGGAAAGTTTCCAGAATTCACGACCCCATCAGATGGTTATCACGGATTAGTACTTCATGATGTCTTAGGCCCAGCTGCCTATATCGCTAAGGTTCGAATTGAAGGNCTTAGAGATTTGGGTGCTGCGATTAGCCCATTCAATGCGTTTCAAATTATTCAAGGACTTGAAACCTTGGATATCCGTATGAAAAAGCACAGTGAAAATGCACTGGCGTTGGCAGAATGGCTAGAAGCACATGAGGATGTTGCATGGGTAAATTACCCAGGGCTTAAGTCTAGTAAATACAACGAACTTGCCAAAAAATACCTTCCAGAAGGACAAAGCGGGCTTCTTGCTTTTGGACTTAAAGGAGGATTTGATGCAGGAAAGACCGTAGCTGACGAAACCAAATTGTTTGCACTTGTTGCCAATTTTGGAGATTCCAAGTCCTTGGTGATTCATCCAGCAAGCACAACACATCAACAGTTGACTCCTGAAGAGCAAGCATCAACGGGTGTTACACCTGATTTGATTCGTCTTTCAGTTGGGTTAGAAAATGTTGAAGACCTAAAAGCAGACCTCCAACAAGCATTTGATAAGGTTTAAAGTGTCTCAACTCGCCTACATCACGTTTGATCAATACACGACTCTGTCGGGAGAGCAAATGGACTTTAGGTTGTCCTATAAGTTGTTTGGTCTCCCGTTGGGGAGTGCTCCTGTTGTATTGGTCAATCATTCGCTTACGGGAGATGCTGATGTGACTGGTGAAAATGGCTGGTGGTCCGAACTCATTGGAGATGACAAAGTCATCGACACCCAGCAATACACGATTTTGGCGTTTAATTTTCCTGGAAATGGAGTAGATAATGATGTAATTGCGCATTATGATCACCTCATACTGCGGGATGTAGCTAATCTTTTCAAAGAAGCTCTTGACCACTTGGGTATAGACAAACTTTATGCTGCAATTGGCGGTTCCATTGGCGGTGCCTTGGTTTGGGAAATGGGAGCTAGCTTTCCAGACCTCATCGAAAACTTAATCCCTGTCGCTTGCGACTGGAAAACCTCCGCTTGGGTCTTGGCGAATACGCTGTTGCAAGATCGGATATTACACAATTCAAAAAATCCGTTGTATGATGCACGCATTCATGCAATGATGTGCTACCGCACCCCCGAATCTTTTAAAACGAGGTTTGGAAGATCGATACACGAAGAAAAAGGGACATTTAACATCGACAGCTGGTTGCTTTATCATGGCGAAAAGCTCGACAATCGATTTCTCCTACAAGCATATAAGTTGATGAATCACTTATTGCGAACGATTGACATTACAGAAGGAAGGGGGTTATTTGAAGAGGTTGCTTCACAAATCAAAGGGTCCGTTCATTTGATTTCTATCGATACGGACTTGTTTTTTACCGACGCCGAGAATCGCGAAACCTACACGAGATTGATGGAGAAAAAAGCAAATCTTCATTACCATACCATATCTTCTGTTCATGGGCATGATGCCTTTTTGATCGAATATGACCAACTCAATCGTATGTTGTCACCTTTGTTTACGAACATACACATCCAATCATGAAAGTAGAACTTAAACACCAAAACGGATTTCATTCGGTAATATCCAATGACCGTGGTCATCGCATTTCAATTGACACAACGTCAAGTGAGAATCCACAAGGGCCAAGTCCCATGGAGCTCTTGCTCATGGGCGTTGCTGGCTGTAGCAGTATCGATATTGTATCTATTTTAAACAAACAAAAAATCAAACCTGACAGTCTTCATATCCAGGTCGATGGAGATCGGATTAAAGGACAAGTACCTTCTTTATTTACGGCAATACACGCTAAAGTGATTGCCACAGGAGATGTGCCTGCGGATCGTTTGTATCGCGCAGCTCAATTGTCATTTGAGAAGTATTGCTCAGTTTCAAAAACATTAGAGCATACTGCCACCATCACTTTTTCTGTAAACGTAAATGACACCCCTTATGAGCAAGCAAAGCAAGAATGAAACAGCTGCAATTCGCACACAACTTGCAAAATCGTCTTATTTAGAGCACAGCAACCCTCTGTATTTGACGTCCAGTTTTGTGTTTGAAGATGCCGAGGACATGCGTGCATCATTTGCCGAGGAAAAAAATCGAAATGTATAAAGTCGATTTTCCAATCCTAACAATGCCGAATTGGTTGATAAACTATGCCAACTAGAAGGGGCAGAGGCGGGTCACACCTTTGCAACGGCAATGGGTGCAATATTCTCATCCTTTGCAGCACTACTATTCGATGGGCAAATCGGATAATATCCACGCCATTGCCAAAGAAGTGTTTTGATTGAAATTAGGGTACCGCCGTTTCAATTATAGCTATTCAAGGACAGTTTCTAAGACTTCGTAATATCGTTGGGTGATAAATTCTGCTCCTTCTTCATTATAATGAATATCATATGAATTGATAAAACCTTGAATTAAACCTACAAAAAAATCATATAAACATTTGTTTTTTCAGGAGATGCACTTACATTTGCATTCGTTATGAATAACACGTTATACTATTACAGCGCTTTTTATACTTCTCAAACGGAGCAGGGCGATTTGTAATACGATACGATGAAACAAATACAAGAAAGTCCTGACAACAACATCAGGACTTTTTTTTTGATATGAAAGCAACAATTGCGATACAAGGGATCAAAGGGTCATTTCACGATGAAGTGGCACAGCAATATTTTGGAAATCAGATAGAGATATTGCCATGCGATTCATTTGACCTGCTGGTGCAGTCGGTTGTAAATGACCAATGCAAGCAAGCAGTCATGGCCATAGAAAACTCGATTGCTGGCTCGATTTTGCCCAATTACGCCTTGCTTGATCAGTATGATTTATCCATTGTCGGTGAGCATTTCTTAAGCATTACCCATAATCTGATGGCCATGCCAGGGCAAAGCATTTCGGACATTCAAGAAGTACACTCACATCCGATGGCACTCCTGCAGTGTAAACAATTTTTTCAATCCCACCCACATATCAAGCTAGTTGAAAGTTCAGATACAGCAGCTGTCGCCAAGGAAATCAGTGGCAATAACCAAATTGGGAAAGGCGCGATTGCCAGTCGGCTTGCGGCTGACCTGTATGGTCTTCAAGTCATTCGCGAGTCAATTCAAACGATTAAAGATAACGTCACCCGTTTTGTCATTGTTCAAAAAACAGCAGATCAAACAATTGAAAATATTTCAAAAGCGGCTTGGAAATTTGTTCTGGATCACAAACGCGGAAGTTTGGCAACAGCCCTTAATGTGATGAGTGACTGCAAATTGAATCTCACCAAAATACAATCCTTACCAGTGATTGAAACACCCGGTAAGTATGCCTTTTTTGTCGATGTTACATTTGATGACCCTGCCAACTATCGAAAGGCCAAGTCGCTGTTGGAAATTATGGCAACCTCATTTAAAATTTTAGGAGAATACCAATCTAAAACACCATGACAGCAAGAAGACTAGATCGTGTTCAGGAGTATTATTTCTCCAAAAAGTTACGGGAAGTACGTGCGATGATTGCGTCGGGTAAGCCCGTGATTAACATGGGTATTGGCAGTCCTGATCTCCCCCCGCCTCAAGAGGTGGTCGATGCCCTTCACAACAGTATGTTGCACCCCACTGCACACAAATATCAAAGCTATCAAGGCATCCCTGCGTTGCGTGAGGCCATTGCAGACTTTTATCAAAAGCAATATGGCGTAACCCTAAATCCAGAAAATGAAATTCTACCCTTGTTGGGATCTAAAGAAGGGATTATGCACATTTCGATGGCATTCCTCAACCCTGGCGACCAAGTATTGGTGCCCAATCCGGGTTACCCAACCTATACCTCTGTCACGAGATTGGTAGAAGCAGAAGCAGTATTTTACAATCTCGAGGAAGATCACCATTGGCAACCAAACCTTGAGGAGCTTAAACGCATTGACTGTACAAAGGTTCGATTGATGTGGATTAATAGTCCACATATGCCAACTGGAACAACCATTGACTCCCAACTTTTGACCGAGCTTGTTGGATGGGCTAAAGAAAACGGCATTTTGTTGGTCAATGACAATCCATACAGTTTTGTACTCACAGACCAGCCACAGAGTATCTTCCAAAATAGCGATGACAAATCTCATATCATGGAGCTGAATACGTTGAGCAAGTCGTTTAACATGGCTGGTTGGCGAATGGGAATGCTAAGCGGATCTAATGAGAACATCAATCATGTCCTTAAGGTCAAAAGCAATATGGATTCGGGCATGTTTTATGGAATCCAACAGGGTGCGATTGCTGCCTTGCAGCAACCACAATCTTGGTTTGATCGTATCAATGCCATATACAGAGAGCGAAGAGAGCAAGTTTGGAAATTGGCAGAAGCCATGGGATGTACATTCAGCAGGGACAACAGTGGGATGTTTGTATGGGCAAAACTTCCCGATGGGCACAATGACAGTGAGCGTTTTATTGATCAGCTCCTGCATGAAAAACATATTTTTTTAGCGCCTGGCACCATTTTCGGAAGCGCAGGCCAAGGATACATCCGGTTCTCGCTATGTATTGATAAAGGTCAGATTGTAGAAGCTTTAAATCGATTAGCGAAATGAAAGTAGGTTTGATCGGTGTTGGTTTGATGAATGGGTCTTTGGCATTAGATCTGAAAAGTGTGCACCCCAGTGTTTTGGTATACGGAGTGAGTCGAACGGAAGCCACGTTGTCAAATGCAATGGAATTGGGTTTGATCGATCATCGTGCCACAATCGAGGAGTTAAAAGAGATGGACTTGGTATCTGTTGCCATTCCAGTTGAGGCAACAGCATTTCTTTTACCAAAGATTCTTGATTCAGTAGGTCCAAACACCTTGGTCATCGATATGGGGTCGACCAAAACGGCGATCTGTGAGTCGGTCGCTCAACATCCAAAACGCGAACAGTTTTTGGCATGTCACCCAATCGCTGGAACGGAGTTCTCAGGTCCCCAAGCTGCCATTCGCAACCTGTATAAAGACAAAGTCAATATGCTTTGTGAAACCCATAAAACAAGACCTGAATTATTGGAGCGTGCGCGCTCTATTTTTACCAATTTGGGAATGCAGCTTCGTGAAATAGAACCGATTGCGCATGATCGGCATATCGCCTATGTATCGCATCTATCGCATATTACCTCATTTATGCTTGGAAAAACTGTCATGGAAAAAGAGGAAGATGAGCAAAACATATTCGACATGGCGGGAAGTGGATTCTCATCGACTGTTCGTTTGGCAAAAAGCTCCCCTGAAATGTGGATGCCGATTTTTAAGCAAAACAAGCAAAACGTCATCGAAACACTTGACGAATACATTTCCAATATGGAATATTTTAAATCCCTATTGGCAAATGATGATTTCACCACGCTAGTGGAAGAAATGAAGAAAATTAATACAATCACACATATTTTAAAACCTGAAATAAAGACAAATGGAAAATAATAAAGCAATGGGTAAATGGCTACATGCCTTTAACCTCTCTCATCCCCTCGTGATTGCGGGTCCTTGTAGCGCAGAGACCGAAGAGCAAGTAATGGACATCGCACACCAACTCAAGGATACCGATGCCACAATTTATCGAGCAGGGATTTGGAAACCAAGAACCCGACCTGGAAATTTTGAAGGCGTTGGAGCCATCGGATTAAAGTGGTTGCAGCGCGTCAAAGAAGAAACGGGAATGATGACCGCCACTGAAGTCGCCAATAAAGATCATGTGAAGCTTGCTTTAGAAGCGGATATTGACGTGCTTTGGATTGGTGCTCGATCAACGGTCAGTCCGTTTATTGTACAGGAGATTGCAGACGCACTTCAGGGTACAGACAAAATCGTTCTTGTAAAAAACCCAGTAAACCCTGACTTGGCGCTTTGGCTTGGTGGGATTGAGCGATTATACACGTCTGACATCAAAAATTTGGGTGTGATTCACCGTGGGTTTTCGAGTTATGCAAAAACAAAATATCGCAACAATCCAGAATGGCAATTGGCGATTGAGTTGCAAAACCGATTCCCTGACCTTCCTTTGATTTGTGATCCATCACATATTTGCGGACGGCGTGATATTTTACAAGACGTATCGCAAACAGCACTGGACTTGAATTTTGACGGTTTGATGATTGAATCCCATCGCGACCCGGATAATGCATGGAGCGATGCGGCACAGCAAATTACGCCAGAAACTCTCGTTCAAATGATGAAAGATCTTCGCATTCGAAAAACAACAGCCGATGCAGAAAGTTATGTCAACAAGCTCGATACCCTTCGCGCTCAAATTGATGTGATTGACCACAGTTTGCTTGAAACATTAGGAAAGCGGATGAATATTTCTGTCGATATCGGTACTTTGAAGAAAGAACACAATGTAGCTGTTTTACAATCCAAACGTTGGAATGAGATTTTGGGAAAGATGATTCTCGAAGGAGAAAAACATGGATTGAGTGAAGAGTTTGTATTACGCATGTTCAAAGCGATTCATCAGGAATCGATCAATCATCAAGAGAAGGTGATCAACACCTAAGATTGAAAAGTCTTACCTTGTAAGCTGTGGAAGGAACGGTTTATAAATCGACAGGAAGTTGGTATACTGTGAAAACAGATACAGGGATATCTGTTTCGTGTCGGATAAAGGGCAAATTCAGAACCGATCAGATTTCGAGTACCAACCCCGTTGCGGTTGGGGATCGTGTGACCATTTCGGTAGCCGAAAATCAGGAGGAAGGAGTTATCCAAACCATCCATGATCGAAAAAACTATATTGTCCGTAAATCGGTAAACCTTTCAAAGCAAATCCATATTCTTGCAGCGAATATTGACATTGCCTTTTTGTTGATTACGCTGAATAACCCTGTGACTTATTCTGCTTTTATCGATCGATTTTTGGCAACGGCTAAGGCCTTTGGAATTGAAGTTGTTTTATTGTTCAACAAGGAAGATACTTACTCAAAACAGGAAATGGATGAACTCCGTCAGCTTAAAGAAGTTTATAAGGATGTCGGTTATCATTGTGTTGAAATTTCAGCGCTCACTGGAACCAATGTTGATCAGGTAAAATCCCTTATGAAATCCAAAACTTGTATGCTTTCTGGGCATAGTGGCGTTGGAAAATCAACTTTAGTAAACACCTTGGCTCCGCAGTTAAATATCAAAACCAAAGCGA
>NHEI02000049.1 GCA_002171575.2 Flavobacteriaceae bacterium TMED81
GTAGTTGTGGGTGACGGAGTTATCGACCTTGCTAAAGATCGAGTTACTCCAGTTGCTGTTAGTACTATTACTGCTGAGGAATTTGAACTTAAGGGAGTTGGTAACGTTGAATTTGCTGAAACCTTAAAAATGGTTCCAGGAGTTTTTGTTACAGCTACTTCTGGGGGGTTTGGTGAAGCCGAAGTTTTTACTAGAGGTTTTAATCAAGCAAATACAGCTCTTCTTTTAAATGGACAGCCTATTAATGCTGTAGAAGACGGTTTAGTATTTTGGTCTAATTGGTCTGGAATGAGTGATGTTGCTCAACAAGTTCAGGTACAAAGAGGTCTTGGTTCTTCTAAACTTGCCATTTCATCTGTTGGTGGAACTGTAAACATTGTAACTAAAACAACAGAGGCAAGAAAAGGTGGGTATTTAAGACAATTAGTTGGTTCTAATGAATATTACAAAACTTCATTTGCTTACAATACAGGGCTGATGGATTCTGGTTTATCTTTTTCTATGCTTTTAGATCATTGGCAGGGCGCTAAGAAATGGGCTAAATGGACACAAGGTCAAGGCCAGATTTATTTCTTTTCTGTAGGCTACAAGCCAAATGCTAACCATAATTTTAATTTGTTATTCACTGGAGCGCCTCAATGGCACCACCAAAACTTTGACCAGAGTTTAGAATACTATGAAGAGTATGGCATTGATGCTAACCAAAATGGTGGGCTTTACAAAGGAGAAGAGCATTCTGAAAGAAGAAACTTCTATCACAAACCTGTAGCAAATTTCACTTGGGATTGGGATATTAATGACATTCTTGACTTATCAACTGTTATCTACGGCTCTTGGGGTCGTGGTGGCGGTACTGGAGGAGTTGGAAGAGGTCGTGTTCGACTAGATAATAGAGAAATTGATTTTGATGCTATCCAAGTCAATAATATTGCTTCAGCAGATACAAGTGGTTATGGAAATTTTGGCGACTCATATGCCAGACGAGCTTCAATGAACATACATGATTGGTATGGTGTAATCTCAAATTTAAATGTAGACAATGGCGGAGACATTACCTACAATGTTGGTTTTGATTACAGAACCTACACTGGTACCCACTTCCGTCAAATTGTTGATTTGTATGGGCTAAATGGTTACACTGATAATTTTAGAAACAGTCGTCCAGATGACTATACTATAACTAAGACTTATGATGCAGATCCTTGGGCTGCATTTTTTGGAGATTATGCAACACCTGACCAGCGTTACGATCGAGACTACTCAGAAACAATTAATTATTTTGGTGGATTCGGACAAGCAGAATATGCAAACGATAGTTTCTCTGCTTTTGTGCAAGCTTCTGTTTCTTCACAAACAATGCAACGTGACGGTAGAATGACAGGGTATGGCGATGGTCTTGGAAAATCAACAAAACTTACTTTTGACGGGTATAATCTCAAAGGTGGTGTTTCTTATGTTGTTGGTGAAAATGGACGGATATTTGCAAACGCTGGATTTTACTCAAGGCAACCATTTTTTGAAAGTGTAATAGATGATTCTAGATATAGTAACGCATGGGTAAATGATGGTGATGTTGACAACGAAGAAATTCTTGGATTTGAAGCAGGATACCGATATGAAACAAGCAATATTCGGTTTATGTTAGATCTCTACTCAACTGAATGGGGAAATAGATATGTTGCTTTTAGCGAGACAGACCCGGATGATAATAGTCTATTTTACAGACTTTATGATGTTACTCAAAAACATAACGGTATTGAGTTTCAACTAGATTATAAAATTGACAATGTATCTAATGTGTCAATAATTGGATCTTTTGGAGACTGGAATTACTCTGGTACAACTCCTTACAAGTTGGAGATTACTGATGCAGAAACGCAAGTTCAAACATCTACAGATGGTAGTTTGGACGTAAATGAAGTAAAAGTTGGTCAAGCTCCTCAGACTTCATTTGGGGTTAGCTTTGATACCAAAATTTCTACTAATATCTATGCTGATGCTAGAGTCAACTTTTATTACGATTTATTTGGATTTATTGACGTAGAAGATGTTCTTAATGCATCATTAGGTGGATCAACATATCAAGCCGAAGAGTTAGACGATTATAATGTAATGGATTTAGGGATAACATATAAATTTAGTCTTGGAGATAATAATGCAAGGCTAAGAGCCAATGTTTATAATTTACTTGATAATGAGTATATATCAAGCCGTAGACAATATGGATATAGTTATGGTAATCCAAGGTCATTTAATGTGAGTTTAAAATATATGTTCTAAACGAATCACAAATTGATTAAAAAACCCTCCCCTGCGGAGGGTTTTTTTATACGTCAACTTTACAAGCCTACGAAAAAATTCATTTTAATCCCTTGAGATTTAACTGCAAACTCGTTTTGCCATTCCACTCATTTTCGTCAACCACATAGGCAATATCACAAGTCGAAGACTGCACGATTTCTAAGGCATCCCCCAATCCAAATCCGATGGCATCAATCGATTGAACACCCGCCACAAACGAACACTTGAGATGGGTCTCATCAGAACCAACTCGCTTGGCATAACCGCGATCTACAACTCCTTTTGACAAGAACACCGGTCGCATATTGCCTGGGCCAAATGGCGCCATCTGATTGATAATTCGATAAAACTTGGGCGTGATTTCCGCAATGGGGATTTCCATATCGATTGACAAAGTACGCTCTTGTTGTTCGGGTTGTATTTGTTTTGATACCACCTCTTCAAGCCGCTGACAAAAACCATCGTATTGTTCGGGGCGAATCGTTAAGCCCGCCGCATATTTATGACCCCCAAACTGAATGATATGGTCTTGGCATGCGGATAGGGCGGCATACAAATCAAAGCCCCGAACCGAACGTGCTGAGGCGGTGAGTACATCCCCAGAACGCGTAAAAACCACCGTGGGTTTATAATGCGTTTCGATTAGTCGTGAAGCCACAATCCCAATCACACCCTTGTGCCAATCTGGGTCATAAACAACGGTACTTGCCTTGTCGGTTTGTCCGCTCTCTTCGATTTGTGCTAGGGCCTGTTCGGTAATCTCTCTATCCAATGTTTTTCGATCCTCGTTAAACACCTCAATCGCTTCAGCGCGTTTGGTCGCTTCTTCTATGCTGTCGCTCAATAGTAGCTCCACGGCATAGGTTCCATGCTTCATGCGACCTGCTGCATTAATACGAGGCGCCACCCGAAAAACCAGATCGGTAACGGAAACTGCTCGTTGTTTTCGTTCACCCAATAAAGCCATCAAGCCCGGGCGTGGAGACTGCTGATAGACTTGCATCCCAAAATAGGTAAGCACCCGATTCTCGTCGAGAATGGGCACAATATCTGCCGCTGATGCTGTGGCGACCAAATCTAAATACGGCTGCAATTCTTGTACCTCAATTCCCATTGTACTTGCATGGGCTTGGATGAGTTTAAACACCACCCCACAACCGCAAAGCCCATCAAAGGGGTAGTTGCAATCGGGTCGCTTCGGGTCCAAAACCGCATGCGCAGCAGGGAGTTGTTCCCCTGGCGTGTGGTGGTCACAGACAATCACATCAATCCCCTTTTGGTTGGCATCCGCAATCAGGTCAACTGCCTTGATCCCACAGTCCAAAGTGAACAACAACTTCACCCCTTCCGCAACGGCCTTGTCAATCCCTTGCTGTGAAAGTCCATAGCCCTCCGCATAGCGATCGGGGATATATGACATGACCTCCATCTTTTGATGCTGTAAATAGTGCACAAGTAATGAGACTGCACTTGTCCCATCCACATCATAATCGCCAAACACCATGATGGTATCGTTATTGTTGATGGCATCTTGTAGGCGATCAACTGCTTTCTTCATGTCTTTCATCAAAAAAGGATCGTGCAGATCACTCCAGTCGGGACGAAAAAATTGTTTGGCTGCATCAAAAGTGGTGACCCCTCTTTGCACCAAGAGTTGCGCAACAACAGATGGTACGCTCAATGCTTTGGCAAGTGATTGCACAGTCTCTGGATTGGGGTTGGGTTGAACAAGCCAGCGCATATCAGTTTTTTCCTTGAATGACGAGTACAAATTCGCCTTTGGGCGGATGAGTCGTAAAATGTGCTTCGAGTTCTTCCAATGTTCCTCGTACCGTTTCCTCAAATGCTTTGGTCAACTCTCTGGAAATTGATGCAGGTCTGTCAGGTCCCATCACTTCAGCACACTGTACCAACGTCTTCACGATGCGGTGAGGAGACTCATACAATACAATGGTTTTGGTTTCTTCAGCGAGTTGAGAAAGTCGAGACTTTCGCCCTTTTTTGTGAGGTAAAAACCCCTCAAAAACAAAACGGTCTGTGGGAAACCCACTTTGCACCAATGCGGGGATAAAGGCGGTTGGTCCCGGTAGGGTGATCACCCGAAGTCCCGCTTGTAAACATGCCCTGACCAATAAAAACCCTGGATCGGAAATCGCAGGGGTACCTGCATCGGAAATCAATGCCATGGATATCCCTTGTTGGAGTTGCTCGACCAAACTGTCAACCGTGCGATGCTCATTGTGCATATGATACGACTTGGTTGGTGTATCGATGTCATAATGGTTGAGCAACTTGCGACTGACCCGGGTGTCCTCACACAAAACCAACTCCACTTCCGACAAAACGGAAAGAGAGCGATGGGTGATATCGGTCAAATTACCTATCGGCGTTGGAACGACATAAAGTGTGGATGGTTCAATTTGCAAACTCTTGTATTTAGTGGGCTTATATATGTTGAGGATTAAAGATAAGTCATTTCTTTTGCAAATAAACTCTCGCAAAACAGATTGTCATAATTTATCCNCAGCTTCATCATTTGGTGAGTTGATTTTAATACCTTTGTTAGGCGGGTAAATCNCAAAAACANTTCNTATGTTTCTNGAAAATACGGTAAATCAAAAAGAGCAATTCGGNTGGATCGAAGTGATTTGTGGTTCCATGTTTTCTGGAAAAACAGAAGAGTTGATTCGACGNCTCAAGCGCGCANAGTTTGCNAAACAAAAAGTCGAAATCTTTAAGCCGACTGTTGACAANCGCTATGATGATGACAAAGTGGTTTCGCACGATGCCAATGAAATNCGNTCAACNCCCGTGCCTGCTGCGGCCAATATTCGCATTCTCGCCGATGACTGTGATGTGGTGGGGATTGATGAAGCNCAGTTTTTTGACGACGAAATCNTTTCGGTTTGCAATGACCTTGCCAACAAAGGGATTCGCGTGATTGTCGCTGGTTTGGATATGGACTACAAAGGCAACCCCTTTGGCCCCNTGCCCAACTTGATGGCTACCGCAGAGTATGTNACGAAAGTACATGCTGTATGTACGCATACCGGCAATCTCGCTCAATATAGTTTCCGTAAATCNGATGACGATAATTTGGTTTTTCTGGGACAAACTGGNGAATATGAACCCCTGAGCNGAGCCGCCTATTATCACGCGATGGGTATGGACAAAACAACCCCCAAGAAAACCGACAANCGGAAAGACAACAAAAGAAAGAAAAGTGGCTGAAGGAACGCGATTTGAAATTCATCTGCCCGCNCTGAGACACAACTTCCAGCAGATTAAAAAACAANTACAAANCGACACCAAAATCTTGGTGGTGGTCAAAGCATTTGCCTATGGATCNNATGCCACAGCCATTGGGCGTTTTTTGGAAAAAGAAGGGGCAGACTACCTCGGGGTTGCCTATGTANGGGAAGGGATTGCCCTGCGAAACGCTGGGATTCAAATTCCAATNTTGGTNCTTCACCCCCAAATTCATGAGCTGTCAAACTTGATTGCGCATCAACTCGAACCCTGTGTGTATTCTTGGCGAATTCTCCATGCCCTTGAAGCNGTTTTGACAGCGCAAAAAACAAAAGCATATCCNATTCACCTNAAGTTTAATACNGGGCTACACCGATTGGGCTTTTCGGTTGATGAACGGCACACCCTCCAACAACATCTCAAATCGTCATCTGTTCATNTACAGGGTGTATTNTCNCATCTGGCTGCAACTGAAGACCCCGCTGAAAGGACNTTTACGCAAGNTCAACTTNANCANTTCGANTTGCTCAAGCCCGTCTTTGGAAACAATCCAATCTATCATGTNCTCAACACCTCGGGCGTCTTTAACTNCCCNGAAGCGCATNACGATATGGTNCGCTGTGGGATTGGGTTGTATGGCTATGGCAATCAAAAGGAAGTCAGTGAGNTCCTNCGTCCAGTNGGGGTATTGAAAACTGTAATTTCTCAAATCCACGAGGTCAANGTGGGAGANGCCGTGGGCTATAACCGNGGTTTTGTCGCCGANAAACCAACACGGTCTGCGACCCTCCCGATTGGTCATGCCGACGGGATTGGACGACTCTATGGCAAAGGAAAAGGAGCCGTNGTGATCCACGGACATAAAGCNNCAATCTTGGGCAATGTGTGTATGGATATGATTATGGTTGATGTCACAAACATCGACTGCCAAGAAGGAGACGANGTCATTCTTTTTGGAGACACNCAAACCAGNGCNGAAGAGGTTGCCGAACACGCCCAAACGATTTCTTATGAGCTNCTNACTGCCATTTCGCAACGCGTTCNCAGAGTGATTGTNTCTTAATTGTTATATTTATAACATNTTGTTATTTTTTTGAGTTTTCAAAATCTTTTNGCTAAGGGTGTTGGTTTTATCTTTATTTTTGCTCACCTAAATNCAAAGAAATGAAAGTTGCAGTNGTCGGCGCCACCGGAATGGTNGGTGAAATCATGCGAAGTGTTCTCGAAGAACGAAATTTTCCTATTACAGAATTCCTGCCTGTCGCTTCGGCGCGTTCGGTTGGAAAAACGATTTCCTTTCAAGGAAAGGACTATACCGTAATTGGGCTTGAAGAAGCCGTTGAGCGTGCGCCAGACTTTGCGTTGTTTTCTGCTGGGGGGCAAACTTCCCTCGATTGGGCACCNAAATTTGCTGCCGTNGGAACAACGGTCATTGACAATTCATCTGCTTGGCGGATGCATCCCGATCACAANCTCATTGTTCCCGAAATCAANGCAGATCANTTAACNCCNGATGACAAAATCATTGCCAATCCAAATTGCTCTACNATTCAAATGGTGATGGCACTTGCGCCCCTTCACAAACGATATGGAATNGAGCGTGTTGTCGTTTCAACCTATCAATCGATNACGGGAACGGGAGTGAAAGCCGTACAACAACTGGAAGACGAGTACAACGGAACGTATGGCGAAAAGGCCTATCCGCATCCGATTCATCGCAACGCCTTGCCGCACTGTGATGTNTTTATGGACAATGGCTATACCAAAGAGGAAATGAAATTGGTCAATGAAACCCATAAAATTTTGGATCCCAATATCAAGGTCACAGCTACGGCGGTTCGTATCCCTGTGGTCGGGGGACATAGCGAGTCCGTCAATCTCACCCTTTCCCNAGAGGCCGATTTGGANGAGGTTCGTGANCTGCTCAACAATACCCCNGGTGTGGTAGTTGTTGATGATTTGGCAAACAACAGCTATCCCATGCCCCTNGATGNNGAAGGCAAAGACGANGTNTTTGTGGGGCGTATTCGCAAAGATGAATCNCAACAGAATGGCTTAAANCTATGGATTGTGGCTGACAACCTCCGCAAAGGGGCTGCAACCAATACGGTTCAAATCGCTGAATATCTGATCCGTTNATCCNAAAAACCAATCATNAAAAAAGCCCTNNTTTGAGGGCTTTTTTATTTGGTGNAANNATCGACTACAAGGGTTTCATCTCAAAGTCTNCCATAAACTTTGTGGNATAATTCCCCGCAACGTAATCNGGATGATCCATCAACTGACGATGAAACGNAATGGTTGTTTTGATGCCTTCGATTACAAATTCATCAAGNGCACGTTTCATTTTATTGATGGCCTCTTGTCGTGTTTGTGCAGTGGTAATCAGCTTGGCAATCATGGAGTCGTAGTGAGGGGGAATCACATANCCCCCATAAACGTGGGTGTCCAAACGAACCCCATGTCCACCAGGCGTGTGCAAGGTTTGAATCACCCCTGGAGACGGGCGAAAATCATTATATGGATCCTCNGCATTGATACGACATTCGATNGAGTGGAGTTTGGGATAATAATCTTTTCCGCTCAATCGATGNCCAGCAGCCACTTTGATTTGCTCNGNAATCAAGTCATANTCAATCACTTGTTCGGTNATCGGGTGTTCAACCTGAATCCGCGTGTTCATTTCCATAAAATAGAAATTGCGGTGTTTGTCCACCAAAAACTCAACTGTTCCTGCCCCTTCATATTTGATATATTCGGCGGCTTTTACAGCGGNTTTCCCCATTTTTTCCCTCANTTTATCCGTCATAAACGGAGAAGGGGTTTCTTCGGTCAATTTTTGGTGACGACGCTGGACAGANCAGTCTCTTTCTGAGAGNTGACAGGCCTTTCCAAATGAGTCNCCAACCACTTGAATTTCGATNTGNCGTGGNTCNTCNATCAGTTTTTCCATNTACATCCCATCGTTTCCAAAAGATGCTTTGGCTTCTTGTCTTGCGCTATCCCACGCTTTTTGAAGATCGTCTTCTGACCAAACTGCGCGCATTCCTTTTCCACCACCACCAGCTGTGGCTTTNAGCATGACGGGGTATCCNACTTTTTTGGCGAGTTTTTTACACTNTGNAAAGTCTTTAATCAGTCCTTCTGAACCGGGAATCGTTGGCACACCNGCNGCTTTCATNGTTGCCTTGGCTGTGGCCTTGTCGCCCATTTTACTGATCATATCGGCTGATGCNCCGATAAATTTAATCTTGTGTTCGTCACAGATTTTNGAAAACTTGGCNTTTTCAGACAAAAACCCATANCCGGGGTGAATGGCGTCGGCATTTGTGATTTCNGCTGCTGCAATGATGTTTGGAATTTTAAGATAGGATTCCGCACTTGGTGCAGGACCGATACAAACGGCTTCGTCTGCAAACTTGACGTGTAAGCTTTCTTCATCGGCTTTTGANTACACGGCAACGGTTCCGATACCCATTTCGCGACAGGTTCGAATCACACGTAAAGCNATTTCGCCACGATTGGCGANTAGTATTTTGTTAAACATCTTCACTTGGTTTGGTGATTATGAAGGGTCNATGACAAACAGTGGCTGATCAAACTCAACTGGTGAGGAATCGTCCACAAGNATCTTGACAATGGTNCCTGACACTTCCGACTCAATTTCGTTAAAAAGCTTCATGGCTTCTACCACACAAAGGACTTGGCCTTCGCTGACTTGGTCGCCNACCTCNGCAAANTTTGGTTTNTCAGGNGATGGTTTGCGATAAAACGTACCGATAATCGGCGATTTGATCGTAATGTGNTTNTCGTTTTCTGTCGCAACAGCTGCNGGNGCTGCTGGTNCTGGNTCTGCGGGTGTCGNTGGTGTTGCCANAGGCGCTGGTGCAGGAGCTGCTTCAATCGCTGCGGGNGTAGTCACCACCTGCTGGACCACATCACCACCTGTTTTGATGGTNACTTTGGTCTCGCCCATTTCGACATGAACTTCNTTGACNCCTGACTTGGCGACAAATTTGATTAGATTTTGGATTTCTTTNAGTTCCATATTGTTTGTGTTATTGTTTTAAGAGTTATANGCCCATTTNAGCCATGCTGCACCCCACGTAAATCCACCNCCAAAAGCAGCAAACATCAAGTTNTCTCCTTTTTGAAAGCGGTGTTCAAAATCTGATAAAATCAGCGGTAGGGTTGCGGCAGTCGTATTGCCGTAAGATGAAATATTGGAGAGNACTTTTTCGGGGTCAACACCCGTGCGCTGTGCGGTCGCATCTATGATTCTTTTATTGGCTTGATGCGGCACAAAAAAATCAATGTCGTCTGCTGCTAATTCATTTCGTTCCATCACCTTAGTCGCTGCATCTGCCATATTTGAAACGGCAAATTTAAATACCGTTTTCCCGTCTTGACGCAGAAAATGCTGACCGTTCGATACGGTTTCTGCCGATGCTGGTAGCATCGAACCCCCTGCTTTGATGTAGAGATGCTCACGGCCGACGCCGTCGGAACGAAAATACTCATCCTGAAACCCAAGGCCTTCTTCATTTGGCTCAAACAAAACAGCCCCTGCACCATCTCCAAAAATGATACAAGTGGTGCGGTCGCTATAGTCGATAATCGAAGACATTTTATCGGCTCCGATGAGCAACACACGCTGATAGCGCCCCGAACTGACATAGGCAGCTGCAGTGGACATCCCATAAAGAAAGCCCGAGCAAGCCGCTTGCAAGTCATAGCCAAAGGCATTGTTCGCCCCAATTTCTGTCGCCACATGAGCGGCAGTAGCTGCAATCAACATATCTGGTGTTGCGGTGCTGACAAGAACAAGGTCGATGGTTTTTGGATCGATTGACGAACGATCGATAAGGTTTTTCGCCGCCTGAATTGCCATAAACGAAGTGGGTTTGTCTTTTAACATTCTCCGTTCTGAAATCCCGGTTCGGGTGCTGATCCAGTCGTCAGAAGTGTCCACCATTTGCTCTAAATCTGCATTGGAAAGCACTTCATCGGGAACATAAGCTCCCACGGCTGTGATCGCTGCGGTTCGTCCTATACTCATATGCGCTGTTTTTTTAAAAAATGACGCAAATTGGGGCGAAAATTACTAAAAAATGACCGTTTTTAGCCAAAAAAATCGATTTTTTTGGATTTTTTGAAAAATAAAAAACGCCCCGAAAGGCGTTTATTTATGAATCGATGCAGCGTTTAAGCTGTCTCGGCTGTGCTATCGATCAGCACTTTGCCTCTGTAATACAATTTACCTTCATGCCAGTGTGCACGGTGGTATAAATGCGCCTCGCCAGTTGTTGAGCAAACTGCAATCTGTGGGCTAGTCGCCTTGTAGTGCGTTCGGCGTTTGTCGCGACGCGTTTTGGATATTTTTCGTTTTGGATGAGCCATAATGCTACTTCTTTTTTAATTTTTTCAATGCATCCCAACGTGGATCTGTTTCACGCTGTGCGCTGTGGTTGTTCGCTGAGGGCTTGAGCTGGTCAAGCTTTTCGAGAACTTCAGAATTCATGGTGCCGTCTTCTACGCCTGGGTGTACCCGTTTTTGGGGTACACTGAGCACCAATAGCTCGTAGAGTTGCTGGGTCACGTTGAACTGATGGGAGCCATGCGGCAACACGATCATGTCTTCGTGATCATCACTGTACGCAGGGCCAAACTTGACCACCATTTGAAAGCTGTTGGACACAGCTAAGTCAAAGGGTTCATTGGTCAAATCGCAGTTGACATTCACATGGCCTTCCAAGGAAAACTCCGCTTCCATTAGGGTTGGCTTTTTGTGAAGGTTTACCACTGCCTTGGCTTGAACAGCGTTGAATTCTTCATTGTCGAAAATCTCAAAGAACGATTCCGAAAGTTGAAAGTCAAAAGTGTGAACGCCATCTTTAAGTCCTGAAAACTGAATGTCAAAATCTGCGTTCGCTTCCATTTTATCTCAACATTACGGGCGCCAAAGATAACAAAAAACACACAAAGGCAAACCTCTTGTGCGCATCTTGTTTTTTATCGCGTTTTTTTCACTAGGTCGAGATGTTTCGTCTCTTCACAACTTCGATGGCAGTCTGTACTGCCTGCCGAAAGGATTGGAGGTTTGCCTGTCCTGTTCCCGCAATGCCAAAAGCCGTTCCGTGGTCGGGAGAAGTGCGAACCGCCGACAAGCCAGCTGTAAAATTGACGCCTTGCCCAAATGAGAGGGTTTTAAACGGGATCAAGCCCTGATCGTGATACATCGCCAAAATGGCGTCGTAGTTTTTGTAGGATTCTGATCCAAAAAAGGCATCTGCCGAAAAGGGTCCGCTGATTTCTGTCTTGTCGATTTGGTGGGTTTGTAACAAGGGTTCGAGCATGCTGACTTCCTCATCGCCAATGACCCCTTCATCTCCCGCATGCGGATTGAGTCCAAGCACGGCAATACGCGGATTTGCAATGCCAAAATCCTGTTGAAGAGAGTTGGCAACGGCGTTGAGCTTTTGCGCTATGCGATCAGTTGTGATATGTCGGGCGATGTCTTTGACCGCCACATGGTCGGTCACCAAGGCAACCCGAAGTTCTGGATGCACCAAAAACATCAGCGCGTCTCCGTCGAACGCCTGCGCCAAATAATCGGTATGCCCCGGAAAGCGAAAATCCTCGCTTTGGATGGCTGCCTTGTGGATGGGCGCTGTGACTAAGGCATTGATATTTCCCTTTTGTAAATCCGCTGTTGCAGCCACCAAAGACGTTACCGATAATTGCCCCGCTTTCGCATCCACTTCGCCGTATTGGGGCTGGAAAGATTCTGTCCAGCAGTCCACCACATTCAACACCCCTTTTTTGGGCTGGTCGTGCATTCGCTCGATGGGGAGTTGCAAATCGAAATGGGTGGCTTGTTGATTTACAAAATCAAAATGGGCATATACGATGGGTGTGCAAACCGTCAACAATTCCGAATCGGCAAAGGTCTTGAGGACCACCTCGGGACCAATCCCGTTTGGGTCGCCAATCGATATGCCAATGGTCATGCTCATTTTTATGCGTATTTTTGGCAAAGTTACACAAATTCAATGCGATGTTTACAGGGATAATCGAAACGATGGGCGAGCTTGTCAAGATGGAAAAGGAACAGAACAATCTCCATTTCCATATTCACAGCAACTTGGCAAAAGAACTCAAAATCGATCAGAGCTTGGCGCACGATGGGGTGTGTTTGACCGTTGTGAATATCCAAGACGATATCTATACGGTAACCGCTGTGCATGAGACCCTTCAAAAATCGGCATTGGGCATGTGGACGGTAGGTCGAAAAATCAATTTGGAACGCGCCATGAAGCTCGGCGATCGCCTCGATGGGCATTTGGTACAAGGGCATGTTGACCAAGTTGGAGAGTGTGTTGGCGTTGAAGATCAAGGCGGCAGTTGGCTGTTTGACTTTCAGTTTTCTTCCAAAAACCAGAATCTCATCATCGAAAAAGGATCTTTGTGTGTCAACGGAACGAGTTTGACTGTTTTTAATGTAACCAAAGACCGTTGCCGTGTGGCCATTATCCCATATACCTACGAACATACCAACTTCCACCAACTCCAGCCCGGAGATCAAGTCAATCTGGAATTTGATATGATTGGCAAATACGTTGCCAAAAGCAAGGCATAAGCTGTTATCCGACATTAAACGGTTAAAAACGAGTAGTTTACGATTTTTTTTGTTGCTTTGTATTTATGAAAACGATTTAAATCGTATCTCGAGTTTCGTGGAGAAAACGCAAATGGCATTTCTGGTGGAATCGGTACCGTATCCTTTTGGACGCGACACTGGAACTAAAATGGCGGTACTGGTGTCACTTTCCAAGTCCAATAGAAGCAGAAGGATGCGAGGACATGGACAACTTTCGGCTCCGAAACAGAAGTCAGCTCCGCAAGCTATGTCCAACAGACGTTTACCGTAAATCAAGCAGCTAACGACTTATATCTCCGCTTCATATCGGTTCAAAATACGGATCGCCTTATCCTCGACGATTTCGTGCTCACGGGCTATACCCTCGGATTGGATACACCCCAGCATCCCATTTTGCTGTATCCCAATCCAGCCTCCCGTGTGGTGTATATCCAAGGGAGTCGCCTCCCTGAAAAGGTTCAGCTCTATAAGCTTAATGGGCAATTGGTTGATGAGCACGTCCGCTCAAAAGCAATTGCAGTCAGAGATCTCCGCCCAGGGGTTTATCTGGTCAAAATCCGCACTGGAAGTCAGGTGGTGAGTCGCAAATTGGTGGTGTACTAGCCCTCACTCGGATCAAAGATGTCATTGAGCAACTTGGCCAATCGCAAACCCCCTTTGTACAGGCGGACGCGGACCAAAGGAAGGTGTTTTTGCTGGTAGGCATAGCTCAAGCGTTCATCCTGATCCACGCTGCCATAGATTTGCTTGGTATGAGATTGGGACTCATGCATCCAGTCGAGTACAGTCGTGTTGACAATATCGTTTTGTTCTGCTGGGGTGTAGATCGGTAGGTTATCGGCGAGTTCGGAATAGCTCATTTGATAGCCATTGATCATATCACTGTCCCATACCTGGTGTAAATTGCTTTTTTTGCCAAACCAAAGGACTTTGATGTCGTTGCCCCCGCGGTCTTCGGAACGCCCCACATGCATGGGTTGGTGTAAATCCCCTACAAAGTGAACGAGCAATCGCAAATAAAAGGCCTTGTCCTCCCGACTGGCGTTGGTGTCTTGTAAAACCCCTACACAATGGTTTACGGCATGATACACATCCCCTTTGGGGTTTGGTGCTTCTTCCCCATACCGCTTATCCAAAGGCATATTGACATAGTGCCAGGGCTTCAAATGGTCATAATCCCTAATCGAGCGGATTTCATCGCCAAAAGTGGAAACAAAAACGAGTGATTCGCCTTCTAGAAGATCATGTACCGCAGCTTGGGTCTGTTGGGTGAGGTGTTGCTCGGCAACCAATCCAATCACCCGGTGTCCCGTTTGCCCCCAATCTGGCGCATCAG